>QWQR01000040.1 GCA_003670745.1 Chloroflexota bacterium
AGGGGGGAGCAGTGGTTCGTCGGCAGCGCCGAACGGGGATCCTCGATGACCGCGCCCGGCTGATCCTGCGCGCCCTCGTCGAGGAGCACATTCGCACCGCCGCCCCCGTCGGCTCCGCGGCGATCACCGGGGGCTACGGCCTCGGCGTCTCGCCGGCAACGGTGCGCGGCGTACTCGCCGAACTGGAAGAGCTCGGACTCGTCGCCCAGCCACACACCTCGGCGGGTCGTATCCCCACCGATCGCGGCTATCGCACCTACGCGGTGGAGATCGCCGTGCCCGACGAGGTCACCGCAGTCGACCAACTCATGATCCGCCATCAGTTCGGTCAAGCGGAGGGCGGCGCCGATCAGTGGTTCCGCATCGCTGCAACAACGCTCGCAAGTTCAACGCGCGCCGCCGGACTCGCTACGCCGATCCGCCCCACGTCGGCACGATTTCGTCACGTTGATCTGGTGCGCACCGCCGATCGACTCGCAACGCTTGTCGCGGTGATCAGCGACGGAAGCGTTCGCCCGACGCTCTTGCCACTCCCCGTAGGGGCCGACCAGGATCTTCTCACCGCGATCGCCAATCGCGTCAACACCACGCTCGTTAATGCAACCGCGAGCGTCGCCGACGCGAAGGCCGCAGCGCTCGCTGAATCAACGCCACACCGCGCGCTGCTACGCGCCGTGATCGAGCGCGTCGCCCGCGTCTTGCGCGAGGCCGATGAGGCCACGGTGGAGCAGGTGTACAGCGACGGACTACTCAACGTGATGGAGGCGCCAGAGTTTGCCGAGAGCACTGACCTGCGCAACGTCTTCACCGCGCTCGAGGGGCGCGGCTATCTCGGTCGACTGGTGCATGAGGTCTCACAGGGCGGCGAGGTTCGCCTGTACATCGGCAGCGAGAACGCGCCGCGCGAGATGCACGGCGTCTCGCTGATCCTCGCCCCCTATGGCGTGCCAGGGCAGGCGCTCGGCGTCGTCGGCGTCTTGGGGCCCACGCGCCTCGCCTATCCCCGCGCGGTCGGGAGCGTGCGCTTCGTCGCGCGCCTCCTCTCCGAGCTCGTCGCCCGCATTCACACCGCCTAGCCCGCTCCGCTCACCACCCAGCCTCGCCCCGCTCCTCCGGGGCCCCGCCGTGCGGCTCTTGACGACCCGCCCCGCCCCTCGCTATGCTCGCCTCACGAGTTAGCACTCTCCATGCGCGAGTGCTAACTTACGCACGAAAGGGGTATGAATCAATGACTTCCACGCACGAAGGTCGGGAGGAAGGGCGGGAGGCGCAAGTCGCCCCCAACCCTTCGGACGAGCTCGAGGCCCTGCGCCTGGAGCGCGACGAGCAGATCGCCGCGCACCAGCGCACCGCCGCGGACTTCGCCAACTTCCGCCGCCGTACGACCGAAGAGCGGGAGCGCGAGGCGGGGCTCGCCGCGGAGGGGCTGCTGATGAAGCTCCTCGCCGTGGCCGACGACCTCGACCGGGCGATGGCGAACCTGCCCGCCGAGTTGGCAGATCAGCCGTGGACGGAGGGGATCGGCGCGATCCACCGCAAGCTGCTCGCGCTGCTTGAGAGCGAAGAGGTGCGGCCGTACGACTCGGTCGGCGCGGCATTCGATCCGCGCGAGCATGAGGCGGTCGCGCAACGAACCGAGAGCGGCAAGCCTACCGGAGAGGTGCTCGAAGAGCACCGCAAGGGGTGGCGCATTCGCGATCGCGTCTTGCGACCAGCGGTGGTCAGCGTGGCGACCGATTAAATCTTGATGACGCGTAAAGCGTCATGACGTTGGAAATGTTGGAACCAAGTAGTTAGGAGGAACCAAGTATGGGAAAGATCATCGGAATCGATTTGGGAACGACAAATAGTGTTGTTGCTGCAATGGTCGGCGGCGAGCCGACCGTCATTAGCTCGGCGGAGGGCGGCCGAACGGTGCCGTCCGTCGTTGGATTCGTAAAGGGCGGCGAGCGCCTTGTTGGTCAGCTCGCCAAGCGCCAGGGAGTGACGAACCCGAAGAACACGGTGTTCAGCATCAAGCGATTCATGGGTCGTCGCTTCGACGACGCAGAGTCGGTGAAGACTAAGGGACTCGTTCCCTACCTCGTCGAGAAGGACGGCGCCGGCGACGGCGTGCGCGTGAAGACGGACGATGGTCAGTCGTACACGCCGCCAGAGGTCTCGGCGATGATCCTGCAAAAGTTGAAGGCCGACGCTGAGGCGTTCCTCGGCGAGAAGATCACCGAGGCGGTGATCACCGTTCCGGCCTACTTCGACGACACGCAGCGCCAGGCGACAAAGGATGCCGGGCGCATCGCTGGTCTCGACGTCAAGCGCATCATCAATGAGCCGACCGCAGCGGCGCTCGCCTACGGGCTCGACAAGAAGAAGGAGGAGAAGATCGCCGTCTACGACCTAGGCGGCGGCACCTTCGACATCTCGATCTTGGAGCTCGGCGACGGCGTCTTCGAGGTGAAGGCGTCGAACGGCGACACCCATCTGGGTGGCGACGACTTTGACCAGCGCGTCATCGACTGGCTCCTCGCAGAGTTCAAGAAGGAGCAGGGGCTCGACCTCTCCAAGGACCAGCAGGTGCTCCAGCGCCTGAAGGAGGCCGCGGAGAAGGCGAAGATTGAGCTCTCTGGCACCGGCCAGACCGAGATCAACCTGCCGTACCTGACCGCCGACCAGACCGGCCCGAAGCACCTCGTTGTGACGCTCACCCGAGCGAAGCTCGAGTCGCTCGTCGCCGACCTGATCGAGAAGACGAAAGCGCCGGTGCTTGCGGCCTTGAAGGATTCGGGGCTGAAGGCGTCGGAGATCGATGAGGTCGTACTCGTTGGCGGCATGACGCGCATGCCGGCCGTTGTCGAGGCGGTGAAGGCGCTCTTCGGTGGCAAGGAGCCGTCGAAGGGTGTGAATCCCGACGAGGTGGTTGCGATCGGCGCAGCGATCCAGGGCGGCGTCCTCGCGGGCGACGTAAAGGATGTGCTGCTGCTCGATGTGACGCCGCTCTCGCTCGGCATTGAGACGCTCGGTGGCGTCATGACAAAGCTCATCGAGCGGAACACGACGATTCCAACTTCAAAGAGCCAGACCTTCTCAACGGCGTCGGACAACCAGCCGCAGGTGGAGATCCACGTGCTGCAGGGGGAGCGAGAGTTCGCGGCCGACAACAAGACACTCGGAAAGTTCATCCTTTCGGGGATCCCCTCGGCGCCGCGCGGCGTGCCGCAGATCGAGGTCACGTTCGACATTGATGCGAACGGGATCATCGATGTGAAGGCGAAGGACAAGGCGACGAACAAGGAGCAGCAGGTGCGCATCACCGGCTCCTCGATGCTCTCTAAGGACGACGTGGACCGCATGGTCCGCGAGGCGAAGGAGCATGAGGCGGAGGACAAGACGCGTCGCGAGACGGTCGACTTCCGCAACCAGACCGAGGCGCTCGCCTTCCAGGCGGAGAAGACCCTCGCCGATCTCGGCGAGAAGGTCGATGCCGGCAAGAAGGGTGAGGCCGAGGCGCTGATCGCCGAGGTGCGCGAGGCGCTCAAGGGCGAGACGACGGAACCGATTAAGGAGAAGGCCGAGGCGCTCGCCCGGCTCATGACCGAGATCGGGACCGCCGCGTACCAGGCGTCGCAGGCCGCAGGGGAGAGCGCCGGAGCAGGTGAGACCGCCGGCGAGGCCCCTGAAGGAGAGACGATCGAGGGTGAGGCGAAGGAGGTTTAAGGGGTCGCGTACCCTTTGACCATGCCCAACCCTAGTAACGCTCCAATGATCCGCGCCCGCTCGCTGACCAAACGGTTCGGCGAGCGGGTCGCTGTCTCCGGCATCGATTTCGATGTAAACCCCGGCGAGTTCTTCGGCTTCCTCGGCCCAAATGGCGCCGGCAAGACGACGACGATGCGGATGATCGCCGGCGTTTCGCCGCGCACCTCGGGGGAGCTCGAGATCCTCGGTGGCGACCCCGACCGCGAGGGGGCGCGCATTCGCGCCGAGATCGGCGTCGTGCATCAGCAGGAGACGCTTGACCAAGAGCTCACCGTACGCGAGAACCTGCTCGTCTTTGGCCGATTCTTCGGCATGGATCGAAAGGTGATCGCAACGCGCGCCGACGAACTGCTCGAACTCTTCCAACTCACCGACCGCGCAAAGGATCAGGTCGAGCCGTTGAGCGGCGGCATGAAGCGCCGCCTCTCCATCGCCCGAGCACTGATTGCCTCGCCAACGATCCTGATGCTCGACGAGCCGACGACCGGGCTCGACCCGCAGGCGCGTCACCTGCTCTGGGACGCACTGCAGCGACTGAAGCGTGGTGGCACCACGATCGTATTGACGACGCACTACATGGACGAGGCGGAGCAGCTCTGCGATCGCCTCGTTGTCATGGATCAGGCGAAGATCGTTGCCGTTGGCTCGCCGCGTCAGCTCATCACCGAACACGCCTCGCGCGAGGTGTTGGAGTTGCGCTTCCCTGGCGGCACCGATTCGCTGCCGACAACGGCGCTCGAGGGGATCGGCGATCGCTACGAGCGACTTGCTGAGCGCGTGATCATCGGTTGTGAGAACGGCGAGGCGGCGCATGCGCGTGCGCTCGCAAGCGGGCTCACCCCAGAGAGTTGGCTGGTGCGCCGATCGAGCCTCGAGGACGTCTTCTTGCGCCTCACCGGCAGGAGTCTCGACGAGTGAGCGCAACGCTCGCGCAGCTGCTGCCTCACCCAACACGCTGGCGCCATGTAGTCAGCTACATGCTCTCCGTGTATCGCCGCGAGTGGCAAGGGTCACTCTTCAGCGCCTTCATTGAGCCGCTCGTCATTCTCGCCGGCCTCGGAATCGGGCTCGGCGTGCTGGTTGGGGATCGCGCGGCGGCGATCACCGGCGGGGTCAGCTACGTCGCCTACATCGCACCGGCGCTCATGGCGAGCTCGGCGATGAACCTCGGCGCAAGCGAGGCGGCTTGGCCGATCCTCGCCCGCATCCAGTGGGTGCGCGTCTATCACGCGATACTCGCCACGCCGCTGAACGCCGCCGACGTGATGGTCGGCGCGATCGCCTTCATGGGCGGAAAGCTGCTCTTCACCGCGGCGTTCTTCGCCGCTGCACTCCTCGCCTTTGGGATCGTCACCACTCCACTCGGCGCGATCGGCACGATTGCGGCAACGGCGCTCACCGGGATCGCCTTCGCAGCACCCGTGACCGCCTTCTCGGTGACGCGCCAGAACGACCAGGGGTTCGCCTTTATCTTTCGCATGATCATCACGCCGCTTAGCTTCTTCTCGGGGACCTACTTTCCGATCGAGAACCTGCCAGGCCCAGCGCAAGCGATCGCCTGGCTCACACCACTCGCTCACGGCGTCGCCCTCGATCGCGCCTTCGCGCTGGGCCGCCCGCTCCCCGACGCGTGGGTCCACGTCGCCGTGCTACTCGCCTGGGCGATCGGCGGCACCATGGTCGCCTCGGTGCTCTTTCGCCGCAGGATGCTGAAGTGATCGCCGCGTTCGCGCCACGCGCCATCTCTGTCTTCGAGCGCAACGTCCGTGTCTATCGCAGCCAGTGGCTGATGATCGCGACGGGCTTCTTTGAGCCGCTCTTCTTCTTGCTCGGCATCGGCTTCGGCGTGGGCGGTGTGATCGGCACCATTCCGTACGCCGGCAACGACGTTCCGTACGCCGCCTTCGTTGCGCCGGCGCTCCTCGCCAGCTCAGCGATGAACGGCGCGATCTTCGACTCAACGTTCAACGTCTTCTTTAAGTTGAAGTACGCGAAGGTCTACGACGCGATCCTCTCGACGCCGGTGAGCGTCGGTGACCTCGCCCTCGGCGAGCTCCTCTGGTCAAACCTCCGTGGCGTGATCTACGCCCTCGCCTTCCTCTTGGTGATGCTTGCCTTTGGCCTGGTGCACTCGCCGCTCGCGCTCCTCACCCCGTTCGCCGTGATCTTTATCGGCGCGGCGTTCGGGGCCGCAGGGTTTGCGATCACGACGCACCTGCGCAGCTGGAAGGACTTCGACTTTCTCTTCATCATCCTCACGCCGCTCTTCCTCTTCTCGGCGACCTTCTACCCGGTCGAGATCTACCCGGGGATCCTTCGCTGGGTAGTGGAGCTCTCGCCGCTCACGCGTGGCACGCACCTCATTCGTTCGCTCTGCTTTGGCGACCTCAACGCGTTGATGCTCGTCGACCTCGCCTACCTCGCCCTGATCGGCGTGATCGGGTATCGCCACGCCGTGCGCCGCCTCGGCCACCTGCTCCTGAAATAACGATGGCTCGCGACTTTTACGCGATCCTCGGAGTGAAGCGCGGCGCGAGCGCTGACGAGATTAAGAAGGCGTTCCGTAAGGCGGCGCAGAAGCATCACCCCGACGTTTCGAAGTCGCCCGATGCTGCGGCGAAGTTCAAGGAGATCAACGACGCCTACCAGGTGCTTGGAGATACCGAACAGCGCGCCCGCTACGACCGCTTCGGCGAGCCGGGGGTGGGCGGAGCGGGGCAGGGCGCACCCGGCGGCGGGGCCGGCGGTTTCCCTGGTGGCTTCCCTGGTGGCGGTTTTCAAGGGGGATTCAGCGGCGACTTTGAGGACCTCTTCGAGGGCTTCTTCGGCGGCGCGTCGCGCGGGACGCGACGCAGCGGTCCGCCGCCCGGCGACGACCTGCGCTACGACCTGACCGTTGAATTTGGCGACTCCATTCGCGGGGCAACCCGCGAGATCGAGTTCAGCTGCCGGCTCGCCTGCGAAGCGTGTGGCGGTAGCGGTGCAACGAAAGGTTCCGGAACGAAGAGCTGCGACGGCTGCGGTGGCCGCGGCGAGGTGCGCACCGTGCGCCAGACGCTCCTCGGCCAGATGGCGGTCTCAGCGCCGTGCGCGAAGTGCGCAGGCGAGGGGCAGATCATCGAGAAGCCCTGCTCGACCTGTCGCGGCGACGGACGCGCGAAGGGGAACAAGCGGCTGCGCGTTGACATTCCGCCAGGGGTGAGCGATGGCACGCAGATTCGGCTGAGCGGACAGGGTGAGGCGGGGCGTCGCGGCGGGCCGCCTGGAAACCTCTATGTGGTCGTTGGCGTGCGCGAACATCCGCAGCTCGCGCGCGATGGGATCGATCTCGTCACCGAGATCCCAATCTCGATCTCACAGGCGGCGCTCGGCGCGCGCGTGATGATTCCGACCGCCGAGGGCGACGAGGAGTTTGAGATCAAGCCAGGGACCCAGCCTGGCGCCGAGCTGCGGCTGCGCGGCCGCGGCGCGCCGAATGTGCGCCGACCGAGCCAGCGCGGCGACCTGCGGATCATCGTCGACATTGAGGTGCCGAAGAAGTTGAGTCGCGAGCAGCGTGAGGCGCTCGAGCGATTCGCGCAGGCGAGCGGCGAGGAGCGCGACTGAGCGACGGCGGCTGGCTCGAACTCTCCGTCGCCTGCGACGCCGAAGCGGCAGAGGCGGTATCGGAGCGACTCGCGCGCCTTGCACCATCGGGCACGAGCGCCGAGCCTGCGGCACCGTCGGCGCCAGTTGGTGACACCGGCGTTGCCTTCGATCCATCTGCACCGGTGCGCGTGCGCGCATGGCTCCCTGACACGCCCGAATCGCGTGCGGCTGCATCGGCACTGGTTGACGAGCTCGGGCGCTTCGCATCGTTCGCCGCATCAGGCGTCGGCCTGCGCGGCATCGGCCCGCTCGAGATTCGTGCCATCCCAGCAGAGGAGTGGTCGACGAGTTGGCGCGCTGAGTTCCCCGTGCTGCGCGTCGGGAGCATCGTCGTGCGCCCACCGTGGCGCGAACACATCGCGGCGATCGGCGAGGTGGTGATCACCATCGACCCCGGTCAGGCGTTTGGGACCGGCCTCCACCCCACCACGAAGCTCGCACTCGAGGGGTTGTGTCGCTGGGCGGCCGCAGGTCGATTTACGGCGCTTGATCCGAACGGCACAGGGATCCTTGACGTTGGGACGGGGAGTGGCATTCTCCTCGCCGCAGCGCTGGGGCTCGGCGCGCCGCGCGGCGTCGGCGTTGATATCGACCCTCTTGCGATTGAGGCGGCAACGCGCAACCTTGCGGCGAACGGCTTCGCCGATCGCGTGACGCTTAGCGCAGGGTCACTCCCCAGCCCGCGCGGCGCGGCACCGCTTGTAGTGGCGAACCTTGTTGCGGCGCTGCACGTTGCCCTCGCACCACAGCTCGCATCCGCCGTCGCCCCAGGCGGGCGCCTGATTGCGAGCGGCATCTTCGTTGATCGCGAAGAGGAGGCGCTCGCCGCGTTGCGCGCGGCGGGGCTCACCCCCGTCGAGCGGTGGAGCAGCGGCGAGTGGGTCGCGCACGAGTTCTGCGCCGACTGATCTACACCCTGTGCGCGCTACACTCTGCACATGAGCGATGGCGCCGTACCCTGCCTCTTCTGCCGGATCGTTGCCGGCGAGCTGCCGAGCGTGCGTCGTCATGACGATGCGCTGATCCTTGCGATCGAAGACATCGCACCGCAGGCGCCGTTACACCTGCTCCTTATTCCACGTGTGCACATCGGTTCTGCCGCCGACCTGCGCGACACACCGGAACATGCGGCACTTCTCGCGCGCATGCACGCCGTTGCCGCGCAGCTCGCCGACGCAGCGGGATACGGCGCGCGCGGCTGGCGGCTGGTGTCGAACGTTGGCCGCGAGGGTGGCCAGGCGATCGATCACCTGCACTACCACCTGCTCGCCGGCCGACAGCTGTCATGGCCGCCGGGGTGAACGGCGCACCGAGCGCACCAAGCGCAGCGAGCGGGCCGCGCTCGCGCTTGCGCCGCCTTCGCCCGATCGCGGTACTGATCGGCGGGTTCGCCCTCTTCTCGCTCCTCTCGGGTGGGCCGCCGCCACCAGACCCGCAGGCCCCCGCCGCATCGGCGGCGCCAACGCCATGGAACGCCGCCGAATCGGCGCAGGCGACGGAGCGACTCGTGCGCGTCGTCGTTGCCGCGGGGCTTGGCCCCATGACCAGCGGGGGCGATGTGCGCCCGCCGCTCCCCGTCGCGTATCTCGACCTTCCGCGCGTGGTGGTGCGCGGCGCCTCCTCGCTTGATCCGGTCGGCCCAGCGCTCATCGGCGTCCTCTTCTCGGATGCGGGAAGCGCCGCCG
>QWQR01000041.1 GCA_003670745.1 Chloroflexota bacterium
GCCGGAAGCTTGCCGCTCTCTGGATCACCAGGCTCGCGCCCTGTGGGGTCGAGTGCGAGCGTCCAGGCGCGGCCGAGGAAGCGCACGATGCCGCTGATACCGCTCGACGACCAGGGGCCGCCCTGATCCCACGGCCCCATGAACATGAGGAAGAGGCGCACCGCATCGGCGCCGTGGCGGTTCACCAGCTCGTCGGGGTCCTGCACGTTGCCGCGCGACTTCGACATGCGCTCGCCATCACTCCCCAAGATCTGCCCCTGATTGAAGAGGCGCGTGAATGGTTCTGACTCGCCGATGAGGCCGAGATCGCGGAGCGCCTTGGTGAAGAAGCGCGAGTAGAGGAGGTGCATTACCGCGTGCTCTGCGCCGCCGGTGTACTGGTCGACGGGGCACCAGGCGTCAACGAGCGAACGATCGACGGGGCCGCCGGTGAACTTCGGCGAGAGGTAGCGGTACCAGTACCACGATGAATCGACGAAGGTGTCCATGGTGTCGGTCTCGCGCTGCCCCGGGCCACCGCACTTCGGGCAGGGCACGTTGAGCCACGCCGTCGCGCTCTTGAGCGGCGACTCGCCCGTCTGCTTGAAGTCGACATCGTCAGGAAGCGTGACCGGCAGCTGATCAACTGGAACGCCGACAGGGCCGCACTTCTCGCAGTGGATGATCGGGATCGGCGTTCCCCAGTAGCGCTGGCGGCTGATTAGCCAGTCGCGCAGGCGATAGGTGACGGTGCGCTCCCCCGCGCCGAGCCGCACCACCTCGTCGAGTGCGGACTCGAACGATGCCGGCCACTGCTGTCCACTCCAGATACCGCTGTTGACGGCGACTGCATCGAGTTTGTCTAGGTACGGGAGCGGAACAGACGTTGGATCCGAGGCGAGTGCCTTCGGTGCGACGACGACGCGAATGGGCAAGTTGTGCTGCGTGGCGAACTCGAAGTCGCGTTCGTCGTGCGCGGGGCAGGCCATGATCGCACCGGTGCCGTAGCCGGCGAGGACGTAGTCGGCGATCCAGATCGGGATCTCCTCGCCGTTCATGGGATTCACGGCGAAGGCACCCGTCGCAACGCCGCTCTTCTCCTTTGAGGTTGACAGGCGGTCGATCTCAGACTTGCGCTTGGTCGATTCGATGTACGCAGCGACGGCAGTGCGCTGTTCTGGTGAGGTGATCTTCTGGACGAGCTCATGCTCGGGGGCGAGCACCATGAACGTTGCTCCATGCAGCGTGTCGGTCCGCGTCGTGAAGATGCGAAGCTTCTCTCCCCCGGTGTGGTGCGCCGACCTCGCCACCGTGAAGTCGACCTCGGCGCCTTCGGAGCGTCCGATCCAGTTCGTCTGCATCGTGCGGATCGGCTCTGGCCAGTTGAGCCCCTCAAACGAGAGCAGCTCGTCGGCGTAATCGGTGATCTTGAAGAACCACTGGGTGAGGTCACGCTTGGTGACGGGCGTTGAGCAGCGCCAGCAGACGCGATCGACCCCTTCGACCTGTTCGCGCGCGAGCGTCACCTGACACGAGGGGCACCAATCGACCGGTGCCTGCTTGCGATAGGCGAGCCCCTTCTCAAAGAACTTGAGGAAGATCCACTGGTTCCAGCCGAAGTAGGCGGGGTCGCAGGTGACGACCTCCTTCGACCAGTCGAACGACGCCCCCATGCTGCGCAGCTGACGGCGCATGTTCTCCATGTTCTTCGTTGTCCACTCGCGCGGGTGGGTGCCGCGCTTGATCGCGGCGTTCTCGGCGGGGAGGCCGAAGGCGTCGAAGCCGACGGGGTAGAAGACGTTGAATCCCTTTGCACGCTTGTAGCGGGCGAGCGCGTCGGTCGGAGTCTTCACATACCAGTGGCCGATGTGCAGGTCGCCAGACGGATACGGCCACATCGTGAGCAGGTAGTAGCGCGGCTTTGAGTTATCGGTGAGGTTCGTGGTGTGGAGCCCGAGCGCATCCCAGCGTGCCTGCCAGCGCGGTTCGATCTCGCGCGGGTCGTAGCGTTCGAGGCGGTCTTCGTGATCAGCCACGTAGCGGCTCCTCTCCTACCTAAGCGCACCGCACGGCGGCTTTGGTGGAGCTAAAGGGATTCGAACCCTTGACCTCTTGCATGCCATGCAAGCGCTCTACCAACTGAGCTATAGCCCCAGGAGCGGGGAGTGTATCAGGCGCGTGCGCGGCCGAGCACGGGGAGCAGAGCGGCAGCGGCGACCACGAGGAGGAGTCCGCCGACGAAGGGGCTGACCGGAACGGCCGCCGCCGCGGTGAGGGTCGCGAGGAGGCCGCCGAGGATCGGCCCCGCCGAAATTCCAAGGTCAAAGGCGAGGTTGAAGACGCCGTTCGCGCGGCCGCGCTCCGTTGGTGCGCTCGCGATTGCGATCGCGCCAGCGGCGGCGGGGAAGATCAATCCGTAGCCAACGCCGTAGAGGAGCATCGCGACGATATCGGCCTGCAGCCCCGGGCTGACGGCGAGAAGGAGGAGCGCCGCCGCGAGTGCGGCGAGGCCGACGAGCGAGACGCCGAGTGAGCCGCGCCGATCGACGCGACCGGCAAAGCGACTCAACATCATGGCAATCGCGATCGCGCCGAAGATGCTGAAGAGGCCGCCACTCGCCCCCGCGGCGTAGCGCAACGCCCCCGCCTGGTCGCGCCCTTCGGTGAGTGCGCGAACGATGAGGCCATCTTTGATGAAACCGGTGATGGTGCCGACCGCAACCTCAAGGCCGAAGATGGCGAGGAAGGCGGCGCGCAGTCGTGGGTCAGCAACGATGCGGCGCCAGGCGCCAGGGGTTGACCCAGCGTCGCTCGGGGCGAGCGTCTCTGGGAGGAGCGGCAGCACGGCGAGGAAGCCGACGGCGATGAGCACGGCGACACCAATGAATACGGCGGTGGTGCCGTAGAGCGTTGAGACGAGCGCGCCAACTCCTGGGCCGAGCACCGCCGCTACGCCGATGAGCGCCCCTGCGCGTCCGAATGCGCGCCCGCGCTCGCCGATTGGCGCAGCGTCGCCGAGGAGGGCGAAGAGCGACGCGCCGAGCACGCCGCCAGTGGCACCGTGGATCACACGCGCAAGAAAGAAGAGCGGCAACGAGTCGGCGAAGGCGTAGACGAGGATCGCCGCTGGGCTGATCGCCAACGCCGCGATCACCACGCGTCGTCGCCCGAGTCGATCGGCGAGCGCTCCGCCGATCGGATCAAAGGCGAGGTTTGCGAGCGAGTAGGCGGCGACGGCGAGGCCGACAAGAAGGGGGTCACCGCCGAGCTGCTGGGCTCGCGGCCCGATCACTGGAAGCAGCGCAAAGTTGTCGATGAAGGCGAAGAAGACCGCGGCGTAGATCGCGATGCGGCGCTTGCGAGTGACGGGTGGAAGGGTGCTCATTGCGAGGATCATCGCACACGTGATCGCGGCTCGTGGGATCCTCTGCGTCATGACAGCGCCTCGAAAATTCACCCTGGTACGAAGCGCTCGGGCGCGTCGCCTCTCGCTGCACGTGCATCCGGAGCGCGGCCTTGAGGCGGTCGTTCCCGCTCGTCTCGGCGAGGAGCGCGCACGACGCGAGGCCGAAGCGTTCATTGAAAAGCGCGCGCGATGGATCGACCGCGCGATCGCCGAACTCGCCGAGCGCCGAGCGACGCTCGGAACCGACGGACTGTTGGAGATCAACGGCATGATCCCGTATGGGGGTCGGGCGCACAAGATCATCGCCGCAGCGGTCGGATCGATCCATGTCAACAACGGCGCGATTGAAGTGCCCGCGGCGATCGCGCGCGACCCTGCGCTGCTGCGTCGGCGCCTCAGCGACTGGTTGCGTCGACGCGCTCGGGCCGTCGCCACGCAGATGATCGACGTCTACGCTCCACAAATGCGCGTCGCCCCAAAGAGGCTACGCCTCGGCGATCAGACGACGCTCTGGGGGAGCTGCTCCCCCGACGGCACAATCTCGCTCTCCTGGCGGTTGATCCTCGCCCCACCCTCGTGTTTTGAGGCGGTGGTAGTGCACGAGCTCGCCCACCTGCGCTCGCGTGGCCACGGCCCACGCTTTCGAGCGGTGGTGGAGCGGCACCTTCCCGATGAGGCGGAGCGCATGCGCGAGTTGCAACGCATTGCTCCGGCGCTGGGCGCAGTGAAATAGGGAGAGGATTTGGTGGTGGAGCTGAGGGGATTCGAACCCCTTGCCTCTACAATGCGAATGTAGCGCTCTACCAACTGAGCTACAGCCCCACGGGATCGGCAGGATACCACGAGGGGGGGTAGGCTCCAGCGATGAACCCCCTCGCCCTCGCCGCGCTCTCCGCCCTGATCTGGGGGTGCACCGACCTCGTAACGACCTACGTCGGCCGCCGTATCGGCTCGCTCCGCGTGGTCGTGATTGCGGTGAGCGTTTCGGCGGTCGTTGCAGGCGGGATGGCGATCGCACGCGGCCTGCTCACCACGCCGCTCGACCCTGAGATCGTGGGCTTGAACATCCTCTTCGGTGTTGGCGCCGGAATCTCGTACATCGCCGTCTTCACCGCCTTCCGCCTCGGCCCGCTGAGCGTCGTGTCGCCCACCGTTGCTGCCTACGGGGTGCTCGCCGCCTTTCTTGCGACGATCTTTCTCGCCGAACGATTCTCTGGCGCCAACGCGCTCGGCATTCTCGCCGTAGGGGTCGGCATCGTGCTGTTGGGAATTCGCACCACGGGGAGTGGACGCGAACGGCGCGCGAGCCTCGCGAGCCCTGGGGTCGCCTTCGCCCTCGTTGGCCTCGTCTCGTTCGCACTTATCACCGTGCTGCTCACGATCCCGATCCACGCATTCGGCTGGAGCACGGCGATCGCCCTCTCGCGAATCGGCAACCTTGCGACGGTCTGGCTGATCTTTGGGGTGCTGCATAAGCGCCGGAGCGATCTGCCGCGCTGGGGGCGCACCGACCTTCTCGGTGAGGGGCAACGCCTTGACGCGAAAGGGATCCTTCTCGCCTCGCTCGTGGGCGTCGGCGACACGGTCGCCTTCTTCGCCTTCGCCGCCGCCCTCGAGAACGGCGCGACCTGGGCCGTTTCGCTGTTGAGCTCGCTCGGCCCGATCGTCGTGGTCCTCGGCGGTCTGCTCGGCTACAAGGAGCGCCTCCGCCTACCGCAGGTCGCTGGGCTCGGCTTCGTCGCCGTCGGCGTGCTCCTCGCTACGCTCCCGCTCGGCTGACCACTCCCGCCCGGTTGACCGACGAGGCGAGACTCGGCCGACAGATCCAGCCCTCGGCCTCTGCAACCAGGCTTGACGATACAGAACATCTGTTCTATCGTCGCCCAGGGCGGGGACGCTATCCTCGCGAGGTGTTGCCCCATCTCGGTCTCCGCCCTACTCCTCTCATCACCCTCCCACTCGTGCTCTTCGCCGCCCTGCTCGTTGCCGCCTGCTCTGGGGGCACAGGAGAGAGTCCGTCGCCAAGCTCCTCGGCGCAGCAGGTGGGGATTGTCGAGAGCCCGTACGGCCGTGTCTGGCTGCGCCTCCCCGCCGGCTTTCCGCTTCTCGCCAGCGGCCAGCCGCTGCAGCGCCTCGACATCACCGACGCGAGCGGCGCGATCTGGAGCGACCTCAGCGTTGAGGCGGCGACGCAGTCTGCGGTCGACGGCCTACAGCGCCTCGGCTGGGAGGTTGCTGCGCCGACAAAGGATGGAGAGGCCCGGCAAATCAGCGCGACGCGTGATGCGGGCGCCTGCCCGCTGACCATCGTTGTCGCGCCGTTCGGCGCCCGAACGTCGCTGGTCGTTTATCTTGGCGAAGGTTGCCCGCAACCGTAGCCAGCAACCTGTATTGACAACACCCGCAGCGACGATGAGAGGAGCACGATGGCCCCGAAGCTGAAGCGCAACGAGATCGTGCGGCCACTGCTGCTGATCGCAGCCCTTGTCGCGTTGATCGTGCTGCTCGTCTCCCTGCAGGTCGCGGCCGCTTAGCGACCAGGTCCCTTTCGGCGCTCGGCGTCGACGCGTCGTCGCTCGCGCGCTGAACGCGGGCCAGGGCCCGCAGCGCGAAGGAAGCGCCCATACCAACCGGCGAACGCGCCGCCGAAGATCCCCATCACCGCAGCGCCGTATGCGTTGCTCGCAACAGCACCAAGGTCAGCGCTACTGCGCGCGTAGATCTCCAACACGAGCCGCACGGGATTTGTTGCCTCCATTGCCGCGAGATCCGCTGAGCTTGCGACGAAGGTCCCCCCTGCGAGGGTCATGAGCCCCACGACGCCGCCGGCGAGCCACGATGCTCGTCGCGTCAACATGCCGCCGAAGAAGCTGAGCACGAATGCTGGAGGCAAGAGGAGCGACTGCACGGCGATCTGCAGCCAGCTGGCCGAGAGCGCCCCTGGCTGCACGGCGAGGAAGCTCGTCGCCACGGTGATAAGAAGCGGGATTGCCAGGACGCGCGTCAGCGCAATCTTCGGGAAGAAGGCGAGATCTGCGCGGATCGGCGCAGCGCCGAAGCTGCTTCGTAGCGCCGCGCGGAATCCGGTTCGCTGGCCGGGTGTGCTGCTGGGAGCGGCTGCGCTGAGAGCCGTTGAGACCGTTGTACTTGAGCCGCCTGGAGCCTCAGAGCTGCCCGCTGCCTCAGCGGCAGCACGCTGCTTTGCAGCGAGGCGGCTGCGTCGACGTGCCTCGGCTCGAGCCTCGTCCTGGTTCACCTTCGCCTTGGCCATTGCTCCTCCTCATCGCGACCGCCAGCGGCGGCATGACCTCCATCGTAGCGCCGCCCACAGCGGTGAACGCGGCCGATACGCGCGCGCTCGGAAGATCTCTCGGCCGCCCCCCGCTGGTTCGCCGCCTGCTCGCCGACCTGGAGGAGCAATGGAGCGACTCGCGAGTGCCATCGCCACGATCTACATCCTTACGATCTTCATCTCTCCCGCTCGCCCCGTGCTCGCCGCCGAGCTCGGCACGCTGCGCATCGCCGCTCTTGCGACCGGCGGAGTGAGCGCCTCAGACGAGTACTTGCTCCTTGAGGCCGTAGGCGGCAGCGTCGACCCGTCGACGCTTGAGGTTGCATACCGATCGACGAGCGGCCTCACCACGCGTCGCCTCGTTGACCTCGCCTCCATTGGGGTGAGCGCGCTGCAGGCGGGCGCCAAGATCCTCATCGCGAATAGCACCGGACGATTTGCGTCTCTTGCCGCAGCGACATGGAGCGACGGGATCGCGTCGACCGGTGGTGCGGTGATCGTTCGCGACCGCAGCGATGTCACGCGCATCATCGACGCGCTTGCGTGGGGGAGCGCCGTTGCGGCTGCAGGTGGCGAAGGAGCTCCAGCCGCTGCGCCGTCGAGTAGCTCCATCTTGGAGCGAGTGCGCAACTCTGGGGGACTCCTTGACACCGGCAACAACGCGACCGACTTCATCGTGGTCGCGACGCCCGCGGACCCACTCGGTGCTCCAGAGCCCACGCCGTCGCCAACACCTACACCGTCACCGACGCCAGCGCCTACCGTCACACCAACACCAACACCAACGCCAACACCGAGCCCCTTGCCATCGGCGACGCCGTCAGCAATTACGTGTCAAGCGGCACGTGGCGCAACGGGCGGCGAGAATATGCGCGTTGAGGGCGTGGTGACTGCGATCCCTGGCGAGTTAGCTGAGGCGCGACTCGCGGCGCTCGTAGACGCAGACGGGGTGGCAGGGCTCTTCATTTACGTCGCGACGAACGAGTCAACGCTGCGGCGTGGCGATCGCATTCGCATCGCAGGCGTGCTGACCCTACGGCGACAGGCGCTCACCCTGGTTGCCTCTGAGCCCTCCGAAGTACTGGGCGTAGCAGGCGCAACTCCAGTTCCACAACTCGCCACTCCCGTTGCGGGAGCGTGGGCGTGGGAGGAGTGGGAGGCGCGGCGCGTGCGGGTTGTAGGACAACTCGTTGGTGCGCCAACTGCGCTGGCAGGTGGGTCGCTGAGCTTGAAGCTGCGCCTTACAGGTGGCGAGACGCTCCTCCTCGCAGCGGCGGCACCGGTTGCCGCGCAGATCCCCGCGGCGCTGCGCGCCTCTGGGCTTCGCGTCGCGGCCACCGGGCTTCTGCACCAGCGGGGAGGCTCCGCGGGGGGCGGCTATCGACTCTGGGTTGACCCAGTGGCAGGGATCGTGCCAGGCGGTGGTGGTGGGGGAAACACGACCCCTGGGGGCAGTCCTGGTCGATCAAAAGGAAGCACCCGGGTGCTCCCGCACCAGCGGCCGCTCCCGCTTGGTGCCCCCTCGTTCGGGAGCCCATTCGTGCTCAAAAACACCTGGCTACGGGCAATGCTCGCAGCGCTCGAGGCCTCTCCCGAGGGGCTGCGCCTTGCGGGTGTGACCCACGTTCGGCTCGTTGTCCTCCCAGTGATCGGGGGGCGTGCTGGGGCCGCCCCCTTGTCCCTTGGGAGCCCTAGCGAGGGCTTCGTGCGGGGCTCGTGCTCAGCCACGCACAAAGGAGCGTTGACCGTGCAGGGGGGACTCCCTATCCTGAACAGCGGTGACGGCTCGTGGGGGCTCTCGGAGCTCCCCGGCTCCACACGGTCGGCATGTCGCCGACCGCTGTAAGCGCCCCGCGGAGGGGGAGTAGCCGGATCGGTGCTTGAGCGTCGATCCTGTGGAGGTAATCACGATGCCCGAGGTTTATTGCGTTAAGTGCAAGGCGAAGAGGGAAGCGATCGAAACCAAGAAGGTGACGATGAAGAACGGCAAGCCCGCGCTCGAGGGGAAGTGCCCCGTCTGCGGGACCAAGGTCTTCAAGATCGGCGGCTGATCTCAGCCACGATCACGCGAGTGATCGGATAGCGGCCCTGCGGCCCTCGACCGGGAGACCGGGCGGGGGCCGCGCCGCTTTA
>QWQR01000042.1 GCA_003670745.1 Chloroflexota bacterium
CGTTCGCTCGTTGACGCCTGGTGCCCCGTCGACCAGTACACCGGCGGCGCAGAGCACGCGGTAATGCACCTCCTCTACTCGCGCTTCTTTACCAAGGCACTCCGCGATCTCGGCCTCATCGGCGAGTCAGAACCATTCACGCGCCTCTTCAACCAGGGGCAGATCTTGGGGAGTGATGGCGAGCGCATGTCGAAGTCGCGCGGCAACGTGCAAGACCCCGACGAGCTGGTGAACCGCCACGGCGCCGATGCGGTGCGCCTCTTCCTCATGTTCATGGGGCCGTGGGATCAGGGTGGCCCCTGGTCGTCGAGCGGTATCAGCGGCATCGTGCGCTTCCTCGGCCGCGCCTGGACGCTCGCACTCGACCCCACAGGGCGCGAGCCTGGTGATCCAGAGAGCGGCAAGCTTCCGGCCGGCGAAGACGCTGCGGCGGCCGAGCTCAGCGTGCGTCGCGCCGCGCATCGCGCCATCGCCGGAGTCGGCGCCGATATGGAGGCCTTCCGCTTCAACACCGCAGTGGCGAAGCTCATGGAGCTCGCCAACGCCCTCTTCCGTTATCGCGGCAGCGAGATCGCCGGCGGCGCCGCCTGGAGCGAGGCGATCGGCATGTTGCTCCGCGCCCTCGCCCCGATGGCACCGCACCTCGCCGAAGAGATGCACGCGCGCATTCAGGCAACCAGCGGAGTCGGCGACGGTAGCGCCGACTGGCGCTCCATCCACGCGCTCCCCTGGCCGACCGTCGACGACGCACTCATCACCGAGAGCAGCCGCGAACTCCCCGTGCAGGTCAACGGCAAGCTCCGCGACAAGCTCACCGTGTCGGCGACCGCCACCGAGGCGGAGATCGAGGCGCTCGCCCTCGCATCAGATAAGGTGAAGATCGCCCTCGAGGGGCGCCCCGTGAAGAAGGTGATCCATGCCGGCGGACGCCTCGTCAATATCGTCGGCTAGGGGCTTGACATCTCCCTATAGTGAAGTACCGTCAGGAACGAACCTGAGTGCCTCCTTTGTGGGGCGCCGCAAAACGGAGGTTTTATGGCATGGGGACGAATGGTCGCGCTGCTCACATCAATCATGCTTTGCGGGTCGTTCTTGGCGTCGCCGTCGGCGACGATAGGTGCAACAAATCGCATAGCGGCCAACACCTGCGGTAGCGGCTACTTTGCATTCATGGATGTTTCTGGGTGGTATTCAGGATCTCGGGCGTGCGTCGCAACATCTGTCGCCGCAGTATTAACTTCATGCCCAGCTGGTAGCACCCAGCGCCCGTACTTCGTAAATCCTGCTTTCGAAAGTGGAAAAGCGCCAAGAACGGAGAAAATCAGAATTTACCGCTGGATAATCAATATGCCCTCCGACTTTAGTGTTCAATTTCAAACCTCTAATGGCATTTCATTTACCTCCACTAAGAGCGCACTTTTCCAGTTCTCCAGTACTGCTAATCGCTTCACAAGCACTCAAGTGTTTCCAGAGATCACTTACAAGGGAGGCGGAACGAAGCCAGGAACGAAAGCGCAAGCCGTCGCAATATCTCTATGGGAACACAGATGGGTGTATGACTGGCAACAAATTTGCGTTACTAGCGGAAAACCCGTAGCGGTGTTGACTAATTCAGGTTGGCGTGCACCGACTGGCCTTTCGCCTGTATGGAAAGCAGACGTTGGTGACGTCAACCAGGCACTTTCCGATTCGCTTCGATTTGACACTGTGGCTTCTGGAGTTGTGACACCCAATTGCCCTACTTCGTCGAATTTAGGTGCCGCCTATTTTCAAACTATCGGGCCAGGTGGAACTCTTCCCATAACAGCTGAGTCAGACGTAAGTTGGGGAACTCAATTTGCCGCGTCATACGGACAGGCGCAGTTTGGCTTATCTCAAAGCTTCTCGCGCACTCAGACTCTCACAGTAACGTTCAAGAACTCCTCAAAGTTCGGTCGCCGATTATGCGTTGATACTGCCGCGATCTCGAGGGGGAATTTTAGCAATCTGAAGGGAACTGGTGAGACAACAGGTACAGTTTCGACGCCCGTTCCAGGATTGATTATCGGTATAGCTACATCAAATTGACTGTGAGCATTACGCCATTGGCAATGAACCCGATTTAATCCATTGAAGTCCACTGCCTCGCCGGCCGAAGAGCGACTACAGCGTAGGATGAGGTCTAATTTTTGCGCTATTCGCTGTAAGCGTTTAGCATTGCATTGATATGACGATTAAGGTAGGCGCACTCATTTGGCCACAGTTCACCGAGTGGGCCTCGGTGAAGTCGATGGGGATCGCCGCCGAGCGCGAAGGGTACGAGACCCTCTGGACCTGGGACCACGTCTACCCGATCATCGGCAACCCGAACGGGCCGATCTTTGAGGGCTGGTCGACCCTCATCTCGTGGGCCGAGAACACCACGCGCATTCGCATCGGCCTGATGGTCGGCGCGAACACCTTCCGAGAGCCGACGCTCACCACCAAGCTCGCCACCACGCTCGACCACATCTCGAACGGCCGCGCGATCCTTGGGATCGGTGGCGCCTGGTTCGAAGAGGAGCACGAACACTTCGGCATGAACTTTGGCGACGGCTTCCCGGAGCGACTCCGCTGGCTCGGCGAGGCGCTCCCGATCATGCGCGGCATGCTCGACGGCACGGAGCCAACGGCGACCGGCCCTCGCTACAAGGCGAAGACGGCGCGCAACCTTCCCGCCCCGGTGCAGAAGCACCTACCGATCCTCATCGGCGGTGGCGGCGAGCAGGTCACCCTCAAGCTCGTTGCCAAGTACGGCGACGCGAACAACGTGAGCGGCACCCCCGAGCAGGTTGCGCACAAAGAGGAGGTGCTCCTCAAGCACTGCGCCGCTGTTGGCCGCAACCCGAACGAGATCGAGCGCACCGTTGGTATTGGCAACGTGGTGATTCGCGACACGACTGAGGAGGCGCAGAAGGTCTACGCCGCCCAGTTCGCCAAGAACGGCATCACCCCCCTGTGGGAGAACCAGCCAGTCGGCACGCCGCAGCAGCTGGTGAAACACCTCACTCCATATGTGAAGCTCGGCTACAAGCACCTGATCGCAGGATTCTCCACGCCACATGACGAAGAGTCACTTGTGAGGTTCGCCAAAGAGGTGCGCCCGGAGCTAGAGAAGATCTAGCGCGAAATAGTTCTCAGGAAGTTCATGTAAAGTAGTCCGCGAGTCAGCACATGCTGAACATTATCCTGAGAATTATTCAAGGAGATGCGCCTAATGACTACACGAATCCTCACGCTGATCATTGCCGTATCGCTAGTTGCAATCGGCTGCTCGAGCGCCGTGAAGAACACGGATGTGTCGGTGCCGTTCTCTGCACGAAGCTACCCAGCTGACGCGCCTGCTGAATGCCCACTTGATGCCGCCGGCAATTCCACCACGGGATTCAAGCGCATCGTTGCTGCAGACGAACACACCGTTCGTTTTGAGCTGTGCGCCCCAGATCCAGCATTCCTTGAAAAGATCTCGCTCGCGCCCTTCACGATTAATGACTCTGGGCATCTCACGACCACTACGGCCGACGGTACGATTAATCAGGACCCTATTGGGACGGGGCCGTTCTACTTTAAGAGTTGGGTAGACGGAAGCCAGATCGTGCTCAGCAAATTCGCCGACTACTGGGGTGAGAAGGCCAAAGTAGACACCCTTGTCTTCAACTGGCAGCCTGACGAATCTGGCAGAACCATTGGAATCGAGTCAGGGACAACAGATGTTGTTTCGAACATCAGCCCTGACGATCTGGCTGGCGTTAACGGCGCAGGGGTTTTGACCTATTCGCGACTACCTTCGACTCCCGCGTTCCTGATTATGAATAACACGTACAAGCCATTTGACGATGTCCGCGTGCGCCAGGCGATCGGTCTGGCAATGGACCAGCAGCGCTTAACTTCTAACTTTTACCAGGAAGGGTCAATTCCGGCCACCCACCTTGTGCCATGCGTTATTCCTTTGGGTTGTTCTGGGGCAGATTGGCCGGCTCAAGACATCAACCAGGCGAAGCGGCTGCTCGCTGAGGCTGGATTCCCAAATGGCTTTAAGACAACGATCAGCTTCTCGCAAACGTTAACAACCGGGCTTCCACTTCCAAATGAAACCGCTACCGATGTGCAAGCACAGCTTGCTGCGATTGGCGTTGAGGCGGAGTTGATCCCTTACGAGCGCGTCGCGCTCAGGGCTCTCCGAAGAGACGGAAAGATCTCTGGAATCTTGCTCGACAGCTTCAATGCAGATTTCCTTGAGCCGTCAGACTTCTTGCAGTGGCTCTTCGTGAATCTCCCCAAGCGTTTCGGGGTTGTGGATCGCTCGATCACCGACCCAATCAACGCCGCAGTACACAGCACAAGCATCGCAGAGCGTGAAAGGCTTTATGGCCAGGCAAACGACGCAATCCGCAACCTGGTTCCGATTGTTCCGCTTGTTCAGGCGAGTTCAGCGGCGGCCACCGGCCCTGATGTAACGGGCTTTGTCCAGTCGGCTCTGGGCTACGAGCGCGCCGCTACCGTGCTCCCAGGCGACCGAAAGTCGCTGGTTTGGACGCTCGTGGACCAGCCGCAGGGGCTCTGGTGCTCCGATACCGGCGGAACCCTAGACACGGCGAGGATCTGCATTCAAATGCTTGAAGGCCTCTACGGGCTTGAAGGCGAAACATCAGTACCGAAGCCGCTCTTGGCAACGAGCTGCGTCGTCGCAAAGGATGGATTGTCGTGGACCTGTGAACTCCGCAAGGGTGTGCGCTTCCATAATGGTGCAACGTTTGATGCCGGTGACGTACTCGATAGCTTTGCCGCTCAATGGGATTGCGCCAGCCCATTCCATAAGAGCGTCCCTGGCACCTTTGGATTCATGCAACTGCTCTCGCCATTCCTGAACGCTGAGGCGTGCGCTAAGTAGAGAAGAGTCGCTGAGATCGGGAGGCGGCTACGCGCCTCCCGACAGCGTCGCTCTTGGTTTCGTTCTCAAGTAGGTCATGAATCTTTCCTGGCCAATAAGACCACGAGGGTCACTGGTGAGCACCCATGTGGCCGCAATGGCTGCATCCGCTGCTGGATAATGATTCGACAAGCCGCTCGTGGCATAGATTGAATACTCTCCGAACCAGAATTCGTTGTTGGCAAAATACAGATCGCAGCGCTGATGATCAAAGTCACGTGTCAGGACTGAACCGAGGCGTGCCAGGGTTTGTTTTGATTCAGGGCTCAACAGATCAATCACAGAAAGCTCATCTCCTGGGTTGAACCTGGGCGCCTCACGCGCAATCCTTTCAAAGTCACTGTTGTACTGCCAGCGCTTCTTATGCGGCGGGGTGCCCACGCCAGCGGAGTAGCCGAGCACGTTGCCATGGGTTGTTCGGACCTTGATGCCAGGCACAGCCGCACCATCGCCGATGCGCTCCTCGGCAAAGATTAGGTGTCGCGCCTGGCCGTATCCCCAATGCCCTTGTCCGAGCTCCTCCTCGTCACGCTGAACCCAGCGATTACACACCGCGATCAACCTCTCCCAATCCACTGGCTGTACTGACGTGTCAATAAGCGCAAACCTTCCGGACGAGTGGTTCGGCTTTAACACCCAGCGAGCAGGTAACTTCGCAGCCAGACTCTGCAGATCGCGCACGTCGGTACCTACCCAATACGTTTGAGGGATGCGAAGGTTCAGCCCTTCGCCGGTAGCAACGTCACGCGCATACTCCTTACAGGCGAGCTTGTCGCAAGACATTGCCACGATAGGACGACGATCATTGATGATGCGCCACTGCATCTTCTCGTTCTTTGTGCGGGGCCTGCGAAAGTTGCCCCAACTCCCCATGGCGCGCCAGTACAAGAGATGTCGCCGCAAAGCGAGCGGCAGCAGGCGAAAGAGCGGGCCGTGAGGGTGGGCGAGGCGAAGCGGCCAGCCAGGAGTCAGAGGCCCGTTGGACAGTTCCACGGGGAAATCTTAATCCTCTTCGCTCATAAGCGCACAGTACTCAGCGTGCATGAATCTCCAACAATGTTCCCTGAAGAGATTGCTCGTTATCGCAAGCAACTAGGCGTCGGCGTGGCTACGGTCACATTAGTTGCGGCGCTCACCATTGCCGTAAGGTCCGAACAGGATGGGGTACCAGTTGTCTCAATGGTTCCAACAGAAGTCGGTAATGACGTCTCCTCACAGGACGAACCGAAGATTCGTGTCGAAGTAAGCGGGGCGGTGGTTTCACCCAGTGTGGTGCAACTGCCAGAGGGCTCACGCGTCATCGATGCGATCGAGGCGGCGGGGGGATGGGGTGAGCGGGTCGATCCGCTCCGCGTAGAGGTCTGCATCAACCTTGCCGCCCCGCTGCAAGATGGTGGCGCGATCAGAATCCCCACACTCGACGATCGTTTCCTCTTGGGAACAACAGGGATCAGCTGCGGGTCGCTCTACGCTCCCCCAACTGAAATTGCCGCTAGTGCAGGGGTGCAGGGGTCTTCACCAACGAGCGCGCCGGTCAATCTCAACACCGCTACGGCGGAACAACTCGATGCGCTCCCAGGAATCGGCCCGGTCACAGCGGCAAAGATCATCGCGGCGCGCAAAGAGGGGCCATTCCTCGTCGCAGATGACCTCGTCTCGCGCGGAGTGATCAGCAGTCGCGTTTTGGAGCAGATTCGCCCGCTCGTCTCCCCGTGAGTTCTGCTCCCCAGCGAAGGGTATCGCTGGGTGGTGGAGCTGGTGCCGCCGCGCTTGGTGCGGTCGCGGTAGCGCACCTCTTTCTCCTCCCCCTCCCAGGCTTCCTGCTCTCCAGCGTGGTGCTCGTTGGGGCCGCGCTCACCGCAGTCGCGGCGCTTACTCGCATCGCACCCCGACTGGTTCGTGCAGCCGCGGTCGGCGGGCTACTCATTTTCATTCGCGTTCTGTTCGGAGGATTACCAGTCCCTGCGGTGGATGCCGAACGCGCACCACTCATCGAAGATCGCGAGGTAAGCGCTGAGGTTGTGGCGCTACTCGCGCCGCTGCAGGGAGCGCAGCGAATCGTTGTGAGCAGCAACGGACTGCGTGTCGCTGTGGACGCACCACCAAACCCTGCACTCAAAGTTGGAGACCTCATCAGGCTCACCTTGAAAGCGAGGTCAACCTCTCCGCAGTCTCGAGAGCGACAACGGGTGCGTGGCATCGATGCCGCCGCATCCACTCGTTCTGTGGTTATTACCGGCGGTGGCAGCCCGCTCGAGGCTCTCCGGGCGCGGATCGGCGACGACCTGGAACGGGTGATCCCCGCGCCAGCTGGAGGACTAGCGGCGGCGATCTTCGTTGGGCTGCGTGAACGGGTCGACGAGCGCCTCGCCGACGCGTTCACGACGACCGGGCTTGGGCACGTGGTTGCCCTCTCTGGATGGAACGTCGCAATCGCGATGGCAGTGGCAGATCGTCTCTTACGCCGGCAGCCTGGGCCTCGTCGGCGTCCGCTCCTTTTTCTGATTGCGCTCCTCTATGGACTCTTCGCCGGCGCAAGTCCGAGTGTGATTCGTGCAAGTTTTATGGCGGCAGCGGCGCTGGCAGGCGCGAGCGGAGGTCGCCCAGGCTCTGGTGCCGTTGCCCTCTCGCACGCAGCACTCGCGCTGCTGATCATCGATCCTGCGATCGCCTACGACGCTGGGTTTCGGCTCTCGGCCCTAGCGACGGCTGGATTACTGGCAAAGAGCAAGGAGTGGTCGGTGCGCGCGCTCAACGCTGGCTCTCGTCTCCCTCTGCAACTTCGTGCCCCGTGGCTGGCGATCGCAGAGGAGGTTGCCGTCGCCCTTGCCGCGCAAGCCGCAACGCTCGGCCTCGTGATTGCATCGTTCGGTCGCGTTGCAATCTGGTCGATCCCGCTCACCTTGGCGATCTCTCCCCTCGTGGCGCCGGCAACTGGCGCAGCGGTGATCGCGATCGCCGCGGGCGAGATCACCAGGTTGACGCCAGCGCTCAACGCCATCGCAGTGATTGCGGCGGCGCCAGCCGCCGCCCTCTTTGGTGCTGCGGCGTGGATCGCAACCGCGGGGAGCACCCTACCGCTCGGCGGCGTCACCGTCGCGCGCGAAGCGACGGCGTTTGTCGGCCTCATCCTCGGGATCGCTGGGGTCGCACTGCTCCTTCGGACGGATCACTTCAAGTTGCCCGAGCCAGCGGAGGGTGACGCCACATCTAGCAACGCGCAAAGTCAGCGGCGACGTGCTCTTGCTGGAGCGGTGCTCATCGCCTGCACGGCCCTTCTGCAGGGCGGTCGTGCGGCGCCAGCAGGAGAGCTGCGCATCGCTGTCCTCGATGTGGGGCAGGGTGACGCAATCCTTGTCGAGAGCCGCAACGTACGCATGCTCATCGATGGCGGGCCAGATCCATCACGCCTGTCAGTTGAACTCGATCGGCTCATCCCTGCATGGGATCGTCGCATTGATCTGGTCATCGCGACACATCCGCACGAGGATCACCTCGCGGGGTTACCGCGCCTCGCCGATCGCTACCGCGTCCGAAGCGTGGCCGGGGCGGAGCAGCGCGGTCCCGGACCAGCGGTCGCAAGTTGGGAGGCGCTATTGAAATCACGTGGCCTCCCCTATGCCACGCTCACTGCAGGGGATCGCTTCGACATTGGCGCAGCGCACGTGGCGGTCCTCTGGCCAGACCGTACGTCGCTGCTCAGCACCCCAAGCAATGGGGGGCGCTCGTTGAACGATCGCTC
>QWQR01000043.1 GCA_003670745.1 Chloroflexota bacterium
CGGCAAGCCCGCGCTCGAGGGGAAGTGCCCCGTCTGCGGGACCAAGGTCTTCAAGATCGGCGGCTGATCTCAGCCACGATCACGCGAGTGATCGGATAGCGGCCCTGCGGCCCTCGACCGGGAGACCGGGCGGGGGCCGCGCCGCTTTACGGCCGTACCGCGCAGGATGTGCGCCACGAACAGCATTGAGCACGCGCAGAGTTATCCACAACGATCTCCACAATTGCCAATGAGCGCGATGCGCGTCACTCTGCGCCTCGGAGCCAGCGACCGAACGGAACACCCCATGGATGTGAGGAGTAGATGAGTCGACCCGCTGCAGACGCTACGGTGCTCGCCCTCGACCTCGGCGGCACGCAGGTGCGCGCCGCGCTCGTGCGCCCCGACGGCACGCGCGTTGGACGCAGCGCGAGTGCAACGCCCGTTGCCGCAGGACCCGCTGCGATCGTTGACGCCTGTATCGCCACGCTGCGCGCGGCGCGTGAAGCGGCCGCACGCGAAGATGCGGCCGCGGAGACGCGCCTCGTTGGCATCGGTGTGAGCGCGCCAGGGCCGCTGAACCCGTGGACGGGGATTGCCGTCGAGCCCGCAAATCTCGGGCCGAACTTTCCAGGGACCGACCTTGCTGGGCCGATAAGCGCCGCACTTGGGCTCCCCACCTACCTTGAGCACGACACGAAGGTTGCGATCCTCGGCGAGCGCGCATTCGGCGCGGGTCGCGGGATCGACGACCTCCTCTACCTGACGATCAGCACCGGGCTCGGCGGCGCTGTGATCAGCGGCGGACACCTGATCGCCGGACCCGACGACACGGCGATCGAGGTGGGGCATGCACCGATCAGCCTTGACGGTCCACCTTGCAGCTGCGGTGGTTCGGGGCATCTCGAAGCGTTCGTCTCCGGTTGGGCGCTCGCCGCCGCAGGTGGCGCAGCCGCGAAGAGCGGCGAAAGCCCGGCTCTCGCCGATTGGCTCACGGCCAACCCTGGCGGGGCGATCAGCGCGCGGGAGGTGAGCGCCGCCGCCGCGGCGGGCGATGCAGCCGCGCAGGCGATCCTTGCGCGCGCCGACCTTGCGATCGGGCGGGCTGTGGCCGGAATGGTGAACATCTTCAACCCTGAGCGGATCATCATTGGCGGCTCCTACGCCGAGGCGCGCTGGGGGGAGATCTCAGCGAGGATCGTCCGGGAGATCGCCGGACACGCCTTTAAGGTGCCTGGTTCGAGGGTCCGAATCCTCCCCGCTGAACTCGGAGGGGACGTCAGCCTCGCGGGATGCCATCCTGTCGTGGTCGGCAGGCTCGGCGATCCCGACTGGGAGCGCGCCGTGGCCGCCAGTCGTAAGGGGGGTAGAGGGTGAGCGTGCGCGTCGGAATCAACGGATTCGGTCGCATCGGGCGACAGAGCCTGAAGGCGATCATTGAGCGCGCCCCCGAACTCGAGGTGGTCGCGGTCAACGATCTGGTGGAGCCATCGATGATCGCCCACCTCTTCAAGCACGACAGCACCTACGGTGCGTACCCAGGCACGGTGAGCGCAGAGGGCGACGAGCTCGTCGTCGACGGTAAGCGCATCAAGGTGCTCGCCGTCAAGGATCCAGCAGATCTTCCATGGGGGAAGCTCGGCGTTGACGTGGTGATTGAGTCGACGGGGATCTTCACCGACGCGACGAAGGCGAAGGCGCACATCGCCGCCGGCGCGAAGAAGGTGATCATCAGCGCGCCAGCGAAGGGTGAAGACATCACGATCGTCCTCGGAGTGAACGAGGGTCGATACGACGCCAAGGCGCACAACATCATCTCGAACGCCAGCTGCACCACCAACTGCCTCGCGCCGGCGGCGAAGGTCGTGAGTGACTCCTTCGGCATTCGTCGCGGACTGATGACCACCATTCACAGCATTACCAACGATCAGCGAATCCTCGACGTTGCACATAAGGATCCGCGACGGGCGCGTGCCGCGGGGCAGAACCTGATCCCAACGACGACCGGTGCAGCATCGGCGCTCGCGCTGGTGATCCCAGAACTCGCCGGACGTTTTGACGGATTCTCCGTTCGCGTCCCAACGCCAACGGTGAGCCTCATTGACTTCACCGCAGAGCTCGAACGACCAACGACCGTCGAAGAGCTGAACGCCGCCTTCCGCACCGCCGCGGCGGGGCCGATGGCAGGGATCCTCGGCGTCTCTGACGAACAGCTCGTCTCGTCGGACTTCCGCGCAGACCCGCGCTCCTCAATCATTGACGCGGCGAGCACCATGGTGCTGAACGGCTCCTTCGCGAAGGTCGTCGCCTGGTACGACAACGAGTGGGGCTACAGCTGCCGCATCGCCGACCTCGCACGCTTTGTGGCGACGCATGGCTGAGAAAAAGGGGATCTTCTCTCGGCTCATCGGCTCGCCAAAGCCACAGCCAAAATCGAAGGCTGCTCCGAAGTCGCCATCGAAGGCGACTCCGAAGCCCGCTGCGAAGGCAACGGTGAAGCCAGTTACCAAGGCTGCAACGAATACCAAGGCTCCAACGAAACCTGCTGTGAAGCACGTAGCGAAGGTGGCACCGAAGGTGGCGCCAAATCCCGTCGAGGTGCCGGCCCCGCGGCCGAGCAGCTCAAGCTCCGGGAAGCCGCCGATGAAGGTCTCGCAGAGCGCCGTGACCGCGTCGAGCCGCCCGGCGAATAAGCCGCTGACGAAGCCGGGTACGCCGGGCGTCCCGTCGGCGGGATCGGCGGTGACCACGTCGAGTCGTCCGGCAAATAAGCCGCCGACGCCACCAACGCGACCGAAGCCATCCCCGCAGCGCCCGTCAAATCGCCCAGCAGTCGCAGGGACGATCTCGCTCGGCAAGCCGCGCGCCGCAGGCAAGCCGCTCGTGCGCCCGGCATCTGCCGCCGTGCTGCGCCGCGTCGCAGCAGAGCAGATCACCTCGGCGACCGGCAAACGCACGATTCGCGAGCTGAACGCGCGCGACAAGCGCGTCTTCTTGCGCGTCGACTTTAACGTGCCGCTCTCCGACGGAAAGATTGTTGACGACGCGCGCATTCGCGCCGCGATCCCAACGATCCAGGCGCTCCTTGAGGCGGGTGCCTCGGTGGTGCTCGCGTCGCATCTCGGACGCCCCGACGGAAAGGTTGTTGACGGGCTACGACTGCGACCCGCGGCGGAGCGCCTCTCGGCGCTGATGAAGATCCAGGTGCCCACCACGGGTGATGCGCTCGGTGTTGGTACCGACGACGCGGTGAAGCGACTGCGCCCGGGCGAGATGCTCCTGCTTGAGAACGTTCGCTTCCACGCCGCCGAAGAGAAGAACGATCCTGCGTTCGCGGCGCGACTCGCCTCGTACGCCGACGTCTTCGTGAACGACGCGTTCGGCGCCGCGCATCGCGCGCATGCCAGTGTGGTTGGCGTTGCGGGGATCCTCCCCGCGTATATCGGCCTACTCATGGAGCGTGAGATTGAGACGCTCTCCAGCCTTCTCGACAATCCAAAGCGACCCTTCGCCGCGATCGTCGGCGGCGGCAAGGTCTCGGGGAAGATCGCGGTGCTCGAGGCGCTCCTGCGCAAAGTCGACCTGCTCGTGCTCGGTGGCGGCATCGCCAATACCTTCCTCGTCGCCTCGCATCGCAGCGTCGGCAAGAGCCTCTACGAGCCGAAGATGGTCGAGGAGGCGCGTCGCATCCTTCGCCTCGCGAACGAGCGCGGCGTGAAGGTGGTGTTGCCGGTCGACGGCGTGGTTGCCAAAGAGGTGACGCGCGGCACGGAGTTCAAGATCGTCTCAACTGAGAAGCTTCCTGCGAGCTGGCACATGGTTGACCTCGGCCCTGAGTCGGTGCGCCAGATCCGTGAGGCGATCGCTCCAGTTGAAACGATCCTTTGGAACGGCCCGCTCGGCGTCTTTGAGATCCCTGCGTTCGGTGCCGCCACGCGCGAGCTTGCGAAGCTCGCCGCCGAGAAGGCAGAGGCGGGCGCAACCGTGGTGGTCGGCGGCGGCGACAGCATCGCAGCGCTGCAGCAGCAGGGGCTCGCCGGCAAGATGACGCACCTTTCTACCGGCGGCGGCGCGTCGCTCGAGTTCCTCGAGGGGCGCGAGCTGCCTGGGCTCGCGGTGATTCCGATGGCCGGCTCACCAGTCGAGACGCCACCGATCATCTGGCACACGCCGCCACCGACCAAGGCGGCGAAGCGCCCAGCGCCGAAGGCCGCGCCGAAGCCAGCCCCCAAGGTTGAGACGACGCAGCCTGAGGCGACCGGCGACGAAGCGCCTGCATCTGAAGAGGAGCAGTGAGCGCGCAGATCGCGCGGATCCGCGCGCGCGAGATCCTCGACTCGCGAGGCAACCCGACCGTCGAGGTTGATATTGAACTCGCATCTGGCCTGCGCGGTCGCGCCGCGGTTCCATCTGGGGCGAGTACCGGCGCACATGAGGCGGTCGAGCGACGCGATGGAGATGCGAAGCGCTACGGCGGCAAGGGGGTCTTGAAGGCGGTCGCCGCGGTGAACGGCGAGATCGCAACGGCACTCGCCGGCTTTGACATCAGTGATCAGCGCGCGCTCGACGAGAAGCTGATCGCCATCGACGGCACACCGAACAAAGGGCGTCTTGGTGCAAACGCGCTCCTTGGTGTCTCGCTCGCCGCCGCCTACGCGCGCGCCGCGACCCACGGCCTTGAGCTCTACGCCGAGCTTGGGGGCGACGGTGCGGTGACCCTTCCGGTGCCGCTCCTCAACATCTTGAACGGCGGCAAGCACGCCGAGCGCTCCACAGATTTTCAGGAGTTCATGATCGTGCCTGTCGGTGCCGCGACCTTCCGCGAAGCGCTGCGCGCCGGTGCCGAGATCTTTGCCGCGCTGCGATCGGGGCTTCACGACCGCGGCCTCTCGACTGGCCAAGGCGATGAGGGCGGCTTCGCGCCGAGCCTTCCGTCGAACGAGGCGGCGATGGAGGCGTTGATGTCGGCGATCGAGCGAGCAGGCTATCGGCCAGGCGAAGAGGTGTGCATCGCCCTCGATCCCGCTTCGACCGAGCTGCTGCAGCCCGACGGGCGGTATCGCCTGGAGCGCGAGGGGCGCACGCTTGAGAGCGGCGAGATGGTCGAGCTCTGGGCCGACTGGGCCAAGCGCTACCCGATCATCAGCATCGAAGATGGTCTCGCCGAAGACGATTGGGATGGCTGGAGTGCGCTCGTCGCGCGCATCGGTGCGGCCACCCAGGTGGTGGGCGACGACCTGCTCGTCACCAACACGACGCGCATCGCTCGCGCGATCGAGGCGCGCGCCGCGAACTCGCTCCTCGTGAAGCCGAACCAGATCGGCACGCTGACCGAGACGCTCGACGCCATCGCGGCGGTCCGCACCGCCGGCTGGTCGTCGATCATCAGCCATCGCTCCGGCGAGACCGAAGACACCACGATCGCCGATCTCGCCGTTGGCACCAACGCCGGGCAGATCAAGATCGGCGCACCGTCGCGCTCCGAACGCGTGGCAAAGATGAATCGCCTGTTGCGCATCGAAGAGTCGCTCGGCGCGCGCGCTGTGTATCCAGGTCGCGCCGCCTTTTCAGGAAAGGGCGCAAGTGCGAGCGCTGCGAAGGGGGGAGCACGATGAGTCGCTTCGTTGATCGCGGGGCAACGGTCGCGGCGATCGTCGGCATTGGCATGGCGCTCACCATCGCGGTGAGCTTCCTCATGGTGATCCCGATCGACCCCGCCTACCTCGCCTTCGCGCCGCTCTCTGGGCTACTGATCGGCTGGTACGGAAACCAGCGCGCCGAGCCGCTGCGCGGGCGCCTTGGGCGCATCGTTGCGAACGCGGCGTGGAGTGGGGCGTGGACGGCGTTCTCATTCGCCGTGCTCTTCTTGGCGGTGAAGCTCTTCTTCTTCTCGCTCGACCCTGGCTATCGCGACGAGCGACAGGGTGGGTCGCTTCGCTGCGCCGCAGGTCCCGCGTGCGTTTACGCGCGCTACCTCGCCGCCGAAGATGGGGTTGCGACACTCACCGCCGCAGGGGTAAGCGACGTAGCCGGATTCACCGACTGGTACTGGAGCGGCCAAATGGGGAGCGCTCGGCTCATCGTCGGTTCGACGATGATCTTCTCGCTCGTTGGCGGTCTGCTCTATACGTTCGGCGCGCCGCGCACGCCTGCGGATCGGCGGAGCGTTGCCGCCCCGCCTGCTCCACCGGTTACTCCGCCTTCTTTGTAGCGCTCTTTCCGGCGGCCTTCGCCGCCTTTGGAGCAGCGGCCTTCACGGCGCCCTTCGCTGCGGGACGCTTTGCACCCTTGGTGCCGCCCGTAGCGCCAGCCGCCTTCGATGCAGCGGCCTTCGCCACCTTCGGCGTTGCGTTCTTCTTTGCGGCGGACTTTGCGGTGCGCTTCCCTGGTGCGTCAACAGCGGTGCCACCAGCGGCGACGCGCGCCGCCTTCTTGGCGAGGCGCGACTTGCGTCGGGCCGCTGCATTCTTATGAATGGCGCCGCTCTTGGCGGCGCGATCGAGGGCGCTCGAGGCGTTGGACACCGCGATCTTCGCGTCGCCCGGCTTTGCGCCGGTGATCACGGCGAGGGCGGCGGCGACGAGGCTGCGCGCCTGGCTGCGCTTCGGCGTCTGCACTGCGCCGCGGCGCGCGGAGGCTCGAACCTCTTTAAGCGACTGAGGGGTGCGTGCACCCTTGTACTTACGCGGGGTCTTTCCCATCTCTCACTCCATAGCTAGGGGCTCACAGCGAGCCGTCGGCCGATCCTAGCAGAGGTGTGCGATCCTTCACCGCATGAGTCAGATCCCACAGTCGCGCCTCCGGAACTTCAGCATCATCGCGCACATCGACCACGGCAAGTCGACCCTGGCTGATCGTCTGCTCGAGGCGACCCATACGGTCGACGCTCGGCTCATGACCTCGCAGATGCTCGACTCCATGGACCTAGAGCGCGAGAAGGGGATCACCATTAAGGCGCGCGCGGTGCGGCTTGAGTACGTGGCGAACGATGGGCTCACCTACGGCCTGAACTTGATCGACACCCCGGGGCACGTCGACTTCGCCTATGAGGTGTCGCGCAGCCTGCAGGCCTGCGACGGGGCGATCCTTGTCGTTGACGCAAGCCAGGGGATCGAGGCGCAGACGCTCGCCAACGTTCACCTCGCCATGAAGTTAGGGCTCGTGATCATCCCCGTGCTGAACAAGATTGACCTTCCCGCGGCGGACCCAGAGATGGTGATGACCGAACTCGAGGAGACGCTCGCGATCCCGCGCGAGGAGGTGATCCTCGCCTCGGCGAAAGAGGGGAAGGGGATCCCCGAGATCCTCGAAGCGCTCGTCGCGCGCATTCCGGCGCCGAGCGGCCCACTCGATGCGCCGCTGAAGGCGCTCGTCTTCGACTCGCACTACGACACCTACAAGGGCGTGGTGAACTACATCCGCGTGCAAGAGGGTCGCCTCAAGATGGGCGAGGCGATCACCATGATGGGATCGGGGGCGCAGTGCGTGCCGGTCGAACTCGGATACTTCCGCCCGCAACACGTGCCGGTACAAGAGCTACAGGCCGGCGAGGTCGGCTACATCGCGACCGGCCTCAAGAGCGTGCGCGATGCGCGCGTTGGCGACACGGTGACCACGACGTTGGGCCCTGCGGCGGAGCCGCTCCCCGGCTACCAGGTGGCGCTCCCGCTCGTCTTCGCCGGGCTCTACCCGTTGAGCGGCGAGGATTATCCGGCGCTGCGCGAGGCGCTCGAAAAGTTGCACCTCAACGATGCGAGCTTCACCTTTGAGGCCGAATCCTCGGCGGCGCTCGGCTTCGGATTCCGCTGCGGATTCCTCGGCCTGTTGCACATGGAGATCGTGCAGGAGCGACTGGAGCGCGAGTTCAACCTGCAGCTCATCGCATCCGCGCCGTCATGTAAGTACCAGGTGCACCTGAACAGCGGCAAGGGGGAGATGCTGATCAACAACCCAGCGCAGCTCCCGAGCCCGAACCACATCGACGAGATTCGCGAGCCGTGGGTGAACGCCTCGATCGTCACACCCTCTAGCTACATCGGCACGATCATGGATCTCTCCACCGACAAGCGCGGCATCTTTGACGGCATGGAGTATCTCGACGAGAAGCGCGTGGTGATGCGCTTCCAGATCCCACTCGCCGAGCTGATCGTGGA
>QWQR01000044.1 GCA_003670745.1 Chloroflexota bacterium
AAGCCGACGAGATCAACGAGCGCTACGACCGCTTCGTCGTGCCGCTCGCCAATGCATTTCGCCCAGAGTTCTTGGAGCACCTCGAGCGCCTGAGCGCGACCGTCGAGAAGCTGAAGATTCCGGTAACGATCATGGGAGTGGGGGCGCAGGCGCCGGGCGAGGGCGACCGTGCGGCGCTTAAGCCGCTCGACGCGGCGGTCACGCGCCTCTGTCGCGCGGTGCTCGAGCGCTCCGAGAGCATTGGTGTACGCGGTGAGTTCACCGCGCAGTACCTCAACGATCTCGGCTTCAAGCGCGTCGAAGTGATCGGCTGTCCGTCGATCTTTCTGCGCGACGGTGCGCCGAACATTCCACATGGAGCATCAAGACTCTCGGCCGACGCGCGCGTGGCGATCAACCTCACGCCACACATCCCCGGGATTCGCGAGCTCGCCGCGCACCACGCACGTGCGTATCGTCGCAGCACCTACGTGGCGCAAGAGTCGCGCGACCTGCGGCTCATGATGCGCGTGCCGTTCCGCGCGCGTCGCGACGACCTGAACGAGGCGCCGCAGGTGCCGGGCGACGCGTACATGACGCCGAGCCGAGGGCGCTTCTACCTTGATCCGCGCACTTGGGTGCACGACCTGCAGCGAACGGACTTCTCGTTCGGCACGCGCATTCACGGCAACATTGCGGCACTCATTGCGGGGGTACCAGCCTTTGTGCTCGCGCATGACTCGCGCACCCTCGAGCTCGCGCGCGCCCTCGATATTCCACACCTACAAGTAACGAACGCGGCGAGCATTCGTGCCGAAGAGCTCTACGAGCAGGCCGAATACCTCACGTTCAACAAGAACCACTCTCAACGCCTCGCGCGCATGACGAGTTTCTTGGAGCGCAACGGCATTAAGCACATTCATCAACCGGGGGAGTCAGGCGCTGCGTTCGACGCGCGCATGAACGCCGCAAAGCTGCCCGCCGCCGTGCGGCCCGCCTCGACCGCCACCGCATTTATTGGAGCGCTCCAAAGAAAGATCGCACGATAGGCGCAGCAAGACGAATCTGCACTGGTTCGCTAGAATCGCTCACGTTGCACAAATCGTGTGGCCACGAATTCCATAAGGAGGTCCAATGAAGGACACCACTAAGTTCCTGCGCCTCGGGGCGCTCGCCGCGGTACTCGTACTCGCGGCCGCCGCCTGTGGCGGCAGCACGGCATCGCCGTCGGCTTCTGCCGCGGCCAGCACGCCTGCGCACTGGACGTACGAAGGCGAAGAGGGCCCGACCCACTGGGGCGAGCTCGACGCCACGTACACCGCCTGCGCCGACGGCTCGGCTCAGACGCCAATCGACATCGTGAAGCCAACGGGCAAGGATCTTCCGAACCCAGAGTTCACCTACGCCGCGGGCGCCGCGACGATCGTGAACAACGGCCACACGATTCAGGCCGTTGCCGCCGATGGCAACACGCTGACCGTGGCTGGCGTCGTTTCGACGCTGCTTCAGATGCACTTCCACGCTCCGAGCGAGCACACGATTGCGGGCAAGCAGTTCGCCGCCGAGATGCACTTCGTGCACAAGGCAGCTGACGGCGCGCTCTCGGTCGTTGGCGTGATGATCAGCGAGGGGACCGCCGACAACGCGGCATGGGCCCCGTTCGTTGACTCCCTCACCACGGTGAAGGGAACTGACGGCAGCGCAACCATCGACTGGGCAGCGATGCTCCCAGCCGAGAAGCTCACCTATCGCTACGAGGGGAGCCTTACGACTCCTCCCTGCACCGAGGGTGTGCACTGGTTCCTTATGACCACGCCGGTCGCCCTGAGCAAGGCCCAGATCGCGAAGATCACCGCCGCGTACGACGGGAACTTCCGACCGGTCCAGGCGCTCAACGGCCGCGAGGTCGACGTCGACACAAGCAAGTAGTCGACGCCTTCGTTCGCACGCGAACGATCAACGCGAGGGTCGCCCGTAAGGGCGGCCCTCGCTTCTATTACGGCTACGATTTCTTCGTTAGGCGCAGTCGCTCAGTTCGGTACGACGCACGACTCCGGGTGCAGGTTCGCACCAAAGATCGCACCCCAGGCCAAAAACGTGCTGGTACGCCCCACGTGATACGGGTGCGCGCAATCCCAGATCGCGGCGAACGAGTCGACCACGTCGCTTGCGTCAAACGTTGCGCCGTTGTGGAACCTCACGCCAGAACGCAGCGTGCAGGTCCACGCCAAGCCGTCGGCCGAAACGGTGCAGCCGGTCGCGAGGCGCGGCGCCGCTACGAGCGAGCCGTTAAAGAAGCCGTACAGGCCCTCGTTGATCTGCGAACACACGCGTAGCGACTCGCCGTCGATCTCGTCGGCGCAGGCAAGGCCGCCAGGCTCAGCGCCCTGAACAAACGAGAGCGAGTCGTGCGCACTCGACGCCATGGTCGAGAACTGCTCCACGAGCAGCGGGCTGCTGTGTGCCCCCGACACGTTTGCAGAGAACGCAAGCGCCGAACCGCCGTGCGCGATCGGAATGATCGGCACCTCGGCCTTAATGGCGGCGTTCGCCTCGGCGATCAGCGCCTTGCGCTTTGCAGGGTCAGACTCGCGCGTCGCTGCCGCTGCCGGCGTGGCGATCGTGGTGTACGTGTCGCCGAGCTCTGGCCCTGCTGCAACGCCGAAGAGGCCATGGATGAAATTCAGCGTGTCGGGGTAGTCGGGGATCCAGGCGAACAAGAAGAGCCCGTCGAGCTTGCCGCTCAACACGTTGTCGAAGTAGGTCGTTGACTCCTGAACGTCGATCTTGGCCGTAACGCCGATCGCTGCGAGCTGCGACTGAATGTCGGTCGCAACGTCGACTGGCGTCGGCAGGTAGGAGCGCACCACGTCGCGCAGGGCGATGGTGGTGGTGAAACCGTTCGGGTAGCCGGCTTCGGCGAGCAGCGCCTTCGCCGCGGCAACGTCTTGCGCGTACCAGCCGTCGCCCTCACAGGCGAACTCGAGCGAGCAGGGCACGTAGTGCGACGCAACCTCCGAGCCCGCCGGATAAAAGTAGTCAACGGTGCGCTGGCGATCCAGCGCGAGTGCGATCGCCTTACGCACGCGCACGTCGTTGAACGGCTTTGCAAGGTTGCGCATGCCGATGTACATGGTGTTCAGCGCCGGTCGCGGCACGAGCGCGAAGTTGGAATCTGCCGCAATGCCCGCGGCGTCGGTGGGCGACACGTTATCAATACCGTCGGCGGTTCCGGCGCGCAGCGCCACGAGTCGCGCCGCAGCGTCGGGCTGCCAGGTAAAGGTGAGCGTCTTCGCCTTCGCCTTGTCGCCCCAGTAGCCGTCGAAGCGGTTCAGCACGATCTGCGCACCCTTCTCCCACGCCTTGAGCGCGTACGGTCCGGTGCCGTTCGGCTTGAGCACGAGCGAGCCGTCGGCGGCGTGCGCCTTGAGGTAGCCAGAGTCGCTCATGCCCACGTAGGTAAGGGCGAGCTTCTGCGTAAAGGCAACGTCGGGGGCGCACAGGGTGAACTGCACGGTGCTCGCGTCGACCGCGCGCACCTGCGAAAGTCCGCCCGCACCGTTCGCACACGGCGCAGCAGCCGCCTCGGGCCAGCTGCGCGCTGCAAAGTCCATTGATTCGGCTGCAGGTGCGGTGGAGCCGCCACACGCGCTCGCAAGGAGCAGCGCCGCAAGTGCAGTAGCGCCGACCGTTCGCATGAAACGAGTGTGCACGAGCAATACCCCCTTACTCACCTGCGGCACCACACGTGCCATCTCACGAATCGTACCCACTCGCGCGCTACCATGCGCGACATGGGACTTCGCCTCTTTCGCCGCATCAGGATCGCCCCTGGCGCTTCGCTGAACCTGAGCAAGAGCGTCGTGTTGAGCGCCTCAACAAGTAGGCGCGAGCACGCCATGAACCTACCGTCATGACGCTGCGCAACGGCCCAGTACTACCAAAATTTCCGCTCTCGCTTGTGCATCCGCTCGGGCCGCTCTTTCGCTACCTGCCGCTTTCGCTACGCCGACACCTGCTCTACCTGCGATACACCGGCCGATGGGGAAACTTCCGCACCCCGGTGCTCTGGAGCGAAAAGATGCAGTGGCGCATCCTCAACGACCGCCGCGCCATCCTCGTGGTTGCCTGCGACAAGCTCGCGTCGAAGGCGCTCGTTGCCAACGTTGCAACCAGGTTGAACATCGCGATTGGCATTCCCGAAACGTATTGGGTGGGTACAGACGTGCGCGAGTTGCAGCGCATGGCCGAACGCCTTCCGGCGCGCTGGGTGCTCAAGCCGAACCACAGCTCCGGTCGCGTGCGCCTGCTCGACAGCGCCGCGGCGCCCATTAATTGGAGCGATCTGATCGCCGCAGGCGACCGCTGGATGCAGCCCGATGAACAGACCACGGTGCTCGGCCAGTGGGGGTACGCCGGCGCACGACGCCTGCTCATCGCAGAGCAGCGCTTAGGTGGCGGCACCGAGCCGCCCGACGACCTGCGGGCGCAGGTGGTGAGCGGGGTGATCGAGCGGGTCGATCTCTCGATTGGTCTCGACACCCCCGCCCATCGCATTGCCAGCTACGAGCGAGACCTCGTTACGCGGTACGCATCGGATTTTGAAATGGAGATTCCCCACGACGCACGCACCGCCGTTGACGCCATAACGGCAGAGGAGCGCGACGCCATTCGCGCCGCCATCGAGGCGATTGGCACTTACGTTGAGCGCGTGCGCGTCGACGGCTACTTCGTTGAGGGTCGTTACTGGTTCGGTGAGCTGACCGTGTACACCGCAAGCGGCCTCAGTGATACGCCGCTCCCCTTTGATCGTCGCATTGGTGCGCCATGGCAACTCCCTGACTTGAGCGCCCCCGACCCGCGTGAGGCCGAGTGGCGCACCCTGCTTACCGGAACGCCGAAGGGGACGCTGCAGTGACGCTGCGTAACGGGCCAGTGCGGCCACGGTTTCCGCTCTCGCTCGTGCATCCGCTCGGGCCGTTCTTTCGTTACCTGCCGCTTTCGCTGCGACGACACCTGCTCTACCTGCGCCACATGCGCCACTGGGGAAACTTTGCCACGCCGCTGTTATGGAGCGAGAAGCTGCAGTGGCGCATTCTCAACGATCGGCGAGCGCTCCTTGCCGTCGCGAGCGACAAGCTCGCGTCGAAGGCGCTCGTCGCGTCGATCGCGCAGCGCATCGACACCGCCCTGCCGCTCCGCATTCCTGAAACCTACTGGGTCGGTACCGACGTGCGCGAACTGCAGCGACTCGCCGCGCGTCTGCCGCAGCGCTGGGTGCTGAAGCCGAACAACAGCTCCGGTCGCGTACGACTCATTGACGCGAGCACGGGCCCGGTGCCGTGGGGCGAACTCGTGCGCATCGGTGACGCATGGACGCAGCCCGACGAGGAGTCGACGGAACTAGGCCACTGGGGGTACAAAGAGGCGCGCACGCTGCTGATCGCCGAGGAGCGCATTGGGAGCGGTGACGGGCCGCCCGCCGACCTTCGATCGCAGGTCTTCGATGGGCGACTCTTTCGCCTCGACTATTCGGAAGGCTACGGCACGAGCGCACACCGGGTCGCCGAGTTCGATCGCGACCTCGACACGCGGATACCGACAGGACTCGATATCGATTATGGATCGATCGATCAAACACCGATCGAGGCCATCCCCCGCAACCAGCGCGAAGCGATTCGCACGATCGTCGAGCAGATCGGCAGCGCGTTCGACTACGTGCGCGTCGACGGCTACTTCGACGGCGGCTGCTACTGGTTCGGTGAACTCACGGCGTACACCTCGGGAGGCCTCGGGCCGTTTGGCGATGAACTCGAGCGAAGTGCCGGCACCGCCTGGACGCTGCCGAACCTCGTCGCCCCCGACCCGCGTGAGGCCGAGTGGCGCGCACTGCTTACTGGAACGCCGAAGGGAACGCTGCAAGCATGATCCTGCGCGACGGGCCGAAGCGGCCGCGCTACCCGCTGGCGCTGATCCATCCGCTCGGCCCGCTCTTTCGCCACCTGCCGCCCGGACTGCGTCGGCATCTCCTGTATCTCAGGACGTGTGGGCGCTGGGGCAACTTCACCAACCCCACACTCTGGTCGGAGAAGATGGCGTGGCGGGCGCTGAACGATGATCGAACCATCCTCAAGATGGGCGCGGACAAGCTTGCGAGCAAGGAGTACATGCGGCGCGTGATTGCCGCGCAGGGTGGCGCGGCGGCATGCGCCATTCCCGAAACCTACTGGGTGGGAACGAGCGTGCGCGAACTGCGACAACACGAGCACCAACTTCCCGCGCGGTGGGTGCTCAAGCCGAACCATTCGAGCGGGCGGGTCGTGCTGGTGGACACGGGGCGGGAGCCGGTCGACTGGGAGCGGCTCGAGCGGGTGGCCGCACGCTGGCTCGCTCCCGATGAAGAGGTGACTGTGATGGCACACCAGGCATATGGCGGTGCACGCCCGCTGCTCTTTGCGGAGCAGCGGGTCGGCGATCTCGAGGCGTCGCCGCACGACGTTCGGGTGTTTGGCTTCACCGATCGCGCCGAGGCCACGACGATCTGGGAGGTTCAGGAGAGCACTGGATCGCACACGCCTGCATTTACGAATTACCGCTTCACCGAGACGTTCACGCGCAAGGAGCGCTACCACTTTCGAGACGGTGCACCGGACGAGGCGACGCTGCTCGAGGCGGCGAGCGAACACGTACGAACGACGCTCCTGGAGATTGGAAGAGGGGCGATCGCGCCATTCGATCACGTTCGGGTCGATTTCTACCTCGAGGCAGGTTCGCTCTGGTTCGGCGAACTCACGGTGTATCCAGGTGCGGGGCTCCTCACCTTCAACATCGGTGTCGACCGCGAGCGCGGCGCACTCTGGGAGCTTCCAGACTTGAGCACCCCTGACCCGCGCGAGGCCGAGTGGCGCGCACTGCTCGCCGAAACGCCGAAGGGAACGCTGCAAGCATGATCCTGCGCGACGGGCCGAAGCGGCCGCGCTACCCGCTGGCGCTGATCCATCCGCTCGGTCCGCTCTTTCGGCATCTGCCGCTGAGCCTGCGGCGCCACCTCTTGTACCTGCGCGCGTTCGGAAGATGGGGGAACTTCAACCACCCACGGCGAAAGAACGAAAAGATGCAGTGGCGCATCATTAATGACCGTCGCCCGATCATTGCCTTTGTTGCAGACAAGCTGGCGACAAAAGAATATGTACGCAGCGTGTTGGCGCACCACCACCTTGAAGCGCAGCTCAAAATCCCTGCCACCCTCTGGGTTGGCACCGATGTTCGCGAACTGCGCGCGCTCGCAGCACAACTGCCGGCGCGCTGGGTGTTAAAGCCGAATCACAGCTCCGGTCGCATCTGCGTTGTAGACAGCAACGCAGCGCCAATCAATTGGAGCGAACTGATCGCCGCAGGTGATCGCTGGCTACAGCGCGACGAAGAGGAGCTGGTCTTTGGCCACTGGGCGTACAGCCAAGCGCGACACCTCTTGATTGCAGAGGAGTGGGTCGGCGGCGACGGTGAGACGCCGCTCGAGGTCAAGGCGTACACGCAGGGCGGTCAGACCATGCATTACGAGTGGGTTGATCGCGCGGGCGCTTCGGTTACCTACGCCTGCTTTCGCGCAGATGGCACCTGGTTCCGCTGGCGATCAGAGAGTGATGAGTTCAACGAAGATCCCGGCGTTCGTGTGGTGATTAGCGCCGAGATCCGCGAACAGGTGCTCACCCTGAGTCGCGCCATTGGCGTGCCGTTCGACAAGATTCGAGTCGACTACCTGCTTGCAGGCGGCAGGCTCTGGTTTGGCGAGCTGACCGCCTATGAGTCCGCCGGCCTGTATCCAGTAAGCGATGAGAATGACCGTTCGTTCGGCGCGCGCTGGGCGCTTCCGGATCTCACCGCCCCCGACCCGCGCGAGGCCGAGTGGCGCGCGCTTATGAGTGGAACGCCGAGGGGAACGCTGCAAGGCTGATCTCGCGTGCCAAGTACGTGGCACGCAC
>QWQR01000045.1 GCA_003670745.1 Chloroflexota bacterium
ACGAGACGAAGCCCGAGCCGCGCTTCACCGAGCCGACGCTCGTTAAGGAGCTTGAGAAGCATGGCATCGGCCGACCGTCAACGTACGCCGCGATCATTGAGCGCATTCAAGAGCGCGAATATGTGGAGCGCGATCGCGAGAACCGACTGCGTGCAACGCGGCTTGGCGAGACGGTTTGCGATCTGCTCACGACGCACTTCACCGCGTTCGTTGACCTCAGCTTTACCGCAGGCATGGAGGAGGAGCTCGACGCCGTTGCCGAAGGTCGCGCTGATTGGCGCGATGTGCTCGGTCGCTTCTGGGCTGAGTTTGAGCCGCTCGTCAACGAGAAGAAGGAGAGCATCGGCGCCGGCGATTTCCGTAATCGCCCGAGCGACGAGAAGTGCTCTGAGGGGCATCCGATGACCGAGCGACTCGGCCGCTTCGGCTGGTATCTCGCCTGCAGCCTGTATCCAGAACACTCTGAGCGACGCTCGCTCCCGAAGGTGATCGGCGACGATGCGGCCCTCGATCCTGCGGTGCAGCTCGAGGGTGCGGGAACGGACTGTCCTGCATGCGGCACGGGAAAGCTCGCGCAGCGCCGCAGTCGTTTCGGCTACTTCTTGGGGTGCGACCGCTACCCCGACTGCAAGTTCATCCCGAAGCCCGAGGTTCCTGAAGAGCATCGCCTCGCATTCGAAGCGGCGTGCCCCGTCTGTGGACCAGAGCACGGTGGAAAGCTTGGTCCACGGCGCAACAACAAGCGGAACACCTACTTCTACTCGTGCGATCGCTACCCCGACTGTAAGACGATTCGGCCGAAGCCGACCGGTGCCACGCACGCGGATTGCGGCGCGGTGATCGGCCGCGATGACACTGGCGGAATCTGCACGCGCTGCGGCGCGCGCGTCGATCTGCCGGAAGGTGAGCTCGTCGGCCTCTCGATCGCTGGCGGCGCTCCCGATCCAGCGGCATTCGCACCGAAGCGACCACGCCGTGGCGCCGCCGAGAGCACCAAGGCGAAGCCTGCGGGGAATAAGGCGAAGAAGGCATCACGTGCGAAGACGACGAAATCAAAGGGGAAGCCGAAGCGCAAGGCAGCAGCAGCGGCGGCTGCGGTGCCGTCCGAAGCCCCCGCTGACGAGGGCGTGGGGAACTGATGGCAGGGGGCCGGAGGGCGGCTCCGCTCCCACGACGGGCAACGCCCGTCACCGACCCACGCACGGCTCCGTTCCTTGACCAACTTCGCGCCCGATCGCTCTCCCCGGCGACGCTTCGCTCGTATCAGTCGGTGGTGGAGCGGTATCTCTCCTGGTGTGATGCCGAGCGCATTGATTGGCGTACCCCCGATCGGAACGACCTGCGTCGCTACATCGCAGCGCTCGGAACCGCCGGTCGCAGATCAACGGTGCAGCAGCGCCTCGCCGCGCTCGGGACCTTCTATCGCTTTTGGGTGCGCGAGGGGAGCGTGGCGCGCGATCCGCTGCATGCGTTGGCGCGACCGCAGCGCGAACGACGACTCCCCGACGTGCTGAGCGCCGATCAGGTGGTCGCACTGATCGAGATGGCGGCTGCGGGGGAGAGCCCGGCGCTCGCCCTGCGCGACACGGCACTCGTCGAGCTGCTTTACGGGGCGGGCCTGCGCATCGCCGAACTTGTCGCCATTGAAATCGACGACATTAGTCTCGATCGCGGTGAGGCGCGGGTGACCGGAAAGGGCGATAAGGAGCGCGTCGTGCTCTTCGGTGCCCCCTGCGTCGCGGCGCTGGAGCGCTACGCACGCGACGCCCGCCCCGTCCTTGCGGCGAACGCGAGCGGCCGACCTGCGACTGCCCTTTTCTTGAATCGCAACGGCGGCGCGCTCGGTGAGCGTGGCGCTCGCGCGCGCCTTGACGCGATCGCGAAGCGTGCCGGGCTGCCAGCGGCATTCCACCCCCACACGCTCCGCCACTCGTTTGCAACGCACCTCCTCGACGGCGGCGCCGACCTGCGCGTGGTGCAGGAGCTCCTCGGCCACGAGAGCCTCGCGACGACGCAGGTCTACACGCACGTGTCGACCGCACGCCTGCGAGGCCTCTACAGCGCTGCGCACCCGCGTGCGCGACGGAGCGGAGGGGCGCGATGAGCGACGCAGCTTCGAGGGACGCCATCGGTAGAAACAGCGCACTCCTCGCCGGGGCGGCATTCGCCTCGCGCCTTCTCGGCTGGGTCCGACTCACCGCACTTGCAGTGGTCTTCGGCGTCAGCGGTGCGCTCGATCCGTTCCTCGCCGCCTTCCGGCTTCCAGATCTTCTCTACCAGTTGATCGCCGCAGGGGCGATCGCGAGCGCGATCGTTCCTGCCGTTGCGGGACTCGTTGCATCGGGTGAGCGTGAGCGCGCCTCGCGCCTCCTCTCGACGCTTGCGCTCCTCGTCGGTGGCGGCATGGCGCTCCTTGGCGCGATCTCCTTTATTGAGGCCGATCGTGTGGCGCAGCTCGTCGCGCCTGGGCTCTCCCCATTGGGGATTGAACAGACCGCAACCTTGACGCGGATGCTCCTCTTCTCGCCGCTCTTCCTCGGACTCGCCGCGGTGGCGAATGCCGCGGTCGCCGCCGAGGAGCGCTTCCGCGGCCCCGCACTTGGGCCGCTCCTCTACAACCTCGCCGTGATCGTGGCGGTGCTGCTTTTCGGTGCAACCTTCGGTGCGATCGCGCCGGCGGCCGGAACGGTGAGCGGGGCGATCCTACTCCTGCTCGTTAGCCTCCCTGAGGCGCATCGCGCAGGATTCCGCATTCGTCGTCCGAACTTTGCCGATCCGATCCTGCGTACGACGCTCCTCGCCATTGCGCCGCGGGTGATCGGCCTCGCCGCGATTCAATTCGTCTTCGCCGCCTTCGTCTCTACGGCGAGCAATTTTGCCGAAGGGTCAATCACTGCCTGGAACTACGCCTTCTCGCTCTTGCAGTTCCCGGTCGCGACCATCGGTGGCGCGATCGGAACCGCGCTCCTTCCGGCGGCGAGTCGCCTCGTCGCCACAGCCGACCGCTCAGGGCTCGCGCGTGCCGCGCACGGTGCCTTTGGTACCGCCATCTGGTTGATCCTTCCCGTCGCCTGCATCGGTCAGGTGATCGCCCCCGGAGCCGTTGCGGTGACGCTCGGACCCTCCGCGGATCCGCTCGCAGTGGAGCGCACTGCGATGCTGCTTCGCCTCCTCTTCCTTGGAGTTCCGGCGATGGCGGCGACCGCCGTCTTCGCGCGCCTCTGCTACAGCGTTGGCGATACGCGTGGCCCGGTGGGCGCTGCGCTTACTGGCGTTGCGGTGATGCTCACAGCACAGGCGCTGCTCGCCCCCACCCTCGGGCTCGGCTCACTCGCCGCTGCGGTGGCGATCGGTGAGTGGATTGAGTGCGGCATCCTGCTCGCTCGGGTGCGCTCGCGCGTCGCTGGACCGACGGTGCGCGGCTTTCTCTCAGGGGTTCCGGTCTGCATCGCACTCTCCGCAGGCGCGGCGCTCATCGCCCTTGGCATTGTCGCGCTCGCCGCGTCGCTGAGCCTCACGAGCGGCTGGCTCAGCTCTGCCTTCGTCACGATGCTCGCTGGCGGCGTCTCGCTCTTCGCGTATCTGGCTGGCACGGCGCTCTTTGGGATTCATGCCGCAGCGCCGATCCTCCGCCGCGTCGTACGCATCGCTCCGCGGCTCAAGCGCCTTCCAACCGTTCGTGCGCTGCTCGGTGACGAGCGATGAGTCGGCCGCAGCTCCAGCTTTCGGCGCTGCGCGCGCGGCTTGAAGCGCGCGGCCTGCTCGCTGACGGGGGAGCGCCGCTTGGGACTGCTGCCGACGGAGTCGTTGTTTCGGCGGCGGTGACGCACGATTCTCGATCGGTTGCCCGCGGTGGCCTCTTCGTTGCGGTGCCTGGCGCGGTGCGCGACGGTGGAGAGTTCGCCGCCGAGGCGATCGCTCGCGGCGCCATCGCGGTGATCGCGACGCGGCCGATCCAAGGGTTAAGCGCGCCGCTGCTCCTCGTACGTGACGCCCGCGCGGCACTCGCCGAGGCGGCCGCCTGGTGGGAGGGCGATCCGGCTGACGCGCTCATCACGGTGGGCGTCACCGGCACTGACGGCAAGACGACGACGTCGACCATCCTTGCGAGCGCGCTCGCTGGCGCTGGGATTCCGACGGGGCTCGTCTCCACCGCCATCCGTCGTGTTGGCGGACGCCAATCGGCCACCCCTGCGCACCAGACAACTCCAGAGGCGCCAGAGCTGCAGGAGGTGCTGCGCGCAATCGTTGACGCCCATGATCGTGCGGCCGTCGTTGAGGCGACCAGTCACGGGCTCGCCCTTGATCGCGTCGGCGCGATCCCGTTCGCCGCGGGAATCCTCACAAACCTCACCAGCGACCATCTTGATTTTCACGGGAGCGTTGAGGCGTATCACGCGGCGAAGTTGCGCCTCGTCAATGCGATTCGCTCGAGCAGCGCAAGCCGCGCCGCCGGTCTCGCCCCCACGATCGTGCTCCCCGTCGACTACGCCGCCGCAGAACCCTTCGCTGCAGCTGCCGTGGCGGCAGGGATTCAGGTGGCACGCTTCGGCGTGGCGAGCGACGGGAGCTTGTTGATCAACGGCGTAGCCCATCGCATTGAGCTGGCGATGCCCGGGCGCGTCAACGCGCTGAACGCTGCCGCAGCGCTCACCCTTATTGATGCTTGGGGGCTTCCGCTCGCGCCAGCGCTCGCGGCGGTCGCCGTAGAGCCAGGCCCACCGGGCCGCGCGGAGCGTATCGAGGCGGGTCAGCCCTTTACGGTGCTTGTCGACTTCGCCCACACCGGCGCATCGATGCGGGCGGCGATGGAGATCGCCCGCGGGCTGCTTGCCGGTAGCGGGCGCCTCTTGGTCGTTACGGGGGCGGCGGGGGAGCGCGATCCAGGGCGACGCACCGCGGTCGGCGCTGCGGTCGCCAGCGCCGATGCGATCTGGATCGCTGACGAGGATCCCCGCTTTGAGGACCCCGATCTCATCGCCACAGCAATCGGCGCGGCGATCGCCGCAGAGCGGAGTGGGGCCGCCGCCGCGACGACGATTGAGCACGACCGACGCGCCGCCATCAACGCCGCGATCGGGGAGGCGAAGCCGGGCGACGTGGTGCTGCTCGCCGGGAAGGGGCACGAGCGCACGATCGAGCGGCGCGGCGCCGATGAGCCCTGGGACGAGGCTGCTGTAGCGCGCGAGGCGCTCCGATCCCTCGGCTATCCTCGCGACAGATGAGCCTTGAGCCGCAACCAGCCGCCGCCTCGACTGGGACACCGCCACCAGCGGTCGACCCGGTAGCAAAGGTGCGCGCGCTCGCCCGCCCAGTCGCCGAGCTGCGCGCAGCGCTGCTCGCTCGCGTTGAGGAGAGTGGCGCCAGCGGCGAAGGCGCGCGCCTCGTCGCCGACGCCTTCGACTTTGCGGTGCAGGCGCATGGCGAGCAGCTGCGCGCATCGGGCGAGGCGTATGTGACACACCCCGCCGAGGCGGCGCTCATCCTTGCCGACCTTGGCCTCGATGCAGCGACCCTCGCGGCAGCGCTTCTTCACGACGTCCCCGAGGACACGAGCGTGACGACTGCAGAGATCGGCGAGCGCTTCGGCGATGAGGTCGCACTGCTCGTCGACGGCGTGACGAAGCTCTCAAAGTTCTCGGCCCTCTCGGCAGAAGAGCAGCACGCCGAGAACATTCGGAAGATGTTCCTGGCGATGGCCCAAGATATTCGCGTCGTGCTGATCAAGCTCGGTGATCGGCTCCACAACATGCGCACCCTCGCCGCGCTACCCGTTGAGAAGCAACGGCGCATCGCGCGTCAGACGCTTGAGATCTACGCGCCGCTCGCCGAGCGCCTCGGGATCTGGCAGATGAAGTGGGAACTCGAAGATCTTTCGTTCAAGGCTGTGGAGCCGGACCGCTATAAGGAGCTGGCGCGCCTCGTCGACATGCGGCGCGATGCTCGTGCCGACTACGTGGAGCGAGCGATCGCCGTACTGCGACCTGAGCTCGAGCGCGCCGGCATCACCGCAGAGTTTTCTGGCCGCGCGAAGCACCTCTATTCGATTCACAAGAAGATGGCGCGCAAGGGGTCAGCCTTCTCAGAGATCTACGACGTCTATGCGGTCCGAGTGATCGTGGAGAACCTGCGCGACTGCTACGCCGCACTCGGTGCCGTGCACTCGGTCTGGCGGCCGATCCCCGGGCAGTTTGACGACTACATCGCCGTGCCGAAGAACAACCTGTATCAGAGCCTGCACACCGCGGTGGTCGCCCTTGACGGGCGATCGCTCGAGGTGCAGATTCGCACGCGTTCTATGCACGAGGTTGCCGAGGTCGGGATTGCGGCGCACTGGCACTACAAGGACGGCACGCGCTCCGATGCCGCCTACGATGCGAAGCTCGCTTGGCTCCGCCAGCTGTTGGAGTGGCAGCGTGACGTCACCGACGCGTCAGAATTTCTCGAAGGGGTGCGCCTCGACGTCTTCCAGGACCAGGTCTACGTCTTTACGCCGAAGGGTGACGTGAAGGAGCTCCCTGCGGGGGCAACGCCGCTCGACTTCGCGTATCTCGTGCACACCGACGTTGGCCATCGCTGCATCGGCGCAAAGGTGAACAATCGCCTCGTGCCGCTCGAATATCGACTGAAGTCGGGCGACATCGTTGAGGTGGTGACGGCGCGAGGGAAGCACGGCCCGAGCCGCGACTGGCTCAACATCGTCAACTCGCGACAGGCGCGCGACAAGATTCGCGGGTGGTTTAAGCACCAGGAGCGCGACGAGAACGTGACGCACGGACGCGAGTCGCTGGAGCGCGAGCTACGCCGACTTGCACGCAGCTCCATTGAGGCGGTCGGTCGCGACAAGATCGAAGAGGTTGCCAAGGCGCTGAACCAGGGGAGCGTCGACGACCTCTTCGCCGCGATCGGCTACGGCGCGATCGGTCCGCAGCAGGTGGTCTCGCGACTCGGCGTCGCAGCCGACGATGCGCGCGCGATCCTGCCACTCACCGGTGCGCCAGCATCGATCGCGCCCGCCGAACGAACCGGCGGGATTCGCGTGAAGGGGGTCCCCGATCTTCTCACCCGCTTCGGTCGCTGCTGTCGGCCACTCCCCGGCGACCCGATCGTCGGCTACATCACGAGGGGGAAGGGGGTCACCGTGCATCTTGAGTCGTGCACCTCTTCGACGACCGCACGCGAGAGCTCGCGCGCCATTGAGGTCGAGTGGGAGGTCGCAGCGGCTACGGCGGAGAGTTACCCCGTGACGATCCGCATCGACGCGATTGACCGCACCGGTCTCCTCTCGGAGATCACGCAGGTCGTAGCTGAGCAGAAGGTGAACATCCTCGCCGCGTCAGTCGCCACCATTGGGGCCACGAACGCCCAGGTACTCGCCACGCTCGCCGTGGGCTCGATCAGCGAGCTCGCACGCCTCATGGCGCGCATTGAACGCGTGCGCGGCGTGCGCAGTGTCTCGCGGGAGCAGCGACAGTGAGCGGCTTCCAGGCGCCTCGCGGGATGCGCGACCTCTTCGGCGCAGATGCCGCCGCAGCGGCGAAGGTAGAGCGCGCCGCATACGAAGCGGCCGAGTCGGCCGGCTATCAGCGCATCGTCTCGCCGATCGCCGAAGAGAGCGCGCTCTTTGAGCGCGGCATTGGCGGTTCAACTGACGTTGTCTCCAAGGAGCTCTATCGCCTCGCCCCACATAGCGAAGAGTCAACGCCACTCTCACTCCGACCCGAGGCGACCGCTGGCATCCTGCGCGCCTACATCCAACACGGCATGCGCAGCGCGCCACAGCCGGTACGACTTGTCACCGTTGCCCCCTACTTCCGTCACGACCGACCACAGAAGGGTCGCTACCGCCAGTTCACGACGTTCGACATTGAGGCGATCGGTGATGCTGGCCCAGGAATCGATATCGAGGTGATTGAACTCGGCGCTAGC
>QWQR01000046.1 GCA_003670745.1 Chloroflexota bacterium
GGCCACTGCGACGCGCTACGCCCCGATTGCGCGCACTGCCCCGTGCGCACGCGCTGTCGCTTTAACGACCGCCGCGCACCGTAACTGCGGCCGCGCGCGACCACGGGAGTCGCGGCAAAACTCCGTCAGGACGCCACTCCACCGCAGCGCCGGTGGGGAGTCCGAGCAGCGGGCCGTTGCCCAGCGCAGCGAGTCGCGGATCGTCTCCACCCATTGCATGGGCGAGAACGCTGAGGCCGCCGAGCAGATCCAGTCCATCGACAACGTGAATTGGGTGGCCGCCACAGGTGCATGAAGCGGCGCGCGCGCCAAGCGCCATCGCCGAAGCGGAGTCGGCAACGATGCACTTCGCTGGATCTTCGAGCCAGCGGCGGATCTTCGCCGCACGGTCGCGGTCCCCCGCGAGCAGGGTCGCGTTGCCGCCGCAAAGAAAGATCGTCGCTGCACTCTCAGGGTCGTCGCCCTCTGCGCTCAGCACCTCGGCCCGCTCCCCTCTCGCGGCGAGGAGCGCCTGCAGGGTGCGCGCCTGCGTCGTGTCGTTCGACGCGAGCGAGGCGAACGCGACGCCGCCGACGCGCGCGGCGAGCCAGTCGAGCGCCTCTGGCCACGCGTCAGCGCGCGCGCCGAGTCCACCCCCCGAGAGGTAGAGGGTCGCCGCTGGTGCCCACACTCGCTGCTGCATGCGCTGATCGTAGCGGCGTCGCTGCGTCATACTCTCTGGATGAAGCCGTTAGGTGGTGCCGCAGCGGGACGCATCGTGCTGATCGGGTCGGGAGAGATCGGCCCCTCAATGGCGCCGCTCCACCGTTCGCTTGTCGCATCGCTGCCAGGGCAAAGTACCCCTGCCTCGCTCGTCGCCCTCGATGGCTCGTACGACTTTCAAACGAACCGTGCCGAGATGGGCGAGAAGATCGCCGTCTACTTCCGATCAAAGGTCGGCATCCCGACCACGGTCGTAGGGCTCCCCGAGCCCGAACGCGACGGCGCCGACCTTCCGCCCGCCGCGTTCGCGCCAACGATTGCCGCACTAAACGACGCAAATCTTCTCTTTCTCGGGCCAGGTTCTCCGTCGCGAGCACTGCGTCGCTGGCAAGGGACGCCAATCGTTGAGCAACTGATCAGCCGCATTCAACACGGCGCAACGCTCATTGCCTCGTCTGCTGCGGCGGCCGCCTCGGGTCGCGTCACGATTCCGGTGTACGAGATCTACAAGGCGGGGGTAAATCCGACCTGGCTCGATGGGCTCGATGTTATTGGCACGCTCACGGGCCTCGCCGTTGCCGTTGTGCCGCACTGGAACAACAACGAGGGCGCAACGCACGACACCTCGCGCTGCTTCATTGGTGAGGCACGCCTGCAGCGGCTAGAGCGCGAAATCCCTGATGGCACCGCGGTACTTGGTATCGACGAACACACCGCTCTCACCATTGATCTCGGTGCGAGCAGCGTCACAGTTGCCGGCAAGGGCGCGGTGACCATTCGCATCCCAGGGATCGGCGAGACGGCACTGCACAGTGGCGCGACCGAATCTCTTGCTACCTTCGCCGCGCGTTTCGGTGCCGCCGCCGGCGCTCCACGCGCCGCCCTCCCACCTACCGACACGCTCGTGCCTCCATCGAAGCCCGAGCCGGGCGCGGATATTCGTGTTGCCGTGGAGCGGTTGATCGCTCTGCGTGCCACCGCGCGCGCCGAACGACGCTTCAGTGATGCCGATGCGATACGAGAGGCTATCGAGGCCCTCGGTGTTGAGCTGGTCGATGAGCCGACCGGCGCGCGCTGGAGCCTGCGCTCCTAAAGCTGAGATAGAACGGCTCGTCGGAGTGCGCCCCTTAGCGGGGGAAGCGTGATCCGATCGAACCCATGCGGCGCAGCAGGAAGCTCGGCATCAGGCTCAAGAAGCGCGCCGAGAGCGCATTCATCCACCCAGGGACCACGATCGCGCGGCCATCGCGCAGCGCCTCAAGGGCGACGCGCGCCACGGTGTCGGCGGAGGTGAGCAGGAAGCTCGGCAGCCCCGAGCTCTGGCTGAGCCCCCCGCGCTCTTGGAATCCAGTGGGTGTGAACCCTGGAGCGACGCAGGTGACGCGAACGCCGAACGGCTTTGCCTCTTCGTGCAACGCCAACGTGAAGTGTCGAACATAGGCTTTGGTCGCCGCGTACGTGGTGAAGCCAGGAAACGGAATAAATGATGCGAGCGAAGCCACATTCAAGATCGCGCCGCGCTTTCGTGGTGCCATCGCGACGAGGGCCGCGCGCGAGAGCAGGGTCAGCGCGGTGACATTCACGGCGATCTCATTTGCCTCGCCGGCGCCATCAAGTTCCGTGATCTTGCCGAAACGTCCGTAGCCGGCGTTATTCACGAGAACCTCGATCGGCCGGGCGGAGTCAGCGATTCGAGCCTCGACCTTCGCCACGTCGACACCCTGCGAAAGGTCGGCGAGGATCGTCTCGCATGCTGCGCCCTCGGCGGCGGCGAGAGCGGCGACGCGGGCGAGCTCGTCGCCGCGACGTGCCACCAGCACCAGGTCATGGCCGCTCGATGCCAGACGGAGGGCGATGCGCTCGCCGATACCCGAGGAGGCGCCCGTAACGAGTGCGATCGGTCGTGCCATAGGGAGAGTATGCTCCGACGATGGAACCTCTGCTGGAGATCGTTCTGCGCACCGCGGCGGTCTACATCTTTCTTCTCGTCGGCTTGCGCCTTATCGGCCGCGGCGAGGCCGCGCAGCTGCGCACCATCGACCTCGTGCTGCTTCTCGTCTTGGCTAACTCGCTACAGAACGCCATGGTCGGCGCCGATACCAGCCTCGCTGGCGGCGTCGTGGCCGCGGCAACGCTCTTGATCTTGGCGCGACTCTTGCACATTGTGGAAATGCGCTTCCCGCGCATTCGCCAGGGCATTGAGGGAGAGCCGATCCTCTTAGCGCGGAATGGGCGCATCCTGCGCCGCGGCCTCGCCCTCGCGAACATGACAAGTAGCGATCTTGCCCTTGCCGCGCGACGCGTAGGGATCGGCGAGCTTGCGCAGATAAAGTTGGCGATCCTTGAGGCCGACGGTGAGGTCAGCGTCATCGGTGGTCAGAAGCGTGCACCGAGATCGCGAAGCAGCCGGACGCGCACAGCAAAGCGCGCGCGAAACTAACGCGTAACGCGCTGAACTACGCATGGCGGCGCAGCACCTCCTCGCGGTGAAGCGTTGGTAGGGGGGCCTGGACTCGAACCAGGGACCGGCGGGATATAAGCCCGCTGCTCTAACCACCTGAGCTACCCCCCCAAGGAGCACGGCGCCCACGGCGCACCGTTGCAGTATGCCGCGCGTTGATCGGCGTGACGACCCCTCGCTTACGTCGCTGCGCCTTCAAGCGCGACGTCGATCGCCAAGAGCAGGAGTCCGATACCCCCCGCCTCCCAGCCACGTCGCCGCAGCGTGGGTTGCGCGGTGGCGGAGAGCGCGAGGCTCACCACTTGTGTCGCCGCTCCAGCAAGCAGAAGCGCCGCGCCTCTGCCGCCCGAACTCTCCAGTGAGCCACTCAATGTGGAGAAGACGACGATGAGGGTGCAGAGGTGCAGCAGGGCTGCAGCAACCCATGCGCGTCGATCACCTAAGCGCACGACTGCGCCGCGCAGGCCAACGGCAGTATCAATGACACGATCGGCGAGTCCGTTCTGCATCGCAAGTGCAGCACCCCCCGTAATCGCGGCGATGCTCAACACCTTGATCGCGGCCGGGAGTGGCGCCTCCGCAGCCGCCCAGGCGAACGGTGGGATCAGCGCAACGCCGAGTGCGAAGGGGAGCCACGAGATCGCGCTCCGCTTCACTCCGAGGTTGTACGCGACACCGAGAAAAATCCCAAGGGTGGCGATGAGGAGCGATAACGGGCCGAGCGCAACTGCTGCGGTGAACCCGATCAGTGCGGCGAGGGCGGCGATGGCGGCGCTCGTGCGCACTGAGATGCGACCAGAGGCGATCGGCTTCTCGTGACGTGCGCTGTCGACGCGGCGGTCAAGGAGATCGTTGAGCGTTCCAATGAACGCATGTGCTCCCAGCATCGTGACTGCGGCGAGTAACGCCCGATGCGATGCCGCGCCAGCGATTTGCGCGAGGGTGAAGGCGGCGGCCGCGTTCAGCAGCGTCGGTCCAGGATGTACCACGCGGATCACGTCGACGAGCCTTGCCATGGGGGCAGCCTAGCGCTGCTAGGATTCCCCTATGAGTACCCCCGCAGCGATCTCCGTAGAGCACCTTGTAAAGCGCTACAAGGGCGCGGAGCGCAACGCCGTTGACGACATCTCCTTCAGCGTCGCCCAGGGGTCGCTCTTCGCCCTCTTGGGGCCAAATGGTGCGGGAAAGACGACCACGATCAGCATCCTCACCACCACGCTTGCGGCGACCTCGGGAAGCGTCACGATCGCTGGGGCAGACCTCGCGCGCGAGCAGTCTGAAGTTCGGCGCCGCGTCGGGATCATCTTCCAGAAGCCATCGCTCGACCGCGCCCTTACCGGCGAAGAGAATTGCCGCTTCCATGCAGCGCTCTACGGAACGTATGCCTACCGCCCAGCGTTCGCTCTCATGCCGCAGGAGTATCGCGAGCGCATCGTTGCGCTCGGCGCGCTCGTCGGCCTTGATCGCGACGATCTCTTCAAGAAGATCTCAAAGTACTCGGGCGGCATGCGCCGCAAGCTGGAGATCGCCCGCTCGCTGCTGCACCGACCCCAAGTGCTCTTCCTCGACGAACCGACCGTTGGACTCGACCCAGAGTCGCGTCGCTCGGTGGCCGGATACCTCGACGCGATCCGCCGCAGTGAGGGGACGACGATGGTCCTCACCACGCACTACCTCGACGAGGTCGAGATCGCCGATCAGGTCTGCATCATTGATCGCGGCAAGATCGTCGCCGATGGAACGCCGGCGGCGCTACGCACCGGCACTGGAACGACCCGCGTTGAACTCGAGGCGGCGGATCGCGCGGCGCTCGGCGCCGAGGTCACACGCCTCGGCCATGCGCCGCAGGTGATCTCCGCAGGGTTTGCCGTTGAGGTGCATGGTGCCGAGTCGGCACATAAGTTGCTCCGTGACCTCACCACGCCCCTCACGCGCTTTGAGGTGCGTGCCCCGTCACTCGAAGATGCGTACCTGAAGATCGTTGCTGCAACCGCCGACGATCGCGAAGAGTCGCCCGTTGACGACGCGCCGCGCAGGGGCTTCCGCCGATGAGCGGGGCTACGGTGCCGACGCAGGCTGCGCCGATGCGGAAGCTGACGCTGCGCCAAGAGGCGGCAGCTGCGGCGGCGATCGCGGCGCGCGACGTTACAAAGCTGATTCGCGATCCGATCCGCCTGATCGGCGGGCTCGTCTTCCCTGCACTCTTCATTGCGGTGCTCGGCGGCGCGTTTGCATCGAACTTCAAGACGCCAGGGATCGACCTGCTCCCGTTCATCTTTGCGGGGCAGCTCGCTCAGGGGGTCTGGCAGTCTGCGGCGCTCGGCCTCATCTCGCTCCTTGAGGATCGCGAGAACGACTTCAGCCAGGAGATCTTCGTGGCGCCGATCGGCCGCCGCACGATTCTCGCCGGCAAGATCCTCGGCGAATCGCTCGTCGCCTTCCCGCAGGCCTTCACCGTGATGGCCTTCGGTGTAGTGCTCGGCATCCCGCTCACCTTCGCTCAGGTCTTCGCGATCATTCCGGCACTCATCCTCGTGGCGCTGTTTGGCGCCTCGTTTGGTGCCCTGATCGTGAGCCTGCTGCCCAACCAGCGGTCGGCGAACCTCCTCTTCCCATTCGTCTTCCTGCCGCAGTTCTTCCTCGCGGGAAGCTTCAACCCGATCAAGAACCTCCCCTGGTATCTCGACATCGTCAGCCACATCGCTCCACTCCGCTACGCGGTCGACCTTGTGCGCTCCGCCTATTACGGAAACTCCGAGGCGGCGGCCTTTGCGGTGCTCGCTGACCCGGCCTTTACGGTCACGCTGATCGTGATTACGACGTTCGTCATGCTCTCGATCGGCACCCTCCTCTTCGTGCGAAGCGAGCGCAATCGCTAGTCCGAATCACGAGTCACTGACTAAGTAATAGCCAGCGACTATGGATTACCCCTTTTGACGCATTGGGGGCAGACTGCATGTAGAGGAGTGGATCGCCTCAGGCGACCCGCCTGACGATGCGCTCCCAAGCGGGAGGTCTCGCCATGGCAAAGACGAACACGGTATTCACCGCAACCTGGTTCCCGAACGTCGTCGTGCTTGCACGCGTGGTGATCGGAATCATCTTTTTGTGGGCGGGGCTCGAGAAGTTCATCGGCGGCGCCGGCGCCTGGACGGCGAAGGGCTTCCTCGCGTTTGGCACGAGCGGCACGCTCGGCTGGCCATTTGTAACCGGCGCGATCGCCGAAGGGACCGTATTCAACCCGACCCACGACATCTGGGTATCGCTCTCCTCGAATGAGGGGGTGATGAAGCTCGTTGACTTCATGGTGCAGTTCGGCCAGATCTCTATCGGCATCGCGCTCATCCTCGGTGTCGCCACGCGCTTCGCCGCGACGATGGGAGCGCTCATGATGACCTTCTTCTTCTTCGCTGCGTGGGACTTCGCCTACGGAATCGTGAACCAGCACTTCGCTTATGCGGTAGTGACCTTCGGCCTTGCGGTCATTGGGGCAGGAAACTACCGCGGTGTTGATGCACACATTGGATCCCAGCTTCCAAGCTGGGCGCGAAAGTGGCTCGCCTCAGGGGAGCCGGCGGGCGCCTAAGGTCTACAGCGCGTCGGGACCGCGACGCAGGCAGGCAACCCGACGGGCGCCTGCAGGATCAAGGTTGATCAGCGAGGGGACCGTCGCCGAACAGGCGGCGGTCTTTTCGCGACAGCGCGGATGAAAGCTGCACCCGGTCGGCGGGCTGAGCGGCGACGGAACGTCGCCCTCCAAGATGATGCGATCGCGACGGTCACGACGATCGGGCTCCGGAACTGCTGAGAGGAGCGCCTGCGCGTACGGGTGCGACGGCGCAGCGAAGAGTTCTGTAGCAGGAGCGGTCTCAACGATCCGCCCGAGGTACATCACCGCAATCCGATCGCAGAGATGCTCCACCACGCCCAAGTTGTGGGCGATGAAGAGATACGAGAGGCCAAGCTCCTTCTGCAACTCGGAGAGCAGGTTAAGCACCTGAGCCTGGATTGACACGTCGAGTGCCGATACCGGCTCGTCGAGCACCAGCAGCTCTGGGTCGAGAACGAGGGCGCGAGCGATACCGATGCGTTGACGCTGACCGCCAGAGAACTCATGCGGGTAGCGGCGCGCGCTCTCTGGGCGCAACCCAACCATGTCGAGCACCTTCGTTACCTTTGCCTCGCGCTCCGCACTGCTCCCCAAGCCGTGAATACGCAGCCCCTCGCCGACCGCGTCGGCAACGGTTGAGCGCGGGTCGAGGCTCGCGAACGGATCCTGGAAGACGATCTGCGCGCGGCGACGGAACGCCTTTAGCGCGCTCCCTGAGAGCTTCGTGATGTCGGTGCCGTCAAAGACGATGCTCCCCGCCGTCGGCTCGATAAGGCGAAGGATGAGCCGGCCGACCGTCGTCTTGCCGCACCCCGACTCGCCGACGAGGCCGAGCGTCTCGCCGCGGCGCACCGTAAAATCGATGCCGTCAACGGCGCGTACCTCGCCGACCTTGCGCTGCAGCGCACCGGCGCGCACCGGGAA
>QWQR01000047.1 GCA_003670745.1 Chloroflexota bacterium
CTGGTCGGTCGCGCCGTTGGGCCGATCGCAGGATTCGCTGGCAACGCCCTTGGCGTTACCGGTCGACGTCGCCCCTCGCGCCGCCGCTAGTCGTCAGGGATCGAACGCACGTAGCGTGCGGACGGGCGCTCTCGCCTAGAGGGTGAGGGCGCCCGACGCCGCTGCGATCACCACAACGGTGAGGAGTCCGATCGCAACGCCGAGGGCGCCAGCGAGCCAGGCGCGCGCATTGATCGGCCCAAGCGCATCGCTCGCGCCGTGCCCATGCGCCCCGCCGTCTGCTCCGTGTGCTCCGTGGTCACTCATCGGGGCTAGTATCTCAGACGATGCGCATCGGCCTTGGCGACGGGTTTGAACTGATCGGCATCGAGAGCGCCGAAGAGCTGCTGCTCGCCCCCCCGTGCGCTCGTGACGATGCCGACCATGCCACCTGCACCTGGTGGGAGGACGCCGATCGCGGCGTCAAGGCGGGCGTGGCGCCACCGAAGAGTGCCTCCAGCCGCGCCACCGCACCAGCCGGCGGCAAGAGCGCGCTCGCCGCGTTCCTCGGCGTCGAAGAGGAGGGAGGGCCGGCGTTTAACCCCTTCGCGCCAAAGGAGCCGACGCGCGAAGAGGCGCTCCGCGACGCGGCTGCGGCACCAGGCCAACCGCCGAAGCTCCGTCTGCTGACACGACAACTCCCCGTGAGTGGGCCGATGGGCTGGGTGCTTGTGGCAAAGGGTGAACCCGTCGCCTACTGCCAGGCGGGGCCGCTCTCCGCCTTTCCCCGCGCGCAGCGACTGCGCGATCGCTACCCAGATCTGCCCGACTCTCCGCCGCCGGCGATCGTCACCTGCATCTCGGTGATCCCTGCAGCGCGCGGCGCAGCGCTCGGCAGCGCCCTCGTCGAGGGGGTGCTCACGCGCCTCGGCGCCGCCGGATTCTCCGCAGCGGAGGCGTACCCCGAAGAGCCAGAGGTGACTCCAGAGCCCGACGCAACTTCGGCAGCGACACGAGCCTTCTGGGAGCGCCTCGGATTCAGCGTTGCTGCAACGGGGCCAGATGGCCGCTGGCCGGTGATGCGCCGCACGCTCTCGTGAACGTTGCCGCGTGAGAGTTTTTTACGTGAACGCGGAAGGTTGCGACTACGCGATCGTTGCCAACGTCAGCGAGGGTCGCAACGCAGCGATCATTACAGCGTGTGCAGAAGCGATTCAAACGACTCCTGGCGTCTCCCTTCTCGACACACATGCTGACGCCGATCACGACCGGAGCGTCTTTACCTATGCAGCTTCGGGAAACACGGCGGTTGCAGGTGCGGCACTCAGCGCCGCAACACTGCATTTAGCTGAACGAACGACCGCCACCATTGATCTACGTACCCCCGAAAAATCGGGAGCTGGTCGCGGCGTACACCCGCGCATCGGCGCGCTTGATGTGGTCCCCGTCGTTCCAATCTCTGCAAGCGGAACGTTGGAAGGTGCTGCATCGATCGCGCGCGCGATCGCGGCCGCACTCGGAGGGACCGGGATCCCTGCGCACTGCTACGGCGCGGCGGCACGTTCCGAAGAGCGTCGCGCGCTCACGTCAATCCGCCGCGGAGAATTTGATGGCTTAGCTGCGCGTCACGCGACAGCCGAGGGGGCGCCAGACTTTGGGCCGATTGCGCCGCATCCGTCTGCTGGAGCCGTGGCGGTCGGCGCGCGTCATCCAATGGTCGCCTGGAACATCGAACTGCTGGCTCCAAGTGAGACCGCTGGCCTTGATGCAGCACGCGCCATCGCGCGCGCTATTCGAGCGAGCGGCGGCGGGGAGCAGTCGATCAACGGACTTCAGGCGCTTGGATTCTTACTTCCTCGACGCGGCCTCACCCAGGTTTCCATGAACCTGCACGACGCAGCAGCGGCGGTGGAGCGCGGCGATACGTTGCACGCGATCCGAGCAGTGATCGCAGACCTTGCACGCGCGCACGGCGTGGAGATTGGTGAGAGTGAGATCGTTGGGCTGGTGAACGAACGCGTGTTGCGCGCAGGGGGCGATCCAGTCGAGCTGCGCATTCGTGGTGGTTGGGAGCGCGCCGCGCTCGAGCGGCGATAGCTGAACGCTACGCGACGAAGAGCGTCACGAGCAGCGCAAGTGATCCCAGGGCGATCAGCACGACGCCAGGGAGCGCGCAGCCACAACCACCCTTGGCCCTACCCGAACCTTTTGAGCCGTCGCCACTAACGCGATCGGAGATCGCAGCGAAGAGGACGAAGTCGTCGAAGTCGGCGCGCCCATCACCGGTGAGGTCAGGAAAGGCGCTGTTGTCGTCGGTGTCAAAATCCATGCGGGGAGTAGAGCAGCAGCCCGTGCCAACGGTCTGGCACAGCGGGGGCTAGTCGCCGCCGAATCCCTCTGCGCGTGGCTCAATGACGACGGTCGTCGTCTCCTCTGGGAGCGCCGAGATGCTGATGACGAGCTTCGCCTGCGCCTCGGGCGGCGTGGCAAGCCCCCCCTCTTTGCAGAAGGCCCTGATCGCGGCGTTTGCCTTTGCGGCGTCGTCGACGACCGGCATCGGGATCACGATCTTCGGGCCGAGCTCGCTAATGATCGCCTCCGCCGCCTCGGCGGAGAGCGCACCACCAACAGGAACGAGCACGATGTCGGCGCCGGGGAGCTCCTTGATCTGGTCGCTCGCGAACCCTTCGGCGTAGTCGCCGAGGTGCACGATGTGCATGCCGTCGATCTCGGCGGTGAAGACGGTGTTGTGTCGCGCCGCTGGCCCACGATGCGCGTCGCGGTAGGTGCGGATCCCCGTGATGAGGATCGACTTGACCTCGTACTCGCCGGGCCCTTCGAGCACCACCGAGTCGTCGAGGCTGGTGGCGATCGGGGTGCGTTCGTCCCGAGCGAGGCGCCCCTTCACGCGCGCGAGTGGCGCGTCGTCGGGGTGGCTAAAGGTGACGATGTCACCGTTGATCCCACGGCCGGTCGGACCCACGATCGAGGTGTAGGGGTCGTGAACGATCGTCGCCTCTCGTCCGCGGATTCGGACGCAGGTGCGCCCGTAGTAGGTGAGTTCCATGAGGACTATTCTCCCACGCCTGCCGCACCTACGCGATGCGCCGCGAGGGGTGAGCGAGAGGGAGTTTCGCCGGGTGGGTCCGATGCCCATTGGTCCCACCCGGCGAGGGAGGTCGGTTCGACGGAGGGAGGTCCGGGGAACCGATCTCCATCATCGGCACCGAGGGTGAATCTGCGGGCTCTTGCGGGGTGAAGAGTTCTCAATCCCCGCCAGGGCTCGTGCGCAGGGGGTCGCAAGATATCCACAATCTGCGCCGCCAGAGCCAGCGCTATGGGCCCTCGCCCCGCGACTACATCTCTTCGGGGGCGGAGATCCCAAGCAGTCGGAGCGATGCGGCGAGGCTTGTCGCCGCCGCTGCAACGAGTCGCAGGCGCTTTGCAGAGCGAGTCGCATCGCTGGCGTCGACGACCTTCGCGTCGCGATAGAAGGCGGAGAAGGCGGTCGCAAGTTCGGTCGCAAACGTTGTGATTCCTTGCGTCTCGTGATGTGTCGCGGCGTCCTCGACCGCCTCAGGGAGTCGCACGATGCGGCGCGCAAGGCGCGCGTCGGCCGACGTCTCGTCGTCGAGAAGGTCGCCGATCGCGGCGGCCGGCGCGATCCCTTCGGCCTCTGCCTTCCGCAAGATCGACTTCATTCGCGCATGCGCGTACTGGGCGTAGTAGACAGGGTTCTCGGAGTTCTCAGCCTTCGCCAGCTCAATGTCGAAGTCGATGGCGGTCGATGCGCTACGTGAGGCGAAGAACCAGCGTGCGGAGTCGACGCCGATCTCTTCGAGTAGCTCGTCGAGGGTGATGAAGGTTCCCGCCCGCTTCGACATGCTCATCTCTTCGCCGTCGCGAATGAAGCGTACCCACGCGACGAGCAGCATCTCCATGTGCTCCTTTTGGTAGCCCATCGCCTCGGCTGCGTTGCGCACCCGCGCCACCGTTCCATGGTGGTCGGCTCCCCACACGTAGATCAGGTGGTCAAAGCCACGAGAGAACTTCTCCTCAACGTATCCAATGTCGGATCCGAAGTAGGTGTACGCCCCCGTCGACTTTCGAATGACGCGATCCTTGTCGTCGCCAAAAGCGGTGCTCTTGAACCAGAGCGCGCCATCGCGCTCCTCGAGCCAGTCACCGCTGCGCAGTCGTTCGATCGCTCGCTCCACCCAGCCATCGGTGTAGAGCGACCCTTCGGAGCGCCACACGTCGAATGCAACACCAAGGTTTGCGAGCGACGACTCGATGCCGCCGCGAATCTTCTCAGAGGCCCAGCGCCCGATCACCTCAACGGCATCGGCAGATTCGGCGGCACGCGCTGCAACATCGGCGGGAATGGCGGCCGCGAGCTCGCCGACATATTCGCCCTTGTAGCCGTTCTCGCCCACCTCGGCGCCGTCGCGCAACGCGATCACGCTCTCGCCGAGTCGGCGCACCTGTTCGCCGAAATCGTTGAAGTAGTACTCGCGCGTCACCTCGTCACCCGCGGCCTCGAGCACGCGGGCGAGCAGGTCGCCAACAAATGCGCCACGAGCGTTGCCGATCGTCAGTGGCCCTGTTGGGTTTGCAGAGACGAACTCCACGTTGATCTTTTGCGGCGGATCAACGTCACGTCGCAAGATCTGCCCCCACGCATCAGGCTTCGTTGCGATCGCGTCAAGATGATCTGCGAGGAGACCCGCGCGCAGGGTGAGGTTCAAGAAGCCTGGGCCGGCGACGCTAGCGCCGGCGATCGGGCCGATCGATCCAGCGGCGCCATGTAGTCGCTCGCCCGCCTCGGCGGTGAGCTCGGCGGCGATCGCCGCGGCGATCTGCGCCGGCGCGCGCTTGAGCAGCTTGCTCGACTTCATCGCAATGTTTGAGGCGTAGTCGCCATACGTCTCGTTTGCGGGGACCTCGATCTCGATCCCGGCGATAAGGAGCTCGAGCGCCGCGGCGTCGTCGGGGGCCGGCGCGGCTCCCGAGGCGATGGCCCGACGCATGGCGCGCCCCACCGCCTCGCGGACCACGCTGCGCAGCGGGACGCCGAGGAGCGGGTCACGTGGAGCGGCGGCTCCCTTTGGCGCTGGTTTGTTGGCAGGCTGTGAGCTCATGGCTGAATCGTAGCGGCGAAGTCTGGCACGATGCCCCTATGCCTCGAAGCAGCGCCCGAACGAGCACCGCGCAGAAGCGCTCCCGCCTGTCCCGCGCCACCAAGCGACCACGCGGGGTGGAGATCGCTGCACCGGTCACCCGCGGCCAGGTGCTCCGCGTCGCCGCGCTCCTTGCGACAACCTTCCTCGTTGGCGCGCTGCTCCTACGCCTTCAGGCGGATCGCGTGCGACCGCTCGACCTTCCGCTCCCTGCGGGGTGGAGCGCAACGAGCGCCGACACGATCCTCGCCGGCATCTCGCCGCAGAGCGCGGTGCGCGCAGCACGCGCCGCCGATGCACCTGTTGGCGCGACGCCGCGCGTGCGCCTCATTCAACTTGAATCTGCGGGCGACGATGCCTTCGGCCTTGTCGGCGTGTTCTGGCTCATCGTTACCGACGATGTGCGACCGAAGATGGTGATCCCCGCGGGCGACGCGCTCGACGTGATCCGTGCCTATGTGTTGGTCGACCAGACAGGCGACGTTGCGCTCGCGGTCGAGCGCGGCTTCGCGAGCTCCGATCCAACGCTTCCGCCGGACTGATTTAGCGCGCGCACAGCGCGCACAGCGCGCCCAGCGCACTAGCGCGCGGCCTTCTAGCGCGGGATCGGCCAGCGTTCACCGCTGCTGCGCCACTTCTTGGTGGCGAGCTCTTCGAATCCGCTCTCGAGCAGCAGGTCGCGCGCTCGATCAAAGTTGAGGGCGAACCAGTCAGGCTGATGTGCGTCTGAGCCGCTCACCACGTATTCGCCGCCGAGTTCGCGATAGCGGCGTACCGCCTGCGGGATCGGATAGGGGACGCCGGTGCGCTGCCGCCACCCCGAACTGTTGATCTCAAGCGCCGTTCCGGTTTCTACGAGCGCCTTCAGCGTTGGCTCGTAGAGCTCCGGGGCCGCTTCGAAGGCCGCAGTCGGAATGTGCGGGTAGACGTATTTGCGTACGTAATCCATGTGGCCAAGGATGTCGAAGAGGCCGCTCTGCGCCGCGGCGAGCGTCTCCTCGAAATAGTCTGCCGTCGCATCGGCGCCGCGCCCCGCGAGTGCCGCGCTGCGCGAGCGCAGAAACGGCGAGTCGATGCCGGGGTGCACGCTGCCGATCGTCAGGTCGTAATGGTGCGAGGCAAGGTGAGCGCGGATCTCCTTGTCGTACGGGCGGTCGTAACTGATCTCGACGCCGAGGAGGATCTCGATCCGGTCGCCGAACGTGCGTCGCAACTCCTCGATCGCTTCAACGCGGCGGTAGTGCGGCGTGAGTGTGGTGCCGGGTTCACGCGGGTCAAAGTCGAGATGGTCGGTGATGGCGATGCGCTTCATCCCCAGCGCGATCGCGAGCGCTGGGTACACGTCGAGCGGCACCTCGGAGTCAGGGGAGAGGAGCGTATGCAGGTGAACGTCGAATTCAAGGGCGAGCTTCCCAGCGATCGCGAGCTCTGGCTTGCGGTCGCGATCCCCGATCCTTCGGACCGGAGCGTCGCTCACGGAGTCGGGGAGGTGCTCGTCATCGGGTCGGGGGTCGGTGACGCTCCACCATTCGCGGCGGCGCACATTGCCTCCGGGCCACGATCAGATCGCTTGGCGATGAACGCTTCAATCGCCGCCGTGTCGACGCTCTCAAGCGGATACACGATGTCCCACGAGAGCACGACCACGGGCGCCGGCAGCTTATCGAAGCGTGCGACCAGCAGGCTTGCGCTCGTAGGAAGATTACAGATGGCGCTCGTCGGCGCTTTCGCGTACCAAGCCTGCAGTGCGGCGAGTCGATCCGCGGCACCTGCGTCGTCGCCGCGATAGAGGATCACCGTCTGGCCATGTTCGAGATTGTGAATGTACGCCTCAGGGAGAACGACGTCATCGAGTCCGTAGACGCGACCCTCGATCGGTGCCTGTGGCGTTGGCCAGTGGTTCCCCGAAGCAGGCGGGCAGTAGGCGTACTTCACGCTGCTCCCCTTGCCGATGTGGGTGCGACCAAGATCGTCGACCGGCGTCTCCACGCCGACCGGCGTCTGATCACTGGTGAGGTAGGTGGTGCAGTCGTAGTCGGCGGTTGCGCCGCCGGTGAGAACGTAGAGTCCGCCGCCGACGACCGCGACGAGGATCACGATCCCTGCGAGGTTTGCGCGC
>QWQR01000048.1 GCA_003670745.1 Chloroflexota bacterium
CGGAAGAGGTCTCCCGTCGCGACATGTGCCGCGCCAGTGGCCGCAGCGAGTGCTTCGGCCTGCGTCCCCTTCCCTGCGCCTGGGGCGCCGAGAAGGACGAGGATCACTTGATGAATCCCTCGTAGTTCCGCATGAGCATCTGCGCCTCAAGCTGCTTCATGGTTTCGACAACGACGCTCACGGCGATGAGAAGCCCGGTTCCGCCGAGGCTCACGCTCAGGCCGCCAAGGTTGCCGAAGAGCGCACCGAGCGCGTACGGCGAGACCGCAACGAGGCCGAGGAAGAGCGAGCCGAGTAGCGTGATGCGCGTGACGACCTTGCCGAGATACTCCTCGGTCGGCGCGCCTGGACGAATCCCTGGCACGTAGCCGCCGTTCTTGCGCAACTGGTCCGCCGTCTCGTCGGCCTTAAAGGTGAAGGCGGTGTAGAAGTAGGTGAAGGCGACGGTGAGCAAGAAGTAGAGCGGCAGGTAGACGATCTCGTTCTGCGGCCCGAGCGTTGCGACGATCCACTTTGAGCCCTCGGCAACCCATGTCACCGCGGAGGCGGTGAAGTAGCCGGCGATCTGTGCTGGGAAGAGCAGGATGCTCATAGAGAAGATGATCGGGATCACCCCCGCCTGGTTCACCTTGAGTGGCAGGAAGGTGCGACCGCCCTGATAGACGCGGTTGCCGCGGACGCGGCTCGCGTACTCCACAGGGATGCGACGCTGCCCCTCGGTGATGAAGATGATCGCGGCCACCGCCGCGCCGCCGACGGCGACGAAGGCGAGGAGCACCGCAATATCAGGTGCGGAGAAGAACTCCTGAATTGCGGCGGGCACGCGGCCGATGATCCCAGCAAAGATGATGAAGCTGATCCCGTTGCCGATGCCGCGCTCCGTCACGAGCTCGCCGATCCACATCAAGAGGAGGGAGCCGGTCGTAAGGATCACGATCTGCACCAGCGTCTCAGGGCTCGCCAGGTCGAAGGTCGTCTTGAGCACCGACTGGCTGTTGAGGAGGGCGAGGAACGCGTAGCTCTGCAGCGCTGCAAGCGGCACGGTCAGGTAGCGGGTGTACTGGTTGATCTTGTTGCGGCCGTACTCGCCCTCGCGGCTCAACTCGATGAGGCGCGGGATCACGCCGCTCATGAGCTGCATGATGATCGAGGCGTTGATGTACGGGTTGAGGCCGAGGCCAACGACGCTGAAGCGCGCGAGGCCGCCACCCGAGAAGAGGTCGAGCAGGCCGAAGAGGGCGTTGTCCTTAAAGAAGCCGGCAAGTGCCGCTGGGTCCGCGCCAGGGACCGGCACGTGGCTGAGGAGGCGGAAGACGACGAGCATCCCGGCGACGAAGAGGATCTTCTTGCGGATCTCTGGGGCGCGCAGGGCGTTCAGCAGGATCTCAATCATCGTTCAACCTCCTCATGTCGCGCTCCCCGAGCGCTTGGTCCGGTCGAGCTATTCCTTCGCTCCGCCCTTTGCGGCAGCCTTCGGAGCGCGCTTCGGCGCGGGGGCCTCTGCTGCAGGGACCTCGTAGACCTGGGTCGTCCCACCGGCCTTCGTGATCTTTGCAATGGCGCTATCGGTGAATGAATCGGCAAGCACGAAGAGCTTCGCCTTGAGCTCGCCCGAGCCGAGGACCTTGAGCGGCTTGCCGCGGGTCTTCAGTAGCCCTGCAGCCGCGAGCACATCGGCGTTGACGGTGATCGGCGCGTCGCCCTTCAGGCGTCCAGCGTCGATCCAGGACTGGATGCGGCCAACGTTGACCACGGCCACTTCGACGCGGCTGATGTTGTCGAAGCCACGAAGCTTTGGAATGCGGATGTGAATCGGGGTCTGCCCACCTTCGAACCAGGCGGCGATACGGCCACCGCTGCGGGAGGTCTGACCCTTGGTCCCCTTACCGGCCGTCTTACCGCGACCAGCGGCGATACCGCGTCCGGAGCGGATGCGGTCGCGCGTCGACCCGGGGGCTGGCTTCAAGTCATGGAGCTTCACTTCGCGACCTTCGCCTTCCTGGCCGCCTTGGCAGCCAACACCTTCGACGCAGCCTGCACCTCGTCGGCGGTCGCGTCGGCGACCTCTACGAGGAACTGCACCTGACGGATCATCCCACGCACGGCGGGGTTGTCGGGGAGGAGATTGCTGTGGCCGATTCGGTCAAGGCCGAGCGCGCGGATCGTGCCGCGGTTGCGGGCGACGTGCCCGAGATCGCTACGTACCTGGGTGACCTTGAGCATCTTCTCAGCCATGCTTCTCCTCCTGCCCGGCGACGCGCAGTCGAACGCGCTTGCCGCGCGCAGCGGAGATCTGCTCGGCGGTGCGGAGCTGGCTGAGCGCGCCGATCGCCGCGCGCGTGGCGTTCACCGGGTTCGACGACCCGTAGACCTTCGAAAGGATGTCGTGGATGCCAGCGGCGGTAACGACGGCGCGGATCGCGCCACCGGCGATGACGCCCGTACCCTGCGAAGCAGGCTTCAGCATCACGCGGCTCGCCGCGTGCTCATAGTTGACCTCGTGGGGGATCGTCGTGCCGAAGAAGGGAACCTTGATGAGGTGCTTCTTCGCATCCTCAGTCCCCTTGCGGATCGACTCGGGGACCTCGCCGGCCTTGCCGATGCCGACGCCAACGTGTCCCTGGCCGTCGCCGACGACGACGAGCGCGGAGAAGGTGAAGCGGCGGCCGCCCTTGACGACCTTCGCAACACGGTTGATCTGTACGACCTTCTCGGCGAGGGTCAGCTTCGACGGATCGATCTTCAACATCTCGGCTCCCTCCTAAAACTCAAGCCCGGCGGAGCGGGCAGCGTCGGCGAGCGCCTTGAGGCGCCCGTGATAGCGGAATCCTGCGCGATCGAAGACCACGGTGGTCACGCCGGCGGCCTTGGCGCGCTCGCCGATCAAGGCGCCGACTGCAGCGGCCTCCTCGACCTTGGTGCGCTTCCCGTCGCCCTTGAGTGCAGCCTCGATCGTTGAGGCTGAGGCGAGGGTCGCCCCCTTTGCGTCGTCGATGACCTGCGCGTAGATGTGGTTGAGGCTGCGGAAGATCGCGAGGCGCGGTCGGCTCGCCGTCCCCTCCACCGTGAGGCGGATCGAGGTGTGACGACGCTTGCGTGCGGCGACGCGCGTGCTGGCGCGGCTCACTTGGCACCCACCTTCCCGGCCTTACCAGCCTTGCGGCGGACCGTCTCGCCCTCGTACTTAATTCCCTTCCCCTTGTAGGGCTCAGGCTTGCGGAGCGAGCGGATCTCGGCGGCGATCTGACCGACCGCCTCCTTGTCGTAGCCGATGACGCTCACCTTGGTCTGGCCATCAACCTCAAAGCTGATCCCAGCCGGAGGGACGATCTCGATCGGGTGGCTGTAGCCGAGCGCGAGGGTGAGCTTGTTCCCGCTCTTCGCCGCGCGATAGCCGACGCCGTTGATCTCAAGGTTCTTGCGGAACCCCGTCGATACCCCTTCGACCATGTTGGCGACGAGGGTGCGGCAGAGGCCGTGGAGGGAGCGATCGGTCTTGGAGTCACTCGGACGCGTGACGTTCACGCTGTCGCCGCTCACGGCAACAACGATTGCGCCTGGAAGATCGCGCTTGAGCGTCCCCTTCGGCCCCGTCACGGTGACGGTGCGACCAGAGACATCAACCTTGACCCCCGAGGGGACAACGATGGGCTTGCGTCCGATTCGCGACATCAGCGTCCTCCTCTCACCAGATGAATGCGAGGATCTCGCCACCGAGCTCGGCCTTGTGGGCCTGCTTCCCGGTCATGATCCCCTTCGATGTGCTCACGATCACAGTTCCGAGCCCGCCGAGCACGCGCGGGATCTCCGTCTTGCCAGCATAGACCCGAAGGCCTGGCTTGCTGACGCGCTTCAACCCCGAGACGACCGGGACCTTCCCGTCGACGTACTTCAGGGTCAGCTTGATGAAGTCCTCGGGCTTCGAGCCCGTCTGCACGGCGGCGGCAATGTAGCCCTCGTCCACGAGGATGCGGGCCATCTGCACCTTGAGCTTCGACGATGGCACGAGCACCTCGGCATGCCGGGCGCGCGAGGCGTTCCGGATGCGGGTGAGCATGTCTGCGATTGGATCAGTCACGTTCATTTGGTCACCAACTCGACTTCGTTACGCCCGGGATCATCCCGAGCAGGGCTCGCTCCCTGAAGCAGATGCGGCAGAGGCCGAAGCGGCGAATGAACGCACGTGGCCGACCGCATAGCGAGCAGCGATGATACTTCCGCGTCGAAAACTTCGGCGCGGCCGCCGCCTTCAACACCAGGGACTTCTTTGCCATCTCTCCTCCTCAGTTCGCGAACGGCATGCCGAGCAGGGCGAGGAGCTTCTTAGACTCCTCGTCGCTCTTTGCCGTCGTCACGATGGTGATCTCAAGCCCGCGGAGTCGGTCGATCTTGTCGAACTCGATCTCCGGGAAGGAGAGCTGCTCCTTAAGCCCGAGGGTGTAATTGCCGCGACCGTCGAACGACTTGCCGGAGATGCCGCGGAAGTCGCGGATGCGCGGAAGGGCGACGCGGGTGAGGCGCTCGAGGAAGTCCCACATGCGCTCACCGCGCAGGGTCACCTTGGCGCCGATCGGGTTCCCCTCGCGCACCTTGAAGGTGGCGATCGACTTCTTCGCCTTGGTCACGATGGCGCGCTGGCCGGTGATCAGCGCGAGGTCGCCGACGGCCGCGTCAACGGCCTTCGCGTTCGTGAGCGCCTCGCCGAGCCCGATGTTCACCACGATCTTCTCGAGGCGCGGGACCTGCATGACGTTCTTGTAGCCGAACTGCTCCTTAAGAGCCGGTACAACCTCAGCGGTGTACTTGGTGCGCAACGTGCCGCTCACTTCGTCACCTCCCGGCTCGGAAGTGGGGTGGAGCAGCGGACGCAGAGGCGCAACTTGGCGCCGTCGGCGTTGCGACCCGCCTTGATGCGCACTGGGCGATCACACTTGGGGCAGATGACTGCAACCTTCGAGACGGCCATCGGCGCAGCAACCTCAAGGATCCCGCCCGGCTCAACCGTTGGGGTCTGGGAGCCGCTCGCCATCTTCTGGCGCGGCTTGGTGTGCTTCTTGGCAATGTTCAGGCCCTCGACGACGAGGCGACCTGGGGCGACGAGGCGTTCGACCTTGCCACGCTTCCCCGCATCCTTGCCGCTGAGCACGGAGACGGTGTCGCCCACGCGGATCTCGGTGACGTTCGTGTAGTCAGAACGCATCAGAGCACCTCCGGCGCGAGCGAGATGATCTTCATGTAGTCGCGATCACGCAGCTCACGGGCGACTGGCCCGAAGATGCGGGTGCCGCGCGGATTGCCATCGGGGTTGATCAGCACTGCGGCGTTCTCGTCGAAGCGGATGAGGCTCCCGTCTGGGCGAGCGATCCCCTTCACGGTGCGAACGACGACCGCCTTCACGACGTCGCCCTTCTTCACGCCGGCATTCGGCGTCGCCTGCTTCACGGCGGCCACGATGATGTCACCGACCTCGGCGACCGTGGCGCGCGAGCGGCCAAGGATACGGAAGCACTCGATCTCCTTCGCGCCAGAGTTGTCAGCCACGCGCAGGCGGGTACCCGTCTGGATCATGCTGCACCCCCTTCTCCGCGCTCGACCACTTCGACCAGGCGCCAGCGCTTGCGCGCGGAGAGTGGTCGCGACTCCTCGATCGTGACGAGATCGCCGACCTTCGCCTCGTTCGCCTCGTCGTGCGCCATGAACTTGGCGGTGCGGCGAATGACGCGCTTGTACACGGGATGCTGCTGCAGCCGCTCGACCCCGATGACAATCGTCTTCTGGCCGGCGTCACTGAGCACCCTGCCCGTCTGCGTCTTGCGCTTTCCAGTCTGGTCGCTCATATCGCCCCCTATGCCTTCTGCCCGGCCTGGCGCTCGGCCAGGACCATCAGCAGTCGCGCGATGCTCTTGCGCGTCTTCATGATCATGCTCGTGTCCTTGAGCTGGCGCGTGGAGAGCTCGAACCGTGCCTGCCAGAGGTCACGCTTCGCATCGGAGATCGCCTGGACGAGTTCGGCGTCGCTCATGTTGCGAACCTGCTTGATGTCCATCACGCCTCCTCCTCCTTCGCCGGCTTGACCGGCTTCACGAGCTCAGGCTCCTTTGGTGCCACTGCGGCAGGAGCGACCTCGGCCTCAAGCGGCACGCCCGAGGCGACCTTCTCGAGGAACTTCTTGCCGAAGACAACCTCACCGAGGCCGGCCGGGCGATCAAGGATGACGGTCGCAACAGGAAGCTTCATGGCGGCGAGGCGGAACGCCTCGACGGCCTCAACCTTTGTCACGCCGGCAACTTCAAAGAGGATGCGGCCAGGTCGCACAACGGCGACCCACTGGTCGGGGGCGCCCTTGCCGGAACCCATGCGCGTCTCGGCCGGCTTCTTGGTGATCGGCTTGTCGGGGAAGATGCGGATCCAGACCTTGCCACCGCGCTTGATCGAGCGCGTCATGGCGCGGCGCGCCGCCTCGATCTGTCGCGCCGTCACCCAGGCGGGCTCGGTCGTCGCGAGGCCGAAGTCTCCGAACGCTACGGTGCGCCCAGCCTTTGCAGGGCCGGACATGCGACCGCGCTGGACCTTGCGCCACTTCACACGCTTCGGCATCAACATGTTATGACCCCGCCCCGGCGTTCTCGGAGAGCGGCTTCGGCTTCAGCACATCGGCTGGCGCGTCGCCGCGATAGATCCAGACCTTGACGCCGATGCGGCCGAAGGTCGTGGGGGCGTGATAGATGGCGAAGTCGATGTCGGCGCGCAGCGTCTGGAGCGGGAGGCGACCATCGCGATCCCACTCGGTGCGGCTCATCTCAGCGCCGCCGAGGCGTCCTGAGACCATCACCTTGACGCCCTTGGC
>QWQR01000049.1 GCA_003670745.1 Chloroflexota bacterium
GACCTTGCCGCAATCACCGCGATGTCAATTAGCGCGCTGCTCAACAGCTGGCGTGAAGGATCCGTAGCGGGCGCCGCGCAGCCAATCGGGCTGCTCGCCGCTAATGACGGTGGCACCGCTGCGCTGCTGCTTCCACTCCCCACGCGCCTTGCCTTGCGCTACGGCGCTACAAGTGCCGCTGCACACCGCGCTGCAGCCCTCGAACTCAACGCTCCGGTGATCGAGCTGCACTCTCCCCTATCGGCAGACATTGATACCGCCGCAGATCTCGCCGCTGCGCTTGCGGCGAGTGACGCGGCAGGAGCGACCACCACAGCTGGTACGACAGTAGGTACGGCTGCGGATGGCCTGCAGGTCATACCGCTCGACGGTCTGGGTGAGATCGTTGCAGGCGATGACCTTCCTAATCTGATCGCCGCCTGTGTCGCGCAGCACGTTGCCATGAGCGGCGAGTCGCTCCGCACCGACGACGTGATCACCGTCACCCAGAAGATCGTCTCAAAGGCGGAGGGTGCGATCGTTGAACTCGCCACGGTGACGCCGCGCCAAGAGGCGATCGACTACGCAACGCGCTGGTCGCGCGACCCGCGGCAGGTTGAGGTGGTGCTGCGCGAGGCGGTGCGTGTCGTGCGCATGGATCGCGGCGTGATCATCACAGAGACGGCGCACGGCTTCGTGCTGGCGAACTCGGGCGTTGATGCAAGCAACGTGGGACCGCGCAGCGGCGAGATCGTCACCCTGCTGCCGCGCGACCCTGACACCTCCGCACGGCGGATTCGCGCGGCGATTGAGGATCGCTGCGGCGTTGCACCTGGCGTGATCGTCACCGACTCCTTCGGTCGACCGTGGCGCCTCGGCATCACCGACGTGGCGATCGGTGTCGCTGGGATCGCTGCGCTCGACGACCTGCGCGGCTCACCAGACGCCGACGGCCGTGCCATGGCGGCGACCGTCCGTGCCGTCGCCGACCAGATCGCCGCGGCGGCGGAGCTCGCCCTTGGCAAGTCGGCGCGACGGCCGCTCGCCCTGGTACGCGGCGCGAAGGCTCGACACTCCGAGGAGGGGAGCGTTCGCGAGAGCCTGATGCCCCCCGACTGGGATCTCTTCCGCTGAGCCCAGAGCTCCCCTCCGCAGCCGAGGCGTAGAATCACCTCATGAGTGGCGGGATGAGCATCGATTTCGGCGGCGACGCAGGCGCACCTACGCCTGCAGCTGTGGAGCGTGGTGCTGGCGGCCCACCCCAGCACAGCAGCCTGCTGATCCTCGGCTCCGGCCCCGCCGGGCTCACCGCAGCGATCTACGCCGCGCGCGCCCAACTAGCGCCGCGCGTCCTCGCCGGTTACGCGCCTGGCGGCCAACTGATGCTGACGAGCGAGGTTGAAAACTTCCCTGGATTCCCTGAGGGGATTGACGGGCCAGAGCTGATGACCCAGATGCGCAAGCAGGCTGAACGCTTCGGCGCGGTGATGGTCGACCAGGACGTCGATCGTGTCGACTTCAAGGTCCGCCCCTTCCACGTCTCGAGTGCAGGCCGCGAGTACACCGCCGACGCGGTGATCGTCGCCACTGGCGCCTCGGCGATCTGGCTCGGCCTTGAATCTGAGACGCGCCTTCGCGGCCGCGGGGTCAGCTCCTGCGCGACGTGTGATGGATTCTTCTTTAAGGGGCAGGAGGTTGCGGTCATTGGTGGCGGTGATACCGCCTTCGAGGAGGCGCTCTTCCTCACCCGTTTCGCCACCAAGGTGCATCTTATCCATCGGCGTGACACCTTCCGCGCGAGCAAGATCATGATCGAGCGCGCAGAGGCGCATCCGCTTATCGAGATTCACGTGAACCGCGAGGTGACCGAGGTCATCGGCGAGAAGTCGACCGAGGCGCTGGTGCTCCGGGATACGATCGGCGGTGGCACGGAGCGACTCGCCGTCGGCGGGCTCTTCGTTGCGATCGGCCATCGACCGAACACTGCGCTGCTCGGCGGCGTGATCCCCAGCGACGAGAACGGCTACTTACAGATTGAAGGCGACGGCACGACCGCCTCGGCGATCGACGGCGTCTTCATCGCCGGCGACGTGCACGATCACCGTTATCGCCAGGCAGTCACCGCCGCGGGCGACGGATGTCGCGCGGCGATCGACGCGGAGCGCTGGCTCGCAGAACACGCCGCGGGCGCACGCTGAGCGGTCCGCCCGGCGGACGCGGCGCCTTCGGGCGCGGCGGCCCACTCTCTAGCGGCGGCGACGAAGGCGGCCTCCCCCAGCGTCCAACGGGTGCCGCGCTGCCGCTGCTGCGCCGCGCCGCAGGCTTCTTCCGCCCGTATCGCGGGCGCCTCGGTGCGATCGGCGTTGCGATCCTCGCCTCCAGCATCCTCGGCCTCGCCAACCCCTACTTACTGAAGCTCCTCATCGACGAGGCGATCCCGCGTCGCGACATTGGTCTTCTTGCCATCTACGCCGGCGCCATGCTCGTGATCCCGATCATCAACGGTGCGATCGGGCTCGGGCAGTCGTGGCTCACCGCTGCAGTGGGTCAGTTCGTGATGCGCGACTTGCGAAACGCCCTCTTTGTACACGTGCAGTCGATGCCGCTCCGCTTCTTTGCTGAGACGCGCACCGGCGAGATCCAGAGTCGCCTGACGAATGACGTCTCCGGCGTGCAGTCGGTCGTCTCCGAGGCCGCGGCTAACTTCGCCTCAAGCATTGCGGTCGTCCTCTCCACACTCGTCGCCATGACGCTCATCGATTGGCGCCTGACCGCGGTCAGCCTCTCCGTCGCGCCACTCTTCCTCTTCCTCACCGCGCGCGCCTCGGCGGCGCGACGCAAGGCGAGCGCCGAGGTGCAAACGGCCCTCGCCGATCTCACCTCGATCGCCGAGGAGCACCTCTCAGTGGGTGGCGCACTGCTGGCAAAGTCGTTCGGCCGCAGCGCCGAAGGCGCGACTCGCTTCTCGCGTCGCTCCGCCGACCTCGCCCTGCTGCAGCTCCGTCAAGCGCTCACCGGGCGTCGCGTCGGCGTGGTGGTGCAGGTCGTCTTCAGCGGCATCCCCGCGATCATCTATTTCGTCTCGGGGACGCTCGCCGTTGCCGGCGCCCCCGATGCGCCGACGATCGGCGACATCGTCGCCTTCACCACGCTGCAGAGCCGACTCTACTTCCCGCTCGCATCGCTCCTCGGACTGCAGGTCGAGATCGGCGGGAGCCTCGCCCTCTTTGAGCGCATCTTCGCCTACCTCGATCTTGTCCCCGAGATTGTCGACGCGCCGAACGCGACGCGCCTCACCCGCGCCAAGGTGAAGGGGCACATCGAGTTCGACGCGGTCGCCTTCCGCTACCCCGCACCGCCGAACAGCGATGTGCGTCGACGACGCGACACGTTTGCCCTCAACGGCATCAGCTTTACCGCCGAACCGGGGAGCCTCACGGCGCTCGTTGGGCCGTCAGGGTCAGGGAAGAGCACGATCCTCAACCTCATCCCACGTTTCTGGGATACCACTGCCGGATCGGTGCGCATCGACGGTCGCGACGTGCGCGAGATCACGCTCGCGTCGCTCGGCGAGGTGATCGGCGTCGTCACCCAGGAGACGCACCTCCTCCACGCGAGCATCCGCGAAAATCTGCGTTACGCACGACCGAACGCAACCGATCGGTTGCTCTGGGAGGCGCTCGAGGGGGCGTCGCTCGCCGAACGGGTGCGCGAGCTGCCTGGGGGGCTCGACACCATCGTTGGCGAGCGCGGCTACAAACTCTCTGGCGGCGAGCGTCAGCGCATGGCGATCGCGCGCGTGTTGCTGAAGGATCCACCGATCCTCTTGCTCGACGAGGCGACCTCAGCCCTCGACTCCGTCTCGGAGCGCCACGTACAGCAGGCGCTCGAGCGAGCGGCGCAGGGGCGAACCACCATTGCCGTCGCGCACCGACTGAGCACCGTGTCGGGGGCCGACGAGATCTTGGTGCTCGACCACGGCACGATCGTGGAGCGCGGCCGCCACGCCGCCCTTCGGCGCAAGGGTGGCCTCTACGCCGAGCTCGCGAAAGCCCAATTCGGAGTCGAGACAGAGCGCTAAACTAATCCAACTCTCCAACTCCGACGAGGATTGCAGCCGCCGTACTCAACGGGGAGGCAGCGAGCACCCCAAGAGTGCCTACAAGCGAACGCACTAACTCCACCGCAACCTGTTCGGTGCCGAAACGGGCAAGAATGCCGCCTGGGGCGACCAGGGTAGCGACGACAAGCGGAAGCGCCGCGGCTAGGTAGGCCAGCGGTAGAGTGTTCACAACGGCGCCAATGTGCGACTGACCGATAGCGTGTGCGCGCCTTCCGATTTGAAGTCCAGACGCTCGGGGATCTGACGTTCGCAGCTCGTCCACCGCAGCTATCTGAGTGATCGCGACGTCGTCAATGATCCCCAGGGTGCCAATCAAAGTTGCTGCCAAACCAATTCCGCGGAGATCGACGTTCCCATCAAGAAGTGGGACCAGGTTGAGAATTTCCATGTTGCCACCGATCGGCGTAAAGGAGAGGATCCCGTCAAGTGCAACAGACGTCGCGCAAGCGATGATCAGACTCGCGCCAATGCCGATAATCGCAGCCGTCGCTCGTCGGGTTGGCCCCTCGGTCACAAGGGAAGTCACCACGGTTACCGCTAGCGCAACCCCTGCCGCAGCCAGTAGCGGCGGAGCTCCTGAAAGGATCGCGGGGATTCCAAATCGGAGTAGAGCGATGAGCACCACTACCAGAGATAGCAGGGAACGAACGCCTCTCCAGCCTCCGACAAGTGCCACGGCGGCGGCAAAGATGAGTAGGGCGAAGATTAAGATGCCACCACGCGAGCGATCTGCAACGGTTCGTCGTATTGCGCCACCCTCCCACTGGGCCTCAGAGATCAACACCTCTTCATTGATGTTGTAATAGAAGGCACCCGTGACCTCATCCCCAAGGTCGACCTCTACGGCAACCTGCTGGCCAGCTGCTGGACCTTCAAGCATCTCGATCAACACGCTACCGACGCCGTTCAATCCTTCCTGTGGTTGCACAAGGATCACCCCCCGGTAGAGCGGTGGCGAGGCTGTATCTACGGGAAGTTGCCATGGGCTTGGCAGGCCGAGAAGTGCCAGGAGGAGGGCGGCGGAGGCGAGCACCTGTAGGGTCCGCGGCACAATGATGGAGCGTCGACTTCTTTGCGGCATATCTTGATGCTAGCAAGCAAATGGATGTTGCCGAAGTAGACTCTCCCTATGACCAACGTGCAGCCAAGCAAGCCGAGCGACCCACGCAACTCCCCCACGGCGCTGCGGATCCTGCGCGAGCAGCAACGCCTCGAGGTTGATTGGGCCGATGGCCACCAGACACGCTATGCCGCTGAGGCGCTGCGCTGGCTCTGCCCCTGCGCCTACTGTCGCGGCGAGGCGGGGCTCCCTGGCTGGCTCGACGCGAACCCGAAACTCACCAGCGAACAGACGACACTCACCGGCGGCGAGATGATCGGCGGCTACGCGCTCTGCGCCTTCTGGTCCGACGGTCACCGCACCGGCTACTACAGCTTCACGTTGCTCAGGGATCGCTGCCCCTGTGAAGGGTGCCTGAGCGAGCCTCGCTAGACTGAGAGCATGGCAAAGACCACACCAGAAGCATCGCGTTCAATGGTTAGTCGAGAGCTCTCCTCGCTTGCGTTCAACGCACGCGTGCTGCACGAGGCGAACGACGTTCGCAACCTACTCCTCGATCGCTTTCGCTTCCTCGCGATCGTCGCCTCAAACGTTGATGAGTTCTTCGGCGTTCGCGTAGGGTCGATCCAGGGCCAAATAGCCGCTGGCCTCTTAGACGCTGGACCTGACGGTCGCTCCCCCGCAGAGCATCTCCGCTCAATCCTTGCTTCAGCACGGATCCTGGCGGAGGCGCAGCAGCAAACGTGGAGGCAACTCGTCAGTGAGCTTCACGAGGCTGGGCACACCATCACCAGCTGGGAGGGCCTAGAGCCATCCGAACGGGTGCAGGCAAGGGAGCGATTTGCGCGCGAGATCCTTCCCGTGCTCACCCCGCTTGCTGTCGATGCGTCGCACCCCTTCCCGTTCGTGAGCACGCTCGGCCTATCGATTGCAGTGGTCATGGAAGATGAGGAGGCGGAGACCAGCCTCTTCGGCCGAGTGAAGATTCCACCGATCCTCGGACGGCTCATCCCGATCGGCGCAAACGCCTTCCTGCCGATCGAGGAGCTGATCCGCAATAATCTCGACCTGGTATTCGTTGGGCACAAGATCACAAACTCCACGCTCTTCCGCGTCACGAGAAACGCCGACTTCGAGGTGAGCGAGGGTGCTGCAGATGACCTCCTCGCGGCAGTTGAGGAGGAGTTACGGCAACGCCGCTTCGGCCACGCGGTTCGGCTAGAAATTGAACGCGGCGCACCTCGCGACGTCGTCGACCTGCTCCTGCACGAACTTGAGCTCGACCGAGATGCTGTTGACGAGGTTGCTGGGGTGTTGAACTTAGGGATTGCCCTTGAGGTGGCAGCCCTCGACATACCCTCGCTGCGAAGTCCTCGATGGGTCCCAGTCGTACCAACGCGCATCGTCGACGCAGCGGTGGCCAAGGACGGAGGGTCAGACCTGTTTGCGCTGATCAACGAAGGTGACCTACTCGTTCACCATCCATACGAAAGTTTTGATGCGAGCGTCGATCGCTTCTTCGCTCAGGCGGCAGAGGATCCGAACGTGCTCTCGATTCGATCCACGCTCTATCGAACCGGTGAGGCGTCAAGTATCCCTGCACACCTGATCAA
>QWQR01000005.1 GCA_003670745.1 Chloroflexota bacterium
GGTAGCGATCTTCGGTCGGCAGGTTCATGGTGTAGCCGAGCGCCATGCCGCGGCTGATGGTCGTGACCTTGCTCACCGGGTCGCACTTTTCAAGGATGCGGCCGACCACTGCGTGGCCACCCTCGTGGTAGGCGATGATCTGCTTCTCTGGTTCGGTGATCAAGCGGCTCTTGCGCGCCGGACCGGCCATCACACGATCGAGCGCCTCGGCGAACTCGTCCATGCCAACGCTGCGCTTGTTGCGACGCGCCGCAAGGATCGCCGCCTCGTTCATCAGGTTTGCAAGGTCGGCGCCTGAGAATCCAGGGGATCGACGCGCGATCTCTTCAAGGTTCACCGTCTTATCGAGCGGCTTCCCCTTTACATGCACTTTAAGAATGGCAAGGCGCCCCTTAAGGTCTGGTCGGTCGAGAATCACCTGGCGATCGAAGCGACCCGGGCGCAAAAGGGCTGGATCCAGCACGTCGGGGCGGTTCGTCGCGGCGATCAGGATGATGTTCGTCCCTGTCTCAAAGCCGTCCATCTCAACGAGGATCTGGTTCAATGTCTGCTCGCGCTCGTCGTGCGAGCCGCCAAGTCCAGCGCCGCGCTGGCGCCCCACTGCGTCGATCTCGTCAATGAACACAATGCACGGCGCGTTGCGCTTCGCCTGGTCGAATAGGTCGCGCACGCGCGACGCACCGACGCCGACGAACATCTCTACGAATTCAGAGCCAGAGATGCTGAAGAACGGCACCCCCGCCTCGCCGGCAACCGCACGCGCGAGCAGGGTCTTACCGGTGCCAGGGGATCCGATCAGCAGCACGCCCTTTGGGATCTTTGCGCCGAGGGATTCGAAGCGTTCGGGGAACTTGAGGAACTCGACCACCTCGGCGAGCTCGACCTTCGCCTCGTCGACCCCCGCCACATCCGCAAAGGTAACCGGCGTCTTGTTCGCAACGAACATGCGCGCCTTGCTCTTACCGAAGCTCATCGCTTGATTGTTCTGCCCCTGGGCGCTGCGCATCATGAAGACAAAGAGGCCACCGATAAGCAGCACTGGAAGGAAGGCGCTCAACAGCAGGCTGATCAGCTGGCCAGAGCCGTCGGGCTGCTTGGCGCCAAAGGCGATCCCGGCGGGATCAACGCTGCCCGCGGTCGCAGCTGCGACAAGGTCGCCGTAGACATCGGTCAGCTGGGTAGGAACCTCAACCTGATAGGTCTCAGGCGGCGTCTTGGTGTTCGTGACGGTGAGCGTCTGCTCCTGCTGCATCACCTTCGACACGCTCCCCGACTTCACGTCGGCGAGGAAGGCGGAGTAATCGCGGCTCGGAGCTGGGGTCGGCGACAAGAGGACGCTGCCAAGGAGCACCACGCTCCCCATCAGCAGGATCAGCATCACGGCGCCGTTGCGGAAGGCCTTCGGGATCATCGTTCACCTCCACTACTCTTCCGGCCCATCCGCCCCATGCGAGGTGTGGTGGCGAGGGCAGGAATCGAACCTGCGACCAAGGGCTTATGAATCCCCTGCTCTACCGCTGAGCTACCCCGCCGCGCACGATACTGAGAGGATACCGAACCCGCGCCCCCAGCGCACCAACCGCTCTCGGGTAGGCTCCAGGCATGCTCCGCATCCTCGCCCTCTGCCACGGGAACATCTGCCGCTCGCCGCTCGCCGAGGCGCTGCTCCGCGCTGCGATCGAGGCGGACCCGGCGCTCGTCGGGCGCGTGGAGGTGTCGAGCGCCGGGACCTCCGACGAGCACCTCGGTGAGGGGATGCATACCGAGAGCGCCTCGCTCCTCGCGGCGCGTGGCCTCTCAACTCGCCATCGCGCGCGCCAGCTCGACCTACAACTCGCCGCCGAGCAAGATCTCATCCTCGCCGCCGATCACGCGAACCTGCGCGCCGCGTCGCAGTTGGTACCGCATGGGTCGGCGACCGAGCTCCGCCTCATTCGCGACTTCGACCCACACGCGGTCGGCGCCGATCTTGATGATCCGTGGGGGTACCCGTCGAGCGCCTACGAGCGCGCCGCGCGCGAGATTGAGGCGACGATCCCAGGTCTGCTCGCGGAGCTGCGACGCAGGCTCGCCTAGCGCTCGCTGAGCGCTCGCCTAGTCGAAGGTCGCGATCGCCCCAATCAATAGATCGGCGAAGCGCGCCGAGTCGATCGAAACTGCAACATCTGCCGAGGCGCTGCGACTGCGCTCCACCAGCCGCTGCGGAAACCAGTCGACGATCGTGCGCCCGCGCGCGAGATCGCCGAGCTCCACGTCGACCGCGGCGTGTACCACGCCGACCAGATCGGGATCAACGAGGTGCGCAACGGCCACCGCATCGTGGATCGCGCAGAACTCCCACTCATAGCGCTCACGATGAAAGATCAGGAAGTAGCGCAACAGGTCGGCAAAGATCTTGCCGGCGCGATTACCGGCGGCGTCGAGGCGCGCGGTCTCGGCGGCGCCCATGCGCGCCAGGTGCGTTACGTCGAGCCCGACCATGGTGATCGGTATGCCGCTGGAGAAGACCTCTGCTGCGGCCTCGGGGTCCACGTACACGTTGAATTCAGCTGAAGCGGTGACGTTCCCCTCACCGATCGCACCGCCCATCCACGAGATGTGCGCGATCTTCTTCGCGAGTTCAGGGTGCGCGCGCAAGAAGAGGGCGATGTTCGTGAGCGGCCCAAGCGGCGCGAGCACCACCGGCTCGGGCGACGCTTCGACGAGCCGCGCGATCAGGTCAACGGCCCCCGCTTCGTGCACGCGCCCACCGGGCTCGGGCATCTCGGCGCCCTCGAGGCCCGACTCGCCATGCACGTAGGCGGCGGTAAAGAGTGGTCGCACGAGTGGCACCGCAGCGCCTGCAGCAACGGGCGTGTCGCCGGCTCCGAGCAGGGCGAGAACCCGCCGCGCATTTTCAAAGGTGCGTGGCAACGTTGCATTGCCGGCAACGGTCGTGACGCCGAGCAGCTTCAGCTCAGGTCGCGCGACGGCGATCGCGATCGCCATGGCGTCGTCGTGCCCCGGGTCGCAATCGATGATCAGTGGGAGCGGCTTCGCCACCGTGCCGACCGGCGCGCGGCGCGGCGAGGGCGGATACGGCGTGGAGAGCGGGAGTGGATTCGGTCGCGGGGCGCTCATGATCGCAGTGCGCTCATGGCAGCGTGCGGTAGGCGTCGACGAGGAGCTGCACGAATCGCTCGCGATCAATCGTGAGGCCAACGTCGCAATTTGCTTCGAGTCGATCGCGCTTCAGTCGATAGTCGGAGGCGTCGCCGATAGTGCGGCCGCGCGCAGGGCCGTTGGTGCCGTCGACCACCACGCGGTAGCGCGCAACTCCAACGAGATCGGGGATCGCGAGGTGCAACACGGCGACCGCGTCGTGGATCGCCATCCACTCGTGCTGTCCCCACTCCTTGGCGCGCGCGAAGGCGAAGGCCAACAGTTCTGCTGCGACCTTCGCTGATGCGCCGGGGAGCGCCGCGAAGGTGGCAAGGTCATCGGCGCCGAGCGTCGCGTGATGGGTCACGTCGAGGCCGATCATCGTGATTGGCAGGCCGCTCGCAAACACGATCTCTGCCGCCACCGGGTCGGCGTAAATGTTGAACTCTGCAGACGCCGTGGCGTTCCCCTCCCCAACCGATCCGCCCATCAGGCAGATCTCTGCGATCTTCGGCGCCAGGTGCGGGAAGCCGCGCAAGAGCATCGCAATGTTGGTGAGCGGGCCGACCGGCACCAGGGCGACAGGCTCGGGTGACGCCTCGATCAGTCGCACCATGAGCGCGACCGCTCCGCCCGGCTCGAGCGGCCGCGTCGCCTCGGCGAGCTTTGTTGCGCCGAGACCACTCTCGCCATGAATTTCAGTTGCGCGCTCGAGTGGACCGGAGAGTGGCCCCGCGGCCCCTTCGGCAACAGGAACATCGTCGGCGCCGTACAGGTGCAGCAGGCGCCGCGCGTTATCGGTGCAGTGGTGTACGTCGGCATTTCCGCCAACGCTCGTCACGCCGAGCAACTTCAGCTCGGGTCGCGCCACCGCGACGGCGATCGCGAGCGCGTCGTCAAGGCCAGGGTCGGTGTCAAGGATGATCGGGAGCGGCTTTGCGGCGGTGCCGACCGGCGAGCGGCGCGGTGACAGCTTTGCGGCGTAGAAGGTTGGCCAGCCGATGCGCGGATCGGCGCTCACCCTGCTACCCCTGCTCGTACGGGCGACCGGCCGACGCCGGGCCCCGCACGCGGCCGATCAGGCCAGCGACGACGATGATCGTCATCACGTACGGGACGGCGAGGAGCACCTGCGGCGGAAGCCCAACGCCAAGGATCGAGAGGAGCGTTTGCGTGGCATCGGCAAAGCCGAAGATGAGTGCTGCGCCGAACGCGTAGACGGGGTGCCAGGCACCAAAGATCAACGCGGCGAGCGCGATGAAGCCGCGGCCGGAGCTGATCCCCATGCCGAATCCGCCGGTGCCGCTGAGCGCCAGGTATGACCCGGCAAATCCTGCAAGGGCACCCGCCAAGATCATTGAGCGGTAGCGGAGCTTAATCACGTCGACGCCCACGGTCCCTGCGGCGCTCGGCTGCTCACCAGAGGCGCGCAGTCGAAGTCCCCAACGCGTCTTGAAGATCGCGTAGGTGAAGAATCCGACGAGAAGTACGGCGACGTAGAAGTACGGCGACAAGTTGAAGAAGATGTTGCCGATCACCGGGATGTCGCTCAGCACCGGAATGGTGACCGGGTCGATATTGACCGGCTGATTCAGATCGGGGTAGCGCTGGAGAACGCGCAGGTAGAGGAAGTTCGTGATGCCGAGGGCGCCGATGTTGATGATCGTTCCGGCGACGATCTGGTCGACCTTGTAGCGCAGGCCAAGCACCGCGAGCAGCAGGCCAACGGCCGCGCCGATGAGCAGCCCAGCAATCGGTCCAGCGATCGCGACCCCGAAGAGGCTCGACGCCACAGCGCCCGCGAGTGCGCCGAGGAGGAACTTCCCTTCAATCGCAATGTTCAGCACGCCGCTCCGCTCAGAGATGATCCCGGCGAGCGAGCCAATGGCAACGGGCGCTGCGTAGTTCAGCGTGCCGGTGAAGAGCACGGTGAGATTGGCCGCCGTGCCGTCGAGGAGCGCACCGACGGTCGCGACCGCATAGAACGGCGCGGCGATGCCGATGGCGGCGCGCCAGCGGAACGAGGCGCCGCGCAGGAACTGCAGCGTGGCGATCGCACCCGAAATCGCACCGGAGATGAGCCAGGGCACGGCGATCGGGAAGGTGAGGATGATGTCTTTGCCGCCGATCTTGTCGATCCAGAACGAGAAGATCGCCTCCTTCGCCCCCGCTGCCGAGGCGGCGCTGAAGGAGGCAAGGGTGAAGAGCAGGAAGATGACCGCGCGAATGCGGGCCGATCGCAGCGCTGCGCGCTGCTCAGCGCTCTCAGCGACAGCGCTCATCACGGCGGTGCTCATGCGGTCGCCTCCTTCACTCGTCGCTTAAACGGCGACCTGATCAACCGTTGGGTGAGGCTCGGCGCGGCGATGAACATGATCACCAGCGCTTGGATGAAGAAGAGCAGGTCGATTGGTATCCCGGTGTTGAGTCCCATGAGCGCGCCGCCGTTACGGAGCGCGCCGAAGACGAGTGATGTCGCCACCACACCGCTCGGCCGCGTGCCGCCGACGAGGGCGATCGCGATCGCCGTAAAGCCAACGCCGCCAGAGATCGCCGTCGTGAGTTGCTTCACCGTACCGACCACCTCAAAGGCACCGCCGATGCCGGCGATCGCACCTGAGATGAGCATGGCGATCACCACCGACGAGGCGGCGCCCATGCCGGCGTAGCGTGCCGCCGGAAGGTTGAGCCCTGCGGCGCGCAGCTCGAAGCCCTTAGCTGTGCGCCACAAGAACCAGCTCACCACCACGGCGAGGAGGAGCGCAACGATGAATCCGAGGTGGAGTCGCAGCGCTTCGATCGGCAGGATCGTGGGGATCACGACGAACTTGTCGAGCGCCTTTGAGATGGGCTGGGTGCGATCCTCGCGCTGGATCAACTCCCAGTTGACGAGCAAGAAGAAGATGAAGAGGTTGGCAATGTAGTTGAGCATGATCGTGGTGATCACCTCGCTCGCGCCGACGCGCGCCTTGAGGATGCCTGGAATAAATGCCCACGCGGCGCCGAAGAGGGCACCAAGCGCGACGACGCCGAGGATGGTGATCGGTGTTGGGAGCCCAGCGCCACCGAGGACGATGGCTGCGATCGTGCCGCCGAGGGCGCCCATCATGAACTGCCCCTCACCTCCGATATTGAAAACGCCGGTTCGGAAGGAGACCATCACGGCGAGGCCAACGAACATCAGCGGCACCGATGCGAGGAGCGTCTCAGTGATCGGTCGGAAGGCCTTCGCCCAGAGCACGGCATCGCCACCAGCGGCGATCGCCTTGCCGAACTTTGCAGGATCGCCGAACGCGCCCATCAGCAGTGAGGTGTAGGCGAGGTAGACGCGCTGCACGCCGAGGACGATCGCGCCGAGCGGATCCTGCGGGATCTTACCCAGCACCTCGAGGTCCGAGAGCATGATCACGATCGCGCCAACAAGGAGCGCCACGAGCACCGAGATTGCGGGGAGACGAATCGTTGCGAGGAGCTTGCGCAGACGCGTCATGCGACGGCACCACCCATAAGCAGGCCGACGCGCTCACGGGTTGCATCCTTGGCGTCGAGGATGCCGACGATGCGCCCCTCGTACATCACGGCGACGCGGTCACCGAGGGCGAGCACCTCGTCGAGCTCGGTGCTGACGATCAACACGGCGGCGCCGGCGTCGCGTTGTTCAACGATGCGATGGTGGATGTATTCAATGGAGCCAACGTCAAGTCCGCGCGTCGGCTGCGCAGCGACCACGAGGCGCACGTCGCGACCGAACTCTCGGGCGACGATCACCTTCTGCTGGTTTCCGCCGGAGAGCGATGCAATGTCGGTGTCGATCGACGGCGTGCGCACGTCGAAGTCCTTGACCGCCTGGGTGGCGCGCGCGGCGATCGCCTTTAGGTCAAGGCGCCCCCCCGTGCTGAACGGCGGGCGGTGGTAGGCGTTCAGCACGTAGTTCTCGGCGACGGTCATCCCCTTGATCATGCCGTCGCGGCTGCGATCCTCAGGGATGTGCGCGACGCCGGCGTCGGCGATGTGGCGCGGTGAACCGCCCTCGAGATGATTGCCGTCAAGGATGAGTGACCCAGAGTCGATCGGGCGGAGCCCGGTGAGCGCCTCGACGAGCTCGGTTTGGCCGTTCCCCTGCACTCCAGCAACGGCAAGGATCTCACCAGCGTGCACTTCGAAGGAGGCCTCGTGTACCGCAACGCCACCGCGCCCGTCGAGCACGTTCATCGCCTGCACCTGAAGGATCGGCTTTCCGGGCTTTGAGGCGCCGCGCGAGACGGTGAGCTGCACCTCGCGGCCGACCATCATCTCGGCGAGCGACGAGGCGTCGGCCTTCGACGGCGTGGTGTTGCCAGCCACGGCGCCGCGTCGGAGCACCGTGATGCGATCGGCGACGGCGAGGACCTCGTTCAACTTGTGAGTGATGAAGATCACTGAGGTGCCAGCTTTGGCGAGGCCGCGAATGATCTCGAAGAGCTCCTCGGTCTCCTGGGGGGTGAGTACCGCCGACGGCTCGTCGAGCACCAGGATGTCGCTCTTTCGGTACAGCGCCTTCAGGATCTCCACGCGCTGGCGCACGCCGACAGGCAGGTTCTCGATCTTCGCGTCGGGGTCCACCGCAAGGCCGTAGCGCTCCGAGAGTTCAATGATCTGCTTGCGGGCAGTCGCGCGATCAAAGGTGCCGAGCGGCCCTGTCGTGGGCTCAGCACCGAGTGCTACTGATTCAATGACATCAAAGACCGGCACGAGCATGAAATGTTGGTGGACCATGCCGATCCCTGCAGCGATCGCCTCGGCGGGGTCGCGGAAGACGCGCTCCGTACCGTCGATGAGGATCGCGCCAGAGTCTGGGCGATAGAGGCCCGAGAGGATGTTCATGAGGGTCGTCTTGCCGGCGCCGTTCTCACCGAGCAGGCCGAGCACCTCGCCCTTGTCTACCGCAATGGAGACGCGGTCGTTTGCCAGCACGCCAGGAAACTGCTTCGTGATTTCACGGAGCTCAAGACGCATGGGCGGTGCAAACCTCCGACATCAATGGCCGCTGTGGCTGTTGCAACCTTTTGAGCATCCTCGGTCCTGGCGGGTTCCCCCGCCAGGACCGAGAGCTCACAGCGATTCGCGCGAGCGAATCGCCAACGAACTACTTCGAGGTGAAGTAGTCCGAAACCTTGATCGAACCGTCCTTGATCCCCGCCGCGAGGGCGTCGACCTCAGACTTAAGGGCGTCGGTGATGAGTGCGCCGAACGTCGCGTTCCACGCCGCATCCTCCGAGTGCCAGGCCGAAAGGCCGACACCGCCGTTGGCGAGGGTACCGGTGAGGTTCTCACCACCCATGTCCCCGCCGTAGTTCTTCTGGATCGTCGCGAGGACGACCGCACCGATCTTCTTCTCGGCCGAGTTCATCAACGTGCCGCAGTACTGCGGAAGCGTGAGGCACTGGTCCGAGTCCACGCCGACCGAGAACTTCTTCGCGGCGAGCATGGCCTCGTACGTCCCCTCACCGGTCTGACCGGCAACAGGGTGTACGACGTCGGCCTTCTGGCTCATGAACTGCTGAGCGGTCGTCTTGCCGAACTCCTTGTTCCCCCACGGGTTATCGCTCGGGGCGAAGGTGCCACTCCCTGGTCGGGGAAGCGGCGTCCAGCCGAGGACGGTGACCTTCGTCCCCGTCTTCTTGGCGTAATAGTTCGCGCCTGCAACCCAGCCGTCCATGAAGCGCGTCACGCCACCGAATGGCTGACCGCCGTAGGTGGCAATAACCTTCGAGGTCGAGATTGCAGCGGCCGCGTAGCCGGCGAGCATCGAGGCCTCGTCAATCTGGAAGTCGAGGCCGGTGAAGTTCGCAGGAACCTCGCCGTCGCCCCAGGTCGAGTCGACCCAGGCGAATGCGATCTCTGGATTTGCCTTGGTGGCGGCCACAACGGCCTCACCCTGGCTGAATCCGACGACGATGATCGACTTGCAGTCCTGATCGATCAGGAGCTGGATGTTCTTCGCGTAGTCGGTGGCACCCTTCGCCTCGGAATAGGCAACGGTGAAGCCCTCCTTCTCCGCGTTCTTGAGGCCCTCGTAGGCCGAGTCGTTGAAGCTCTTGTCGCCAATGCCGCCAACGTCAAAGGCGATGCACGCCTTGTAGTCGGCCTTCCCGGCGTCTGCAGAGGCGGACGGCGAAGCCGTCGAACCACCACAGGCAGCAACGAGAAGGGCGAGGATTGCGAGGAGCGCGAGGATTCGCGACTTCTGCATCTCTTCTGTTCCCTCCGCTAAAACGCTTGTCCGCGAGCAACGCCCACAGACGGGTCGGCAGACGCCGACCGCTGGAGGCATGGTGCCAGAAAGGTGGGTGGAGCGGGAGGGGGGTCGCGCCGCACGTTTTCCAGCGCGTTCGTGCGCGACGGGCAAGCCGAGGCGGCTACCTCTGCGGGGTCGGGCGCAGTGTTACGAGCGGGGTGGAGCGGCAAGGCGGCGCGCCGCCAACCAGGCGTCGAACCCAGACAAGAGTCGGGCTCGCGTTCTGTCGTCGAGAAATGCGGCGGCGTATCCCTCGCGTGCGATCTCGATGAGCTCCGCTACCTCCAGGCCGAGCCTGCGGCGCACGCGCACGTACTCCTCGGAGAGGGTGAGGTCACTCACCACCAGATCGTCGGTGTTCAGCGTGATGCGAACCCCGCGCGATCGCAGCCGCGCGATTGGAAAGTCGCCGTAGCCGGCCACGATCGCCGCCTGCACGTTGCTCGATGGACAGAGGTCAAGCACCACGTTGCGGGCAACGAGTTCGGCGCAGAGTGCGGCGTCGTCGGCGGCCACCGCACCGTGGGCGATGCGCGCGGGGTGCACCTCGAGGGCGCGACGGACCTGCGCCGCGCCACCCCACTCTCCGGCATGCAGCGTGATGGCGAGACCACCTTCGCGCGCGACGTTGAATGCGTCGGAGAACTCGAGTGGATCGGGATGCGCCGCCTCGCGTCCAGCAAGATCGAAGGCGACCACGCCAAGGTCGCGCGATGCAACGGCGGCGGTGGCGAGGGCGCGATTCGTTGCGGCGTCGTGCGACCGAATCGCGGTGGCGATCAGGCGCACCTCAATCCCCGTCGCCGCAGTTGCGGCGCTCGCCCCTGACGCCACGGCGGCGATCACCTCGCGCAGCGAGAGCCCCTTTGCGGTGTGCAGCGCGGGGCCCCAACGGAGTTCGGCGTAGGCGACACCGTCAGCCGCTTTTGCGCGCAGCAGCGTCTCGCTCGCGCGATGAAGCGCCTCGGCATCTTGCAGTAGGGCGATCGGCAGATCGAAGGCACGCAACAGGTCGGCCTGGTCGATGCAGCGCTCAGGGGCGACAAGTGCGGCGCGCATCCCGGCCCAGTCGCGCGGCGCATCGACGCCACGGCTCGCCGCAAGCTCTAGGGCGAGCGCCGGATCGAGTGAGCCGTCGAGGTGCAGATGCAGTTCGGGCTTCGGCATTGCGGTGAGGAGGCGAAGGTCGTCGTCCGCCCGTTCGAAGTGCATCTCCCCTCCCCTGCTGCGCTGCTCCGCGCTCCTGCTCTCGCCGGCTCCTGCTCACATCCGGTTCGTGCGCCCAACGCATGCGCACTCGCGTCGTCAGGAGGATACTCCCCCCATGCAAACGAACCTCCCCAGCGCCACCGACTCCCGCGCGCTCGGCGCCTGGCTCCGCGAGGTGACGCCGGTCGACCGCGTTGGCATTGAGGAGCGTGTTGCGGCGCTCAAGACGCGCTCGATCAAGAAGGGGTCGAAGGTTTGGGCGCTGCGCCTTGCGATCAGCATGTGCGACATCACCACCCTGGAGGGGAAGGACACGCCTGGAAAGATTCGCCAACTTGCAACGAAGGCGATGCGACCGCATCCGGGAGACGCGAGCGTCCCCGCCGTAGCGGCGCTCTGCTGCTACCCCGACCTCGCGGGCATCGCCAAGGAGGCGCTCGCCGGCAGCTCCGTCAAGGTTGCCGCCGTCGCAACTGCGTTCCCGAGCGGACGATCGTGGATAGAGATGAAGGTCGCAGAGACACGCGCCGCGGTGGCAGCCGGTGCCGACGAGATCGACATGGTGATCGACCGGGGCGCGTTCCTCTCTGGCGACTACGCAAAGGTGTGGGACGAGATCGTTGCGGTGAAGGAGGCGTGCGGCCCGGCTCATCTCAAGGTAATCCTCGAGACGGGCGAACTCGGCAATTACGACGATGTGCGCCGCGCCTCCGGGCTCGCGATCGCGGCCGGGGCCGACTTCATTAAGACATCAACGGGGAAGGTCTCTCCCGCGGCGACGCTGCCAGTGACGCTGGTGATGCTCGAGACGATTCGCGAGCACTGGAACCGCACCGGAAAGATCGTCGGGATGAAGCCGGCGGGCGGGATTCGCACCGCAAAGGAGGCGATCCAGTACCTCGTCCTCGTGCATGAGACGCTCGGGCCAGACTGGCTCACCCCCGACCGCTTCCGCTTCGGCGCGTCAAGCCTGGTAAATGACCTGCTGATGCAGCTCGAAAAAGAGGCGACCGGCGCCTACGCCGACCCCGACGACTTCACGATCGACTGAGCTCTTTACCCTAGCCGCTTAGCCAGCGATACGCCGAGCGCTACGCCGCGCGCTACGCCGAGGCTACGAACCGACCGGGTGCCAGATCGTCTTCATCTCCAGGAAGGCGGTGATCCCATCAATGCGTTCGCCGCGCGCCCCATCGTGCGCTGAGGCATCGTCATCAACGCCGCGCGGGCGGCGCGCCACGCGCGCAACGTGCTCGGCGGCGCCGCGCTCCGCCTCAACGAGGAGCGAGTCGGGGCAGCCCCACAGGTCGAAGCCGTCGATATCGGCGTGGCGAACAAGATGTGAGATCAGCTCGTCGCGGCGACCGGTGAGGATCGAGACGACACCGGCGGGGACGTCGCTCACGGCGAGCGTCTCGGCGAGGGTGACGGCGGGGAGCGGCGCCGACTCGCTGGCGAGAAGGATCGCAACGTTGCCGCCGGCGAGCACGCCGCCGAGTCGCGTCACCAGGCCGAGGAGTGGTGACGCTTCAGGGGCGAGGATCGCGACCACACCGGTCGGCTCTGGGATCGTGAAGACAAAGTGCGACGAGGCGACGGGATTGGTGCCACCGAGAACGCTCGCGAGCTTGTCGGTCCATCCGGCGAACCAGACGAAGCGATCGATCGCGTCGGTGACCTCTTGCGCCGCAGCGCGGCGACCGCGGCCGCAAGCGATCAGATCCGCCTCAAACTGCGCGGCGCGCCCCTCCATGAGCTCCGCAACGCGATAGAGGATCTGGCCGCGCAGCATCGCGCTGCGACCGGCCCACGGCTCTGCGGCACCACGCGCAACGCGTACCGCCTCACGCAAATCCTTTCGTGAGGCACGCGCAATGTTTGCGCTGCTACCGCCGGGGATTCGCAGCGTGTCGGTGCGCCCCGATTCGCTGCGCGGGAATGCGCCGCCGATGTAGAGCTTCGCCGTGCGACGCACCTCGATACGCGCGTCACTGGTAGCAACGCTGCGCGCTGTCTTTGTGGACGTGATGGGGCTGGCCTCAGCAACCGTCGGCTCACTCCGGCGCCCTGGCGCGGGGGCTGCCTCGAGCGCCGCAATGAGCGGGCTCACCGGTGGCAGCGGAATCGATCCGCGCTCAATCCGTTTCGACTTCTTCTTCCCCATATTCAGCGGCTTCCCATGGTCAGCTCATCCGCAGGTAGGCATGCAACCCCTGCACGCCGCCCTCGCGCCCGTATCCCGACTCCTTGTAGCCGCCGAACGGCGCGGTCGGATCGAAGCGATTGAAGGTGTTCGCCCACACGACCCCCGCCTTGAGGCGCGCAGCGACGTCGAGGATGCGGCTCCCCTTCTCGGTCCAGATCCCGGCGGAGAGCCCGTACGCGGTGTTGTTCGCCTTCTCGATCGCCTCGTCGATGGTGCGGAAGGTGATCGCCGCAAGCACCGGCCCGAAGATCTCCTCGCGCGCGATGCGATGGCTCTGCGCGACGCCGGTGAAGAGCGTCGGGCGAAAGAACCAGCCGCGCGACGGAAGGTCACAGGCGGGCTGCCAGAGATCGGCCCCCTCCGCGACGCCGCTCGCCACAAGCTCAGCGATCTTCTCCATCTGGTCGCGTGAATTAATCGCGCCGACGTCAGTGTTCTTATCCATTGGATCGCCGACGCGCAACGTTCCCATGCGATCACGGAGGCGGGCGATGAACTCGTCGGCGATCGACTCCTGCACGAGGAGGCGGCTTCCGGCGCAGCAGACCTCGCCCTGATTGAAGAAGATCCCGTTGATCACCCCTTCGACCGCCTGGTCGAGCGCCGCGTCGTCGAAGACGATGTTCGCCGCCTTGCCGCCGAGCTCCAAGGTGAGCGCCTTCCCCTGCCCCGCGATCCCCTGGGCGATCTTGATGCCGACCGCGGTGCTGCCGGTGAAGGCGACCTTTGCGATGCGCGGATCGGTGAGGATCGACATGCCGGTGCTCCCTGGTCCGGTGACGATGTTCACCACGCCATCGGGGAGCTCCGCCTGGCGGCAGACGTCGGCGAAGAGGAGTGCGGTGAGCGGAGTGGTTGAGGCCGGCTTCAGCACCACGGTGTTCCCTGCGGCAAGCGCAGGGGCGATCTTCCAGGCGAGCATCAGCAGCGGGAAGTTCCAGGGGATCACCTGGCCAACGACACCGAGCGACTCAGGGCTGCGCCCTGGGACTGCGTAGTCGAGCTTGTCGGCCCAGCCGGCGTAGTACCAGAAGTGCGCGGCTGCCAGCGGCACGTCGACGTCGCGCGACTCGCGGATCGGCTTCCCGGAGTCGAGCGTCTCGGTGACCGCGAACTCGCGGCTGCGCTCCTGCATGATCCGGCTGATGCGATAGAGGTACTTCGCCCGTTCGCGCGGCGCGAGTCGCGACCAGACCTTTCGATGCGCGCGCTCCGCCGCCTCGATGGCGCGATCGGCATCGGCGGGAGAGCCCTTGGCGATCTCGGCGAGCGGCTCCTCGGTCGCCGGGTTGTAGGTGACCGTCACCTCCCCATCGATCGGCGCGCGCTCTCGCCCGTCGATGAAGAGGCCGTAGCGCGGCCGAATGGAGACGATCTCGCGCGACTCGGGGGCTGGGGCGTAGGACCACGGCGTGGTGGCGGCAAGCGCCGATGCTGCACGCGGCGCACTCGCCGCGCCCCCCGTCGGCGTCACTCCGGCCGGGCGTCGCGACGGTGGCTTGCGAGGGCTCATGGGTGAATCCTAGCGCGGAGCGCCCGCCTCTCGCGACGCGGTAGCCCGCGCGGCGCTCGGTCGCTACGCTTGGCCCATGACACCTCCAACACCAGCGGGCTCATCGCCAGCGCGCCCCCCCTTCACCCCGCAACTGCTCATCGGCGGCGAGTCACGCCCCGCCGAGGGCGACCGGCGCTTCGACCTGCGCCACCCCGCAAGTGGCGCAGTGATCGGCGCGATCCCGCACGCCTCTGCCAGCGACGTTGCCGCCGCCATCGCCGCGGCGCGGCGCGCCTTCGACGAGGGACCGTGGCCGCGCATGACGCCGGCCGATCGCGCCCTGCTGATCCTGCGCCTCGCCGACGCGGTCGAACGCGAGGTCGAATCCATTGCCGACGCCGAGGCGTGGCAAACCGGCACCGCGCGCAAGTTGCGCCGCGACTCCGACCTTCCTGCCGCCGTCGATCACCTCCGCTTCTTCGCCGGCGTGCTGCGCAGCCCCGAAGGGCGCGCTGCGTCAGAGTTCAGCGGCAACCACACCTCGATGATTCGCCGCGAACCGATCGGCGTGGCTGCGCTGATCGCGCCGTGGAACTACCCCTTCGCCATGGCGATCTGGCAGGCCGCTCCAGCGCTCGCAGCAGGAAACTGCGTCGTGATGAAGCCGGCGAGCGCAACGCCACTCACCGCAATCCGATTCGCTGAACTCGCGCGCGAGGTCGGCTTCCCCGACGGCGTCGTCAACGTGATCACCGGCCCAGGCGCTGAGATCGGTGCGATCTTCGCCGCCGATCCACGCGTCGACATGATCACCCTCACCGGCGACAGCGCAACGGGGCGTTGGCTGATGGCCGCCTCGGCACCAACGCTCAAGCGCCTTCACTTAGAGCTCGGCGGCAAGGCGCCGTTCGTCGTCTTCGATGACGCCGAGGTAGAGGTTGCGGCGCGCGGCGCGGTGATCGGCGCCTTCGTGAACGCAGGGCAAGATTGCACCGCGGCGACCCGTGTCTATGCCGAGAAGGCGATCCACGACCGCCTCGTTGCCCGCATCGTCGAGCTCACCCGTGAGATTCGCGTTGGCGATCCGTTCGCTCCCTCTACCGACATGGGATCGCTCATCTCCATCGCCCAGCGCGATCGCGTCGCTGGCTTTGTTGAACGCGCGCTCGCAGCCGGCGCAACGGCGCTCACCGGTGGTGCCGCGGCGACACCGAAGGGGTTTGAGGGCGGCGCCTTCTATGCGCCGACGATCCTGACCGGTTGCGCACAGTCGAGCGAGATCGTGCAGCAAGAGGTCTTCGGGCCGGTACTTGCGATCTTGCCCTTTGAGGGTGAGGCCGAGGTGGTGCGGCTTGCGAACGACACGCCGTACGGGCTCGCGGGGAGCGTTTGGACGCGCGACGTGCGACGCGCCCACCGCGTCGCCGCGGCGCTGCGCTTCGGTGCGGTGCTCGTCAATGACCATCTGCCATTCATGAGCGAGATGCCGCACGGAGGCTTCAAGCAGTCTGGCTTCGGCAAGGATCTCAGCCACTACTCCTTCGAGGAGTACACACAGGTGAAGCATGTCGCCATTGAGCTGACCGGCGAAGCGGTGAAGCCGTGGCACTGGACGATCTCTGGGGATCGGCCGTAGCCATCGCCCCTGCGCGCCGCGACGCAGCGCACGCGTAAGCGCACACGCGCTCGGCGCGCGAGGCGCGCCAACCTCAACCGCCGAAGAGGATCTCCAGCCAGCGCTCGAGTGGTGACTGATTGACCCTCGGAGTTGCAAGGCGGCGCGCGGCAGATCCAGGGGCGTCGATCGGCAGCTCTGGAGCATCGGCGGTGAGGGCAAACGGATGCTCAAGTGGCGAGCCGAGGCCGTAGCCGCGAGCGAGCAGTTCCAAGAACGCTCGGTCCCCGAGAAGGAGTCGCTCCGCGGCGAGCGCGTCAACCTGCTCCTGCAGCGCTGCGTTCTCGTTGCGGAGTCGATCGACGGCGGCGCGCGCGTCGAGCGCCCCGATCAGGCTGCGCGCAAACGTCGCGATGAAGACCAGTGCAATGGCGGCGGCGGCGATGAGGGCGATGCGATCGCGAAGCCCTCGCGCCGAGAAGAGCGAGCGAACCTTCATGGAACGAGTCTGCCCGCGAGGTAGCCGAAGGTCAAGCAGGGGGCACGGGCGGGGTGTAGGCTGCCGCCGTGCATTTCTATGAGATCCATGAGGCCGATGAGGAGTTGCTCCTTGGGGTGACGCTCGCCCACGAGGAGCGCTTCTCGCCGCCCGAATTCCTCGCCATGGTTGAGGAGGCGCGAGGGCGGGTGATCGAATCCTTTGAGGAAGATTCGCTCGTGGAGGCGATCGCGCAGGAGCTTGAGCGCGCGCACGGCTTCTACCCGGCGCTTGACCGCGCCCTTCAGGCGGCAGTGTCTGTATCGACAGAAGAGGGTGAGACGACGCTCCTCCCAGCTGGTGACCAAGCGCGGGCAGCGATGTCAGACGATGAAGACGAGGCGCTTGAGATCGACCACGACCTACAGGACGCAGAAGATCTTCTTGCCGGGCGCTCACCGCGTCGCCTACGCACGGCGATCGTGGATCTCGAGCTCGACGAGAGCGACGCCTAGGTGGCGAGCACTCCGGTGAGCGCCTCCGCAGGCGCCGAGTCTCGGCCACTACTGATCGTGACGGCGCTCGATGCGGAGCGCGCGCCGATTGAGGGGCTCGCGACTGGGCTGACGCGCCGAGACCTGCGCGCGGGTGGCGAGGGGGATCTACTCATCGGAGCGATCAACGGCGTCGCCGTCGCGCTCTTACGCTGCGGCGTGGGGAAGCTCGCCGCCACGCTCGCAACGACCGGCGCGATGGAGCTCCACCCGCGTGGAGTCATCTCCGTTGGATCTGCTGCATCACTGCACCCTGGATTCGCGATCGGCGACGTGGTGATCTCCAACGATGTGTTGCAGCATGATTTTGGCGCCGCGCGCAGTGGCGGCTTCGACCTCTTTGGTTACGGTGCGCCACTCCCCTCTGCTGGCGATCCACGCATTCGCGCCGCAGAGCGGCTTGGCGCAGCAGCGCTCGCAGCGGCGAGCAGCGTTGCCCAGCAACTCATTGACCCGGCAGGTTCAGGAAGGGCAATGCGTCTCTCCCGCGGCGTGATCGCAACCGGCGATGCCTTCATCAACGACCACGCCACACGCGACGCGATCCAGGCACGAACGGGGGCCGACCTGGTCGAAATGGAGGGGGCGGCGATCGCCTACGTTGCGTCACGACACGGCACTCCATGGCTCGTCGTTCGCAGCGTCTCAGACGCAGGTGACGGCGGCGCCGACGTGTCGTTCGACCGCTACCTGCCGATCGCCGCGCAGAACGCGGCGACGGTCGTTGCGGCGATCCTCCCCGCCTTCAGCTCCTAGGGGTGGCGCGGCGCGGATAGATCAAGGTGCTCAGCGACCAGCTCGTCGCTGCGAAAGAGTCGTGCCGCAAGCGCCGTGACCGCCGCGGCATCTCCGGTGGTAAAGATCTCGCGCGTGGGGGTGACCGCCACGTGCGCTGGCGCCTCGTGCCCGAGGCGACCGGCATCCGCTGCGGTGCCGCGCGTCGACCCCGGTGCGTCAAGGCGGTTCACTGCAACCAAATCGGCGAGCCCGGCGGCGGCCGCGGCGGCGGCATCAACCACCGCGACACTCTCGCCAAGGCCACGAGCGATCGCGGCACGAATGAGCGGAAAGTGCGTGCAGCCAAGGAGCAGCGTGTCGATCCTCCAGCCGCCCGAGCTAGAACGGAGCGGTGCGAGCAGGTCGGCGATCGCCGCGTCGAGTCGCGGTGAATCGAGCTCCCCAGATTCGATGAGTGGCACCAGCTCCGAGGCGGCACGCTCCTCGATCACCGCGGCGGGGCTCTCCTCTTTAATTGCCGCGAAGTAGGCGCCCGACTGCACGGTCGCCTTGGTGGCGAGGACGCCGATGTGACCCGTGCGCGTCGCCAGCGCGGCGGCGGTAGCCCCTGGCCGCACGACGCCAAGAATTGGCACGGTTGGGTGCCTGCGGCGCAGCGCCTGGAGCGCGACTGCCGATGCGGTATTGCAGGCAATGACGATCGCCTTCGCTCCGCGGGCCACAAGATAGTCGGCGATCTCCTCGGAGAAGGCGATCACCTCGCTCTCGGGGCGCGTCCCGTACGGCGTTCGCGCACTATCGCCGACGTAGATCGTTGATTCGCCGGGGAGGCGTCGCCAGACCTCGCGCAGCACGGTGAGGCCGCCCACGCCAGAGTCGAAGAGGCCGATCGGCCGCGGATCATTCATGCGTGGAGCGTAGCAACCAACGCAGCCTCTCCTCGCCGCCACGCTCCTCGGCGCGCTCGAGCTTCGCGGCGTTCGCCGCGGTGAGCAGCTCCTCGGCGCTCCAGGCGCGAACCGAGAAAGGGGGGCGCTCCGTTGCTGCGTCGGGCGCCGCGCCGCTCCCACGATGGCGCACGGAGAGGAGCGCCACGGCGCGTCGCCCCTCTGGGTCCGGTGAGAGACGGCTCTCCCGACGCACGACGGCGCCGTCGCCATCAACCCGCTCAATGTCGTTGCCCCACTCTGGTGCGGCGGTAGCCGCAACGAGGAGATCAGGATCGATCCTCGTCGCGTCGATCCCAACGACGCCGTCGGGCGCAAGGTGAGCAGCGGCGGTGGTAAGGAGTGCAACGAGATCCGCCTCCTCGATGATCAGCGGCAGCAGGTCGCCTCCGATGATCACGAGTCCAGCGGCGAGCGGCTGTGCACTGCGCCACGTGCGAGCATCAGCAAGGACGAGATCCGCCTGCGGCAGGCGTTCGGCGGCGAGGGCAAGGGCCTCGTGATCGAGATCGACGCCGATCAGTGCGCGATCGTTCGCGCCAACCGCGCGCACGACGGCGAGCAATCTTCCGCCGCCGCAGCCGAGCTCAAGGATCGGCCCACTCGTGTGCGCCGCCAGGTCGCGCCAGAAGGCGCGGTCGTCGTCTGCGCCAGCATCGAGGTCGCGCTCATCGGCGAGAAGCCGAGCGCGGACCTCGGCGGAGATCAGCGGGGCGCCTCCCAACGGATGCGCTCCCCTGCCGCCTTGCGCTTCGCCAGCGCGCTGATCACCTCGAGGGCGGCGCGGTTCGCGATCATCGCCGTCGACTCGGCCCAGTCATATGGAGGCGAGACCTCGACGATATCCATTCCGGCGATCGGAACGCGCGAGGCGATCTGTCGCAACGCGCGCAGCAGCTCGCGGCTGAGCATGCCGCCCGGCTCCGGAGTGCCGGTACCTGGGGCAAGCCCAGGGTCAACCACATCAATGTCGAGACTGATCCAGATCGCGTCCGCTCCATCGAGCGCCTCGGCGATCGCGTCTTGGATCACCGCCTCAGAGCCGCGCTCTTCAATCTCGGTCATGAAGTGGCTACGCATCCCCTGCGCGCGCATCCATTCGAGCGTCTCGCCCGTGGGGAAGTAGCCACGAAGTCCAACCTGCACAAAGTTCTTGCCGAGCACCGCACCAGATTCGATAAGGCGGCGCATCGGTGCGCCGTGGCTCGCGAGTGAGCCGTAGGCATCGGTCGCCGTGTCAGCGTGCGCGTCGAAGTGCAGGATGCCGATCGTCGATGGCCAACGAAGTCCGGCGATCGCCGTTGCGTTCGGCCACGTGATCGAATGGTCGCCGCCGAGAACGATGGGGATCGCACCAGTCGATGCAACCTCGCGCACCTTTCGGTAGATCTCACCGTGGGCGTATTCAAGGCGACCAGGCACGACCGCCGCGTCACCCGCATCAACTGCAACGAGCTCAACGAACGGATCGACGCCGAGTTGCAGGGAGTGAAGCCGTCCCGTCTGGTACTGCGCCTCACGGATCGCGCGGGGGCCGAAGCGCGTCCCAGGGCGGTGGGTTACGGCATCGTCGAACGGCGCGCCGACGATGGCGATGTCGGCCTTCATGCGCGCGATCTCCTTCGGATCTTCGATCCACGGGAGTTGCGCAAAGCTGACGGGCCCGACGTACGAGGGTCGATCGTTCGGATCGCGCGGCTCGCTTGGAGCGTCCCAGCCAAGCGCGGCAAGGGGCGCAGCGAAGGGGGGTTGCTGTGGGCTCATATTCACACTCGTGCTACCTGCGCCGCCGGTTCGAGCCAACGTCCAGCGGGGCGCAGCGCCATCCTACCCTGCCGCCTCCGGTCGTGCGTGCCTTTATGCGCGCTAAACGCTCCCCTCGTCGGAGCGGCTGAGCGCCACCTCGGCGATCACCAGGAGCAGGGCTGCGATCGCGAGTCCCGTAAGGTTGCCGATCCCCGCGACGCGAAAGGCGACGTATCCGGCGACGAGCCCACCGAGGAGCGCGCTGCGACGCAGGGCGCGACGCCGACGGCCGCGCCACTGTCCTGGGTGACGGCGGTACGACTCGACGAGGAGTACCGGCGCAATCAGTAGTGCGGTCGTTGTGCCGAAGAGGAGCGCGGCGCCGAGTGACGCCGCAGTGTCGATACGTGGGTCGACGTTGAGTACCACGGCGCCGGAGGCGGCGATGCCGACGATGGCGAGCAGCGCTGCGACACGAATGAGTCGCTGATCTGCGTAGGGGATGCGTGGTGGCGGCTCATCATGGCTCGCACCGCGCCCTCGCGGCGCGCGAGGGGCTGGCGGCGGAATCGGCAGTGGCGCCGTTGGCGGATGGCGCAGGCTCATGCTGGGCGCCCCGACGGCGCCTTCGACGCGGGGCAGATCTCGCGATAGTCGCAGTAGGTGCAGGTCATCACCGCAGGGGTTGGTTCGATGTTCCCAGCGCCGATCCCTTCAGCGGCGACGAGGATCTTCTCGCGCGCGGCGGCGATCCGCTTCGGCTCGACGGGGACCGATACGTTGCGACCGCTATCGAGGAAGCGAAGGCTCACCTCGTCGGGGAGACGCCCCGTTGCAGCGCGCCAGGCGAGGGCGTAGATCTGCAGCTGCAGCGACTCGCGCGCGCGCTTCGTCGCCTTCTCTTCGTCATCGACTCCGCCGCTCTTGTAGTCGGTCACCGTCACCCACTCATCGTCACCAAGTGGCAACGTTTGCCGAACCAGATCGCCCTCGATCTCAACTTCGGGGATCGGCCGGCTGCGCTCACCTGCAGCGAGCGGTCGCACATCGATGCGGTCCCACCGACCGCGCACGCGGTGACCGCCCACCTCAAACGAGAACTCCTTCTCCACGTACGCCGGAGCGTGGCCAGTTGCGATCTCACCCTCACGGAATCGCGCGAGCGCCTCGCGCGCTGCGGTGAGGCGCGCCTCTTCGTGGGCACGGGAGATAAAGCCGATGCTCTGCCAGCTGCGCTCCAGGGTCGCCTCGAGCGTCTCCAGTGCTGGCGGTTGGCCGGCCATCTGACCGCGATGGAACTCGGCGACGGCGATGTGCAGGGCGGAGCCGTAGATCGCCGCATGGTGCGGCGCGAGCGGGATGCGCAACCGCTGCTGATAGTGGTAGCGAAGTGGGCAGGCGAGGTAGGCATCGATCGCCGTGAAGCTGAGGGTGAGCGCCCCGCGCGCGGCGAGCGCATCGTCGCGTCCTGCGACTACTGGTACTGGTGGGGTGGTCACCTCGAGTGCGCCCACGGGGTCGCGCCCTTCGCCGATGGCGGGGAGCTCTTCAAGTTGCGTGCGGCCGAGGTCGAGCGCCTCAGCGACGAAGCGACTCACCTTGCGCGGGCGAACGCCCCCAGTTGCGCGCTCTGCAGCGCTCAGGGTGATCGCCTCGCGTGCGCGCGTGAGCGCGACATAGGCGAGCCGCCGTTCTTCGCGCAGTGCCTCCTCGTCGAGCGCGCTCGGCGCATCGGCCGTACGCGGATCACGCGGCAGGATGTCGTCGGCGCCGCCAAGTTCAGCGGCGAGCGCAAGTCGCGCGGCACGACCTCGCGCCGGGAACCTCCCCTCGACGAGGTTTGCCGCGAAGACGATGGGGAACTCGAGCCCCTTCGCCTGGTGGATGGTGAGTAGCGCAACCGCGTCGAGATCCGGGTCTAGGTCAGCAGCCGACGGGTCGTCCCCCGCCTCGCCGAGCTCCTCGAGGTAGCGCACAAGGTACGGGGCGCGATCGAGCTCAAGGAGCCGGCTACGTGCCCGAACCACGTCGAAGAGTCGACCGATGTTGCGGATCTTCTCGTCGGACTCTGGGGTCGCGACGCGGGTTAACTCGGCCAACAGCCCGCTCTCACGCAGCCAGCGATAGAGCACCTCTCCGCTGCTCCGCTCAACACTCTCCGCCACGAGTAGTGCGAGACGCTCGAGCAGTGATGCGGTCGGGCGATTCGATTCTCCGGCGTGCTGCAGCGACTCGAGCAGCGAGCGGTGCTCGCGACGGGCGCGGCCAACGGCGGCGGCGAGGATCGCTGGCGGTACGCCGAAGCGCTGGTCGGCGGCGATTAAGAAGAGGGGGGCGGACGCGTCGGGGTCGGCGGCATGGCGAAGCCCTGCGAGCAGGAGGCGCACCTCGGGGCGGTCGTAGAGACCTGCGGCGCCGCTCGACCTCCAGGCGATCCCCGCCATGTTCAGGCTGCGGCCAATCTCCACCGTATCGACATTGGCACGCACCAACACTGCATGCTCCTTCGCCTTGCGACCCGACGCGATCGAAGTCTTGATCTCCCCGGCGATCCAATCTGCCTCATCGCTGCTCGTACGGAATCGACGAAAGGCGACGGGCGGCGCATCTGCAGGCGAGCTCTCTGCGCTCAGCTCTTTAGGAATGCCAAGGCGTACCTCGAGTCGCTCTGGGTCGTTGTAGCGAATGAGGCGCCGCGCCGCGGCGAGGATTGGGGCGCTGCTCCGATAGTTCCGCGTGAGCACCACCTTCGCCGTGTCGGGGTAGCGGTCGACAAAAGAGAGGATGTTGCCGATCGCCGCGCCGCGGAAGCGATAGATGGACTGGTCATCGTCGCCGACGACCGTAAGGTTGCGACGCCCCTGCGCGAGTAGGTCGACGAGCGCCCCCTGAAGTCGATTGGTGTCCTGATACTCGTCGACGAGGATCCAGCGGTGGCGCTCACGCACGCGTGCGGCCACGAGCGGATCGTCGCGGAGCAGCTCATAGGCGAGGAGGACCTGGTCGCCGAAGTCGAGCAACCCGAGCGTTGCCAAGAGGCGGCGGTAGGCGCGAAAGGCGGCGGCGAGTTCACCATGCTCGTCGCCAAGCTGCGCAAGCGCCGCAGCGTACGCGGCGAGATCGCCGTTACCAGAGGCTTCAGCCTCGGCTGCGGCGCCGCTCGCGCGCTGTCGTAGATCGGCGGCAAATGCGTCGATACGATCGGCGTCGACCGCCTCCTCCTTCGCTCGCGAAAAGTATCCGGCGATATCGCCAAGGAAACGTGTCGGATCTCCGAGCGGTAGGAAGCGCGCGAGGCCAAGATCGAAGAGGTGCTCGCGTAGCAGCAGCACCACCTCAGCGCGACCGAGCACCCGCAACTCTCCAGAGATGCCGAGTCGGTGTGCGTTCTCACGCAACAGCTCGTCGCCCCAGGCGTGAAAGGTCTTGATCGGCGTCGTCGCGTAGCCGTACGGCACAAGCCGGTCGACGCGACTCTGCATCTCCTCCGCCGCGCGATCGGTGAAGGTGAGTGCAAGGATCTGCTCTGGGGCTGCGCGCTTCTCGGCGATGAGCCAAGCAACACGGCGCGTGATCACCTGAGTCTTTCCGGTGCCGGCACCAGCGACGACAAGGAGCGGCCCTTCGCCGTGCGTTACCGCCGCGTACTGCTCATCATTCAGGTCGCGGAGAAGATGGGCGATCCCTTCGTCGAACGCTCGTGGTGCACGGACTGAGACGCCGGTCCACACGGGGATCTGGTCGATCCCCTCCCCCTCGCTGCGTCGCGTCGTCCCCTTGCTCACCGCGCTGCGCGGCGACTACGACGCTGTGGGAGTGCCGCGGCGACGGCCTGCTCCTCCTCGTCGCCCAAGAGCGTCTCCCCCTCACCCTCGGTGATGCGCTTCACGTACATGCGCGTGCCGACGCGCGAGTGCAGTGAGGTGATCACCACGCCGCTCCCCGCATCGTCGAGCAGGGCGAGGGCGCTGCTCTGGCCGCCGCCAACATCTTCGAAGGCCTGGAAGTGGATGAGGCCGACGCGCCGAACGGCGGTGGCGGTGAGATCCTCGAGGCTGCTGATCCTTCGGTTCGACTCATCGACGCGCTTCTTCAGGTGCGCCGCGGCCGCCACGACGGCGGGAAGCGCGCGTCCTGCGGCGGCCCGATCCCCCTCTTCCTCAAGGGAGGCGAGGAGGCGCTGTACAGCGGTTGCCCGGCGCCACGCGACGAGCGCGGCGAGCAGGGCGACGAGCCCCGCGACTGAGGCGCTCACGGCGAGGATCTGCAGCGTCTGGCTCTCCACGGCGCGATCCTACCAGCCCCGCTCTCAGCCCCGCAGCGCCTGGTTCCGCATCGGTCGGGTATCCTGCACGCACAGCGAGACGGCACATTGCCGCACCGAATGGAGGCAGCATGGCGAAGCTCCAGAAGCGTTTCCGCCCCGACCAGCGTCCGAAGCAGTCAAAGGGCACAGCGCCACGACGCGGCCTCACCGCCGCCGAGGAGCAGGCGGCCGCGCAGTTCGAGGCGAGCCTCGCCGCGCCAACCGTGATCACTGCCACCGCTGCGCCGATCGGCAGCCGCGCCGCCGCAACCAAACGACTCTCGGCAGAGATTGCTGAGGAGCTTCCGGTGGTGCGCCGTGACCTTCGCAGGATCGGTCTCACCTACGGTGCGCTCCTCGCCCTCCTCGGCGCAATCTGGGTGGTCGCCACCAACGTCGGCATCATTCACTCCTGATTCGCCTTGGCGCGAATCGTCATCGCTGAGCGCGTCGCCTCTGAAGGTCTCGCCCTTCTCAGCGGCGCCGGACACGAGCTGCTCGACCTGAGCGGCGCAACCCCCGAAGCGCTGCGTGAGGCGCTCGCGACAGCCGATGCGCTCGTGGTGCGCTCGCAGGTACGCGTTGACGCGGCGCTGATCGCCGCAGCACTGCACCTTCGCGTGATCGGTCGCGCTGGAGTCGGCACCGACAACATCGACGGGTCGGCCGCAGCAGCGCGCGAGATTACCGTGGTGAATGCGCCCTCCGGCAACACGATCGCAGCGGCCGAACACACCATGGCGCTGCTGCTCGGCATCGCTCGCAACATTGCACCGGCCGATCGCTCAATGCGCGATGGCGCATGGGAGCGAAAGGCGCTCCAGGGTTTTGAGTTGAGCGGCAAGAGCATCGGCATCGTCGGCTTCGGTCGTGTCGGTCGTGCCGTGGCGACTCGCGCCGCCGCCTTCGGCATGATCGCTCTCGCCCACGATCCGGTCGTCGGAGCGGCGGAGATCACCGCCGCCGGAGTAACGCCACTCACCCTCAACGAACTCCTCGCTCGTGCCGACGTGGTGACCCTGCACGCCCCCGCCGCGCGTGGCGCAGCCCCGCTGATCGGTGCGCGCGAGATCGCGCTGATGCACCGCAACGCCGTGCTCATTAACGTCGCGCGCGGCGCGCTCGTCGAAGAGGCGGCCCTAGCTGCGGCGCTCGCCTCAGGTGCAATTGCAGGCGCAGCGATCGATGTCTTCACTAGCGAGCCGCCGGTCGGCTCACCGCTGCTCAGCGCGCCACACACGCTTCTCACACCGCACCTTGGGGCATCGACCGCGGAGGCGCAGGTCGCCGTTGCAGTGGAGATGGCCGAGCGGATGATCCTCGCGCTCAGCGAAACGAGAGGCTAGTCGCCACCGCTCTTTGGGGTGCTCGGCGCCTTTGGTGCAGCCGGAGCGCTCGGCGTGGAGCTAGGGCTCGACGTTGTGTCACCTGAAGATGATCCGCCCGACGGGCCGGAATCACCACGTCGGTCGAGCTTCGCCCAGCCGCTCCCCTTGAAGTGGATGCTCGTCGGCGCGTAGACGCGCTCAAAGCCGCCACCGCAACCCTCGTGCGTCGCAGGGCCCGGTGCATCGATCGCCAGCAAGAACTCTTCAACGTGGCCACAGCGCTCGCAGCGAAAATCGTAGAACGGCATCAGGCCGGATCACTCGTGAGGCGCGCGATCTCACCGCGCAACTCCTCAACGCGCTTTCGCGCGCCCGCAACGACCTTCTCGGGCGCCTTGTCGGTGAATGCAGGGTCGGCAAGTCGCGCCTCGGCCGCCGCGAGTTGCTCACGTGCTGCGGCAAGATCGCGCTCGCGCCGTGCGCGATCTGCGGCGAGCGTGGCAGGGTCGGCTTCGGGGAGATGCAGCCGCGCCGTGAGTGGCCCAGCAACGATGAGCGCTCCTGGGCGCGCGGCGAGTTCGCCGGTGGCGATGGTAAGTGGCCGCACGCGCGCGAGGCGGCCGATCGCATCGGCGAGATGTTCGCCGATCGGTGCCAACTCGTTCGGGGCTGCAACGTCGAGCGGGAGCCACGCGCCAGCCGCCGCCTTCATTGCGGTGCGTGCGGCGCGCACCTCGCGCACGAGATCGAGCCAACGGTCGATCGCGGCGGCGCTCGCCGCATCTGCTGGAGTTGCGAGAGAGGCGAGCGCCGGCCATGCGGCAATCGCGAGCAGCGGCGGGTCGTCTGCGCGGCGTGGGAGCGCCTCCCAGATCCCCTCAGAGATAAATGGAGCGATCGGATGGAGGAGGCGCAGTCGTGTATCGAGCGCGTCGACGAGCGCCCACCAGGTCGCCACGCGCTCCGCTGCAGGTCGCTCGTTGTCGCCGAGCGTCACCTTCGCAAGCTCAATCGCCTGGTCGCAGAAGTCGCTCCAGATCGCATCATGGACACGCTGCGCCGCCTCGGAGAAGGCGTAGCCACCAAGGGCGTGATCGACCTCGGCGACAGCGTTCGCGGTTCGGCCGGCGAGCCAGGCGCCGAACGCTCCGGCACCTGCCGTCGCTTCGGCGGCACTCGGCCGCTCGTCGTTCACTTCGGCGGGCCGCGACATGAGCACGTAGCGCGCAGCGTTCCAGAGCTTGTTCATGAAGTTGCGCGCCGCCTCAAGGCGCTCGTCGGAGAGGCGCTGATCGGCACCTGCGGCGGTCCCTGATACCAGGGCGAAGCGCAACGCATCGGCACCGATCTCGTCGATCACCGAGAGCGGATCGACGACGTTCCCCTTCGTCTTCGACATCTTCTGCCCCTCGGGGTCGCGCACCATGCCGTGCAGGTAGATCGTCTCGAAAGGTGGCTCCCCCATCAGCTCAATGCCGAGCATCATCATGCGCGCGACCCAGAAGAAGAGGATGTCGTGGCCGGTCTCCATCACCTGTGACGGGTAGTAGCGCGCAAGGTCGGGGGTGCGATCGGGCCAGCCGAGGGTGCTGAACGGCCAGAGCCCCGAGCTGAACCAGGTGTCGAAGATGTCGGACTCTTGGGTGAGCTGATCGGCCTCAGCGCCACAGTCGGCGCAGCCTGTCGGCCCCTCGGCGCGATCGCTCACCGTGGTGTGCCCCGCGGGGCAGTACCAGGCGGGGATGCGATGCCCCCACCAGAGCTGTCGACTCACGTTCCAGTCGCGAATCTCGGTGAGCCAGTGCTCCCAGGTCTTCTCGAAGTGCGCGGGCACGATGCGCGTCTTCCCCTCACGCGTTGCGGCGAGCGCCTTCTCGGCGAGCGGCTTGGCGCGAATGAACCACTGCGTTCGGAGGCGCGGCTCAAGGATGTCGTTGCTGCGCTGGCAGCGGGCGGGGTTCGCCGTGTGCGGCTTCACCGAGACGAGCTGGCCGCGCTCTTCGAGTGCCGCGACGATCGCCTTGCGCGCGACGAAGCGATCCATGCCGGCGAATGGTGCAGGTGCATCGGCGACGATTCGTGCCGACTCGTCGAGGATCGTCGGCGCATCAAGGTTGTGGCGGAGCCCCGCCTCGCGATCGTTCGGATCGTGCGCCGGGGTGAGCTTTACGGCGCCGGTTCCGAACTCACGCTCGACGAAGTCATCGGCGACGATCGGAACGGCGCGCTCAACGAAGGGGACGACGACCCGCTTGCCGATGAGCGCCGTGTAGCGCGGATCGTCGGGGTGTACCGCAACGCCCGTATCGCCGAGGAGCGTCTCTGGCCGCGTCGTGGCGACGACGACGCCGGAGTCGGGTGCACCATCCTCGAGCGGGTAACGAATCTCCCAGATGCTCCCCTGCTCTTCGACGGCGATCGACTCAAGGTCGGAGACGCTCGTCTTGCAGCCGGGGCACCAGTTCACCAGCGCTTCGGTGCGATAGGCGAGGCCGCGCTCGTACAGGGTGGCGAAGGCGGTGCGCACCGCGCGACTGGAGACCTCGTCCATGGTGAAGCGGGTACGGCTCCAATCTGCAGAGGCGCCGAGCCGCTTGAACTGTCCGAGGATCGTGCCGCGCGTCTCATCCATGAATCGCTCCATGCGCTCGAGGTAGCGCTCGCGACCGAGGCTCGCGCGGCTCTCCCCCTCGACGGCGATGATCTTGTCGAGCACGAACTGCGCGGCGATTGAGGCGTGGTCGACCCCTGGAAGCCAGAGCGTTGGGCGCCCCTGCATGCGCGCGCGTCGCGCGAGCAGATCCTCAAGGGTGACGAAGAGCGCATGGCCAACGTGCAGGCCGCCGGTGACGTTTGGCGGCGGCATGATGATCGTGTACGGCGGAAGGTCGGCGCGACCCGCCGAGTCGCTCCCGTCGGGCGCACCGAAGTCGCTTGCCGCCCAGCGCGCGGCGACGCTCGATTCGATCTCGGCCGGACTGTAGGAGGGGCCGAGCTCGCGCGCGGCGCTCACGCCGACGCGCGGGGGGCCGCCCCGCGTACACGTACCGCGCGACGCGGCCCGCTGCTACTCGTCGCCTTATCACTCGTCACCTGCGACGCGGAGAGGAGGAGCGGCGCCGCCCCCTCGCGAATCGTCTCTTCGGTGATCGTGCAGCGGCGCACATCTGGACGGTCAGGAATGTCGTACATGGTGGCGAGGAGCGACTCTTCGAGGATCGCGCGAAGGGCGCGCGCGCCGGTCTTGCGCTCGAGCGCGCGCTCGGCGGCGGCGCGCAGCGCGCCAGGGGTGAAGCTCAACTCCACGCCGTGCAGCTCAAAGAGGCGCTGATACTGCTTTACGAGCGCGTTCTTCGGCTCAACCAAGATCGTCACCAGATCGTCGAGGGTGAGCGGCTCTAGGTCGACGATCATCGGCAGGCGACCGATGAATTCGGGGATCAGCCCGTACTTGAGTAAGTCATCGGGCATTAGCTGCTCGAGCACACGATTCCCCGCCTCGGCGCTCGGCCCCTCTGCGCCGAAGCCGATCCCGCGGCGACCGACGCGGTCGGCGACGATCTTCTCGAGCCCCTCGAAGGCGCCGCCGCAGATGAAGAGGATGTTCGTGGTGTCGATCTGCAGGTACTCCTGGTGTGGGTGCTTTCGCCCACCCTGCGGCGGAACGTTGGCAACGGTCCCCTCGAGGATCTTGAGCAACGCCTGCTGCACCCCCTCCCCCGACACGTCGCGAGTGATCGACGGGTTCTCCGCCTTGCGCGTGATCTTGTCGATCTCGTCGATGTAGATGATCCCGCGCTGCGCGCGCTCGATGTCGCCATCGGCAGACTGGATCAGGCGCAGCAGGATGTTCTCGACATCCTCTCCAACGTAGCCAGCCTCAGTAAGGCTCGTTGCGTCGGCGATACAGAAGGGAACGTCGAGGAGGCGTGCAAGTGTCTGCGCCAGGAGCGTCTTCCCGGATCCGGTGGGGCCAACGAGCAATACGTTCGACTTCGCAATCTCAACGCCGTCCTTTGACGCCTCGATGCCGATGCGCTGGTAGTGGTTGTGCACCGCCACGGCGAGCGTGCGCTTCGCCCGCTCCTGGCTAACGACATGCTCGTTCAGTGCGGTGTGGATCGCCCGCGGCGTCGGGACCGGCTCGTCGCCGCGCGCTGAACTTCGACTGCGCTGCGCGGGCTCAACGGCGATCTCAGCGCAAAGGGCGACGCACTCGTCGCAGATGTAGACGCCCTGGCCGGCGATCAGCTTGCGTACCTGCTCCTGCGTCTTGCGGCAGAACGAGCAGCGATACGAGCCGGCTGGACCCTTCGGTCCGCGTCCCCTGCCACCGCCCGCGCCGAAGGTCACGTCGCCGCTCACGCGCGCCGCCTACTTCTTCTTGGGTGGAACGATCGCGGGAAGCTTGTAGACCTCGTCGATGATCCCGTACGCCACCGCCTCCTCAGGAGAGAGGAAGAGGTCACGATCCGTGTCCTTCACGATCTTCTCCATCGGCTGGCCGGTGTGCGCGGCGAGCAGCTCCTGGGTAGTGCGCACCAGCTGCTCCATCTCCTTCACCTGAATGAACACATCGGGGGTGTTGCCGCGGAAGCCGCCCGACCCCTGGTGGATCATGATCCGGCTGTGCGGCAGAGCGAAGCGACGCCCTGGTGCTCCAGCGGCGAGGAGTACGGCGCCCATCGACATGGCGATTCCGGTGCAGATCGTGCTCACCGGTGCGCGCACGTATTGCATCGTGTCGTAGATGGCGAGCCCAGCGGTAATCACGCCACCCGGTGAGTTGATGTACAGGAAGATCTCCTTCTCGGGATCCTCGGCGTCGAGGAAGAGGAGCTGGGCGATGATCAGGTTTGCAACGTCGTCTTCGACCGCGGCGCCAAGGAAGATGATGCGCTCCTTGAGGAGGCGCGACCAGATGTCGTACGCGCGCTCGCCGCGACTCGATGTCTCGATCACCATCGGAACCATCATCGTGAAGCCCTCCTTACTGGATCTCGGAGTCTACTCGCCCGCGGGGGTGGCAGGGCGTGCCGGGCCCCAGGCGGGCCAGGCATCGGCGTGGGCGTCGAGCCACTCGTCCACGAGGCGCTCCACCACCAGGGATCGGCGTAGCGAGGCGCGGATCGCACGGCGCCCCCGTTCTGAGGCGAGGTAGCGCTCGAGTGCCTTCTGCCCCTGCGCCTGCGGCTTGGCGCGCGCGACCTCGTCGTCGACCAGCGCCTCGGGGACCTCAACCTTCTCGGCCCCCGCAACGGCGGAGAGGACGAGCAGGGTTCTGGCGCGTCGCTCGCCGCGCTCGCGCAGTTCAGCGCGAAGGGTCTCGGCACTCTTCTCGGTGGCGGCGAGGTACTGCTCGAAGCTGATCCCCTGTCGCGCGACGGAGCGGGCGAGTTCGTCGACGAGGCCGTCGACCTCCTCGTCGATCATCGGCTCGGGCACCTCAACGGTGGCGTTATCCATGGCGTACTCGACCACGCGGTCGGCGAACTCGTGGCGACCACGATCCACCGCGCTCGCCTTGAGGCGCGTTAACACCTCGGCGCGAAGACCTGCGACGTCTTGCACGTTGGCGACCTGCTTCGCAAAGTCGTCGTCGAGCGGCGGCGGGATGCGCGCGCGCAACTCGTGCACCTCGACCTCGAAGCGCGCGGCGATGCCGCGGAGCGACTCCTCTTGATAGTCGTCGGGGAAGGTCACCTCGACGGTGCGCGTGTCGCCAGGGTGGGCGCCGACAAGCTGTGCCTCAAAGCCAGGGATCAGTCGCTCCGAACCGAGTACGAGCGGCATGCGCTCCGCCGCTCCGCCCTCAATCACTGCGCCGTTGTCGGCGCGGTAGCCGGCGAAGCCGATGATCGCGTAGTCGCCGAGCTCTGCGCCGCGTTCGGTCACCGCCTCAAGCTTGGCGTAGCCGTCGCGCAGATCGTCGATCACCGCGTCAACCTTCTTCTCGTCGGGCTCTTCGAACGATGGGGTGAACGTGAAGTTGCGATAGTCGCCGAGTTTCACCTCGGGGGGAACGGCAACGATCGCAACGAAGCTGTATGGCTCGCCCTCAACTACTGGGGCCGCGTCAACCTTCGGGCTGGTGAGCGGCATGGTGTCGGTGGCGATCACCGCTTCGCGGTATCCCTGTTCGACAAGGATCTCCGTCGCCTCGTCAAGGAGTCGCGCGCTTCCAGCGACCCGCTCGACCATTGAACGCGGGGCCTTGCCGGGGCGGAAGCCGGCGATCTTGGTGTGCTGCGCAACGTGGCGCACGGCGGCAGCGATCGCGGCGGCAACCTCCTCGGCGGAGGCGCTCACCTCGAGCTTGACGCTGCTCTTCGCTTCTGGGGTCGCGGTGAATTTCATAGGAGGAGAACCTTAGCGGAGATGGTGGGCGAGGTCGGATTCGAACCGACACGCCGCAGAGCGGCACCGGCTCCTAAGGCCGACGCGTCTACCGTTTCGCCACTCGCCCGCTCGCATCATCGGCCGCGGCGGCCGATCCGTCTAGCGGCGCCCCTGGCTTGTGCTCGCTGAGGAGGGCGTCGACCACCGCTCGCCCACCGCGCTCTGCCGCCGCAGCGGCGATGCCGGCGGCGAAGGAGGTTGCTGCTCCGCGGTGACGCTCAGCGTTCGCCCCCTCGGCGGGCACCTTCCCCCGCCTCCCGCCGAACCAGCGGATTGCAGCAAGTCCCGCGAGGGCCGCGAGGCCAATCGCGCGAAGCGGACGCTCGCGCAGCTCCTTGGCGAGGCCGCCGCTCGGCCGCAGTCGATCACCGATCGCGCGTGCGCCGTCGAGCGCCGCAGCGCGCGCCGTTGCAACCTCGTCGACACGTGCCGCAACGTCGCCGCGCCCCTCGAGCGCGCGGGCGCGACGACCTGGATCAATGCTCATCGCGGATCCCCTTCGCCCTTCGCATCGCGATCACGCAGTCGATCGGCGACGCGCCGGAGTGCATCGGCAAGCGTTGCCGTGCCGCTGCGAATTGCACCGAGCGCCTCATCGGCGCTGCCGATCGCGGCGCCCACTTCGCCTGCCGCGCCGGCGATCACCTCTTCGCGCAGGCCTTCAACCGCGTCCATCGTCGCGCGGAACTCCGCCTCGCTGGCGAGCGGTCGGAAGCGATCGGTGAACCGCTGCGCGTCGAAGCTTGCAAGGCCAACGAGCAGATCAATGAGTAGTGCTGCGAGCGCAACGGTCACGGCGAGCCCAAGCGCAGGGCCGAGGCTCCAGTTCAGCGCGCCGAGGAGCGCCGCGCCAACCGCCGCGCCGATCACAAACGCGATCAGCAGTGAACGGCCGCGACGACTGCGATCGATGCGCAGCAGCGATGAGAGGATCCCGGTTGCGACGGCGAGGAGCGCGATCACCAGGTGCGCGGCGCCCCACAGCGACGATCCGTAGAGCAGTTCGCCGAGCGTCAATGCAAGTGCAACGAGGAGTGCAACGAGCGCAGTGATAAGGAGCGAGGCGACCACGATCACGCCGATAACGAGCCCAACCAGGTCGCGCACGATCGCGCCGATCTCGGCGCGCAAGAGAGCCACGTGCCCACCGACGAGCGCGCGGAGCGCGTCGAGGAGTGCGAAGAGCTCGGCGGTAAAGGAGCCGGCCGCTCGCTCGCGCGGATCGCCGCTCATGCGACGGTCAGCGTCGGGCCGCTCTCGTTCGCCGCGCGCACCGAGAGTCGCGCCGCAACCGCGCCCGCCAACTCCTTGAGCGCTGTGGCTGCAGGTCCGACCTCGCGCTGCGCGACGGCGGGGATCCCCGCGTCACCACCCTGGCGCACGGCGAGCTCAAGCGGAATGCGTCCGAGGTGGTCGAGCCCCTCCTCCTTCGCGAGGCGCTCAGCGCCGCCGCGACCGAAGATCTCCGTCAGCTCGCCACAGTGTGGACAGGCGAACGAGGACATGTTTTCAACGATCCCAAGGATCGGAACGTTCATGCGTCGGAACATCGACAGCGCCTTCGCCACATCGGAGAGGGCGACATCTTGCGGCGTGGTGACGAGCACGGTGCCCGCGAGCGGCACCGCCTGCGCGAGTGTCAACTGCGCATCAGAGGTGCCGGGGGGCAGGTCGACGATGAGATAGTCGAGCTCGCCCCACTCCACGTCGCGAAGGAACTGCTGGATCGCGCCGCCGATCAGCGGGCCGCGCCACACGATCGGCTGCCCCTCTGGCACGAAGAACTGAATGGAGATGAGCTTCACCCCGTGGCGCTCAATCGGCTCGATCTTGCCGCCAGGGCTCGACTTCGGCGTGCCAGTCGCCCCCATCATCTGCGGGATGTTCGGCCCCGTGATGTCGGCGTCGAGGAGGCCGACGCGCGCGCCTGTTTGCGCGAGGGCAACGGCGAGATTCACCGAGACGGTGCTCTTGCCGACGCCGCCCTTGCCAGAGGCGACGGCGACCACGTTGCGAATGTTCGGCAAGAGTCGCTCAGGGGTTGACGCAGCGGCGCGCCGCACCTTCGATCCCCAGCGCAGGTCGCGCAGATCGGCGCCGATCCCGTCGAGTGCGGCGCGAATGTCGCGCTCGATCACATCTTTAAGAGGACAGGCGGGGGTGGTCAGTTCGATCATCATCCCTACGGTCGAACCATCGACGGTGAGCTCCTTCACCATGTCGAGCGTAACAATGTCGCGGCCGAGCTCCGGCTCCTGGACCCCACTGAGCGCCTGCATCACCGTCGCCTCTGTGATCGCGGCCATCTCGCCTCCTCGCCGACTCTCGTCATCTTCGTCGCCTGCCTGGGCGCTGCCCCGCGCTGCATGGGCGGCACCCACTCATCGTACCTGCAACACCGTTTGACCCACCCCCTCACCCGTCCTACGCTGCGTGCGACCGCCCCGCTCGGGGCCAAGGCGAAGACGCTGTGGAGGTGACCGGAAGGGTGGCTGACGTCGACGTACGACTGGTTGACGTAACCAAGCGCTTCGGCGATCAGGTCGCCGTAGACGGGATCACCCTCGACGTCACCGACGGCGAGTTCTTCACCCTCCTCGGCCCATCGGGCTGCGGTAAGACCACGACGCTCCGCATGATCGGCGGCTTTGAGCAGCCGAGCTCCGGAACCATTGAGTTGCAGGGGCGCGACGTCACGAACCTCCCGCCGTACGAGCGTGACGTGAACACCGTCTTCCAGAGCTACGCGCTCTTCCCCCACCTCTCGATCTTCGAGAACGTTGCCTTCGGCCTGCGCCGCAAGCACGTGAAGGGCGACGAGGTGAAGCAGCGCGTCGGCGAGGCGCTCGAGCTGGTGCAGCTCGTCGGATACGAGGCGCGAAAGCCGGGGCAGCTCTCCGGAGGCCAGGCGCAACGCGTCGCACTGGCGCGCGCCCTGGTGAATCGCCCCGCGGTACTGCTGCTCGATGAGCCGCTCGGCGCGCTTGACCTGAAGCTGCGCAAGCAGATGGGGATTGAACTGAAGCGCATCCAGCGCGAGGTCGGCATCACGTTTGTGTATGTCACCCACGACCAGGAAGAGGCGATGACGATGTCGGATCGCATCGCCGTCATGAACAAGGGCCGCTACGAGCAGCTCGCGGGACCGGAGACGCTCTACGAGCGCCCGGCGACGCGCTTCGTCGCAGGATTCGTTGGCGCGAGCAACCTGCTTGAAGGGCGCGTCGGCAGCGACGGCGACATGTGGACGGTCACCCTGCCGAGCGGCGCCGTGGTGCGCGCGCCGAAGAGCCTCGGCGACATCGGCAGCGCGGGAGCGATCGGGGTGCGCCCCGAGAAGCTCGCCCTCCTCGAGCCAGGGCAGGAGTCGCGCGGCAACCGCCTCGACGGCGTAGTCGTTGACACCAGCTACCTCGGCGTGATCACGCAGTACGTCGTCGAGGGCGACGGAGGGCTGCGCCTTCTCGTCTCTGAGCAGAACGTCGACCGCACGACGCGCAGCGACACCTGGCGCCCTGGCGAACGGGTCGCCCTCACCTGGAAGCCCGACCACGGGTTCGTGGTCGGCGACAGCGCAAAAGCTTGATTCAGGCGTAGGTAATTTGGTGGCAAAGCGAAAGCAGGAGGGTAAAAAGATGACAGAGCAGACGAACCCGAAGGTCAACGCAACGAACGGCGGCGCGATCGATCGTCGCACCGTGCTGAAGCTTGGCGCGGTCGCTGGCACTGCAGCCTTCCTCGCCGCATGCGGCACCTCTGGTGGCTCCACCGAGCCGAGCGCGAGCGGCGGCGACACCACGCCGAGCGCCACGCTGAACTGGGCGAACTGGACCTACTACCTCGACGTCGACGACGGTGTCGACACGGCAACCGCCGAGACGTCGGAGAGCCTGCGCCGCTTCAAGAAGGAGTACGGCACCACCGTCAACTATCGCGAGGACCTGCTCGATAACGACGAGTTCTTCGGCACGATCAAGGCGCCGCTTGAGGCGGGGCAAGACACCGGCTGGGACCTGGTGACGCCAACCACCTGGATGGCGAAGAAGATCATCGACCTCGGCTGGGCCGAGAAGCTCGACAAGTCACACATGCCGAACTTCGTCGCAAACCTCGCCGACGAGTTCCGCGGCCGCGCCGCCGACCCGTCAAACGACTATCTCGCCCCTTGGCAGTCGATCATGACTGGCCTCGGTGTGAACACCAAGAAGACGAAGCGCTTCACCAAGGTCTCTGGTCTCTGGGATCCGGCGCTCAAGGGGAAGATCTCCCTGCTCACCGAACTTCGCGACACCACGGGGCTCGTGATGCTCGGCAACGGAGCTGATCCGTCGAATCCGACGCGCGCCACGTTCGACGCGGCGATCGCCACCCTACAGACGGCGATTGACTCGGGGCAGGTGCGCAAGATCACCGGCAACGGCTACACCGAGCTGCTGATCAACGACGCCGCGCTCGCGGCGATCGCCTGGTCCGGCGACGTGGGCATCATCCAGGCCGACAAGCCTGAGCTCGAGTTCATCGTCCCCGACGAGGGCGGAATGTACGCGACCGACAACCTGCTGATCCCGAAGGGGGCGCAGCACAAGTACACCGCCGAGCTCTGGGTCGACTTTTACTATCGCCCCGAGATCGCAGCGATCGTCGAGGCGTACGTGAACTACATCTGCCCGGTGAAGGGTGTGTCGGAAGCGATCGCAAAGATTGACCCTGCGCTCGCCACCAACCCGCTGATCTTCCCCTCCGAAGAGACGAAGAAGCGTCTGCGCGTTTGGGGGAGCGTCTCCGCCGAGGACCAGGCCTACTTCGATGATCGCTTCAGCGCGATCGTTGAAGGCGTCAGCGCCTAACACTCAGCAACGAGGGGCGCAGGGTGGGGCTGATCCGACGCAACCCGGCCTTCACCCCGCTCCTGCTGCTCGCCCCTGGGCTTCTCTGGCTCGCCGCGTTCTATGTGGCACCGAACGTGCAGATGTTCGCGAGCAGCTTCTGGAACGGCACCCTTGAGGGCGGCTTCAGCTTTAGCCTGGCTAACTGGACGAACTACCCCGATGCGCTGATCAAGTACCAGGAGCAGTACCTGCGCTCTATCGAGTACGGCTTTGTCGCGACACTCCTCTGCTTTGCGATCGCCTTCCCGCTCGCCTACTTCATCGCCTTCAAGGGGGGGCGGGCGCGCAACGTCCTCCTCTTCCTCGTCGTCGCGCCATTCTTCACCTCGTACCTGCTGCGCACGATCGGCTGGCGCACGATCCTCGGTGACGACTCGATCATCCTTGGGCCGCTCAAGGCGCTCGGCGTCGTCGCCCCGGAGGCGCGCATCCTCGACACCCCGTTCGCGGTGATTGCCGGGATCGCCTACAACTTCATCCCATTCATGATCCTGCCGATCTACGTCTCGCTCGAGAAGATCGATCGCCGCCTCCTTGAGGCGGCGCAGGATCTCTACGCGAGCGGCTGGGGCTCCTTCCGCCGCATCACGCTCCCCTTGGCGATCCCGGGTGTATTCGCCGGGTCGCTCCTCACCTTCATCCCGGCGATTGGCGACTTCATCAACGCGGAGCTGCTCGGCAACCCGGGGACCACGATGATCGGCAACGTGATTCAGCGGCAGTTCCTTGTGGTGCGCGACTACCCGACCGCCGCCGCGCTCAGCTTCATGCTCATGATCTTGATCCTCGCCGGCGTCGCCCTCTACGCGCGACTCCTCGGCACCGAAGAGCTCACCTCGACGGCGATCTGATGCGCGTTGTGCAGCGAGTCGCGAACTTCCTCGCCTCGCACCTCCTCGCCGTCTACGCGGCGGTCGCGCTCCTCTATCTCCTTGCGCCGATCGCGGCGGTCACCCTCTTTAGCTTCAACGATCCGGTCGGCCGCTCGAACTACGCCTGGTCGTCGTTCACCTTCGACAACTGGCTGAGCCTCTTCCGCGACCCGACGCTCGTGCAGGCGGTCGGCACCTCGTTGCGCATCGCCCTCATCTCGACCACGATCGCAACGATCCTCGGCACGCTCATGGCGCTCGCCCTGGTGCGCTACCAGTTCCGCCTACGAAAGAGCATCGACCTCTTCATCTTCCTGCCGCTCGCCACCCCTGAGATCGTGCTCGGCGCGTCGCTCCTCACCCTCTTCGTGACGCTGCGAATCCCGCTCGGCGACCTGACCCTGATCTTGGCGCACGTGATGTTCAACGTGAGCTACGTCGTGGTGACGCTCAAGGCCCGACTCGCCGGCTTCGACATGCGCCTCGAGGAGGCGGCGGCGGATCTCGGCGCCAACCCGTTGCAGACCTTCTGGCGCATCACCTTCCCGCTGATCCTCCCTGGCATCGCCGCCGGTGCGCTGCTCGCCTTCGGCCTCTCGCTCGACGACTTCGTGATCACCCGCTTCAACGCTGGCCAAACCCAGACGTTCCCCGTCTACGTCTACCTGAAGGTCCAGAAGGGGATCCCACCGCAGGTGAACGCCTTCGCCACCCTCTTCTTCTTCGCCACGGTCACGCTGGTCGCCGCCGCGGCTCTCTTGCAGCGCCGACGCGCTAACCTCTCCAAGTAATGGCAGCATCAAAAGGGCTCCCCGATAAGAGCGTGATCGCCGCGGTCTGGTCACGCGCGGCGAACGTTGAGGTCGAGCGCGGCGAGGGTTCGTGGCTCATCGATCGCGACGGTGAGCGCTGGCTCGACTACACCTCGGGGATCGGCGTAGTGAATACCGGCCACGCGCACCCGAAGGTTGCAGCGGCGATCGCCGCGCAGGCAACGAAACTCATCCACGGCCAGCAGAACATCGTCTATCACGAGCCTGGGCTGCGACTCCACGATCGGCTCAGCCGCGTGCTCGACGGCGGCCCGTGGGGCGTCTTCTTGTCGAACTCGGGCTCCGAGGCGGTCGAGGCGGCGGTGAAGCTCGCCCGTCGCGCAACGAAGCGTCGCGTGATCCTCACCTTCCGCGGTGGCTATCACGGCCGCACCGCACAAACGATGGCGATGACAACGGCGAAGAACGTCTACCGCGGCCACTTTGAGCCGCTTCCCGGCTCGGTCTACTCCACCGCGTTCCCCTCCTGCTTCCGGGCACCCGTCGCCGCGCGCGACGCGAGCGCTGCAGGAAACTCTGGCTCATGCGCCGGCTGCAGCTGCCGCTGGGAGGATGAGTGGGACCTCACCCTGCACACCATCGCCGACGCCGAAGATGTGGCCGCAGTGATCGTTGAGCCGATCCTCGGCGAGGGCGGCTACGTGGTCCCGCCCGCCGGATTCTTGCCACGCCTCCGCGAGCTGACGCGCGAGCGCGGCATCCTGCTCATCGCCGACGAGATCCAAACCGGAATGGGGCGCACCGGCCGCATGTTCGCCGTGCAGCACCAGGGCGTCGAGCCCGACATCCTCGTCTTCGCCAAGGGGATCGCCTCTGGCCTGCCGCTCTCGGGGATCATCGCGCGGCGCGATCTGATCGAGACATGGGCGCCAGGAACGCATGGCGGAACGTACGGTGGCAACGTGATCGCCTGCGCTGCAGCACTCGCAACGCTCGACGTGATGGAGGAGGAGCGACTCACCGAGAACGCCGCGGAGCGCGGTGCGAAGTTCCTCGCCGGCCTCCGCGCACTCGCGCAGGGCCGACCAGCGATCGGCGACGTTCGCGGGCTCGGCCTCATGATCGCCCTTGAGTTTGTGAAGCCTGGCGAGGGCGACGGTCGCGTGCCGAACCCCGACGCGGTGAAGCGCGTTATCGCCGAGGCGAACAAGCGCAAGCTGCTGCTCCTCTCGGCCGGGTCTTACGCGCAGGTTATCCGCATTATTCCGCCGCTCGTCACCACCGCCGCAGAGGTTGATCTCGCGCTGAAGATCCTCGATGAGTCACTCGACGCAGCTGGGGTGAAGCGCGCCTAGCGCGTAGCGGCGAGAAGCCCCTCTGGTACCGCTGGGAGCGGCTCCGGTGTCAACGGAACATACCGATCAACGATCTGCCGTGATCCCGCCACGCCGAGGCGACCGAAGAGGGTTGCGAGCCGCTCGCGCTGCGAGGCGAGGATCTCCTCCTTGCGCGGGATCTCCCAGAGCGCACGCTTGAACGGTCCGAGCGCCTTCTTGCGGGTGCGATAGAGGAACTGCTCCTCGGTATCGCCAGCCTTCGCCTCGTCGGCGGCGTTCGCGTGGAGCCACGCGCTGATCTCGCTGCGCAGTTCTGCGGGGAAGGCGGGGTGATCGTAGAGCGCGTTCTGGAATCCGGTCGCGAGATGAATCTCCGCGGTGCCGACCTCGGGGAAGCGCCCGAAGAGTTCGTCGGGGAGCGTCGAGGCGCCGTGTTGCACCGCGCCGGCGAGGCCACGCTCGCGCGCCAGCGCGCCGAGCGACTCCAGCACGCCAAAGTCGAGCGCTACAGTCGCGACGCCGCCGCCCGGGAGCGGCACGCCGCCATGGCTCGTTCCGGTTTGCACCGAGACCTTGCGAAGTCCGCGCGCCCCTGGCCGCAGGCGCTCGAGTGCGACGGCGAAGCCATCGAGATACGCGGCGAGCTCCTCAACGGTCGAGTTGCTCTTCCCCACCTCGCCGATCTCGCCACCGACGCTGATCTCAATCCCCGCAGGCTCTAGCTCGCGAATCAGTGCGGCAACTTCGGCACTCCGCTCCACGTTCACGCGCTGCTGCTCTGCGATCGTCGGCAGCGAGAGGTCGACGAGCGTCGAGGCGTCGATGTCAATGTTGCGGTAGCCAGCGTCAACGGCGAGCCTGCAGGCGCGCGCGATCTCGCCGGCGACACCATCGGGATCCTTGGCGTACTTTGCAGCAACGAACTGGTAGTGGTCGCCTTGAATGAAGAGCGGGCCGCGCCACCCTGCAGCGATCGCGCCGCAGAAGATGCTCGTCGCGTAGTCAGCGGGACGCTGGAAGGTGTAGGTCTGCTCGGAGCGGGCGAGCTCAAAGATCAACGCCGCGCCGTCAATTGACGCCGCAAGCTCGAGCGCGGTGCGGCTCATGTCAAAGACCTGAGAGCGAAGGTTCAGGGCGGGGACGGTGAGACCCTCGTAGCCTCCACTCGCACGTGCGGCGTAGAGGGGGGCGATGCTGGCGCTCTCAATCCCCGCCACCTTCGCTGCGGCGCGGGCGAGCCACTGCGCCGCGGCGACGACGTCGCTCTCCACGGAGAAGGCGGCGCTCCAGGCGATGATCGCAGCCCCCTCGCTGCGCAGGCGCGCGGCGTCGACGATCTCAACGCGCGGCGTGGCGTCAGCGACGAGCCGAAGCGACGGGGCGAGGAGCTGCAGCAGCGCGGCGGGAGAGGTGGCGATGCTGCTCATGCGATTGACCTCATGCGACGATCTTATGCCCCTGCGCCGTTTTCCCCGCTGCCAGTTTCTCCGCTGCCGGGGTGGCCGAGGAGTTGCTCGCGCTCCGCGAGCAGTGCGGCATAGGCCTCGTGTCGAGATCCCGTCCGCGCGGCGAGATCAGGGACGGCCGCCCAGGCGAAGTCGTCCCAGTCAGCGCTCCGCTGGTTCCACGCAGCAAGGAGCGTCGGCGGGCGTCGCGCGGTCACCGCGGGGTCTGGCGCATGCAACAGGTAGGCGCTCACGACGCGTCCGTTCGGTGTCGCCCCGCTCGCCGCCGTGCTACCCGCCGCGTCGACGAAGAGCACCACGCCGAGGCGCAGCAGATCGTCCTCTGGGATGCGGTACGGCGTGACCCGCAGCGCATCACGGAGCGCCGCGAAGTCTGGAGCGACGGCGGTGGCGATCAGTTGGTAGCCGCGCACGAGCGAGCGAATGAGCGCGCGCGCAACGACCGGGTCGAGCCCTTCAAGGAGTGCACGAGCGCGAAGGCGCGTGCTTCGCGGCGATCGTGGCGCCACCCCTGCCCCCTCGATCGTGCATCCGACCCCCGCCGGATCGGCGAGCCAGGTGAATCGCTCGCCGTCGGCGATCTCGATCTCACTCACCCCCTCTGCGAGCGGTGTTGCGGCGGCGAATGCGTCAGCGATGCGCTCTCGTGTTGCATGGTCTGCGCTGCCGGCAACGATCAGTGGAACACGCGCCACGACGAGGATGGAAACGTGCGCCACCAGGCTTGGCGCAGCGATCCCATCGCTGATCAGTTGCTTCAGCCCCTCCGGCGCTCCGCCGCTTGGCATTAGCGCGCCGCCGCGAGCGAACCGACGCGCGCCGCTGATGCGATCCAGTCGCGCTCGTCGCCGATCGTTGTGCTGCGCCCGTGACCAGGTACGACGCGCATCTCTGGCGGGAGTGCGGCTAGTCGCTGTAGTGAGGCGAGCATGGCGACATCATCGCCGCCAGGAAGATCGGTGCGCCCCCATGCCCCACGAAAGAGCGTGTCGCCGCTGTACAAGATGCCGGCGCGCACGTCGACGAGCGAGATCGACCCCTCGGTGTGGCCGGGGGTATGCAGCACCTCGAGATCGATTGAGCCTGCGCGAATGTGATCCCCCTCGACCAGGTCGCGTGTTGGGATCACCGACGGGATCGGAAAGGGCGCCGCCATCGGCTGCGGGTCGACGAGGCGATGACGGTCGAGTGGATGCACGCCGATCTCAAGCTCTCGACTCTCGCTCGTGCGCACGTGATCGACCAGCGCAGCGAGCTCTCCGGTGTGGTCCCAGTGTCCGTGGGTCGAGAGGGCGAGCACCAGCCGCCAGCTCTGCGCAGCAAGGTGCGCGCTGATCTCGGCGAGCGATGGGATCGCAGGATCAACGACGATCGCCTCACGACGCTCCACATCGCCGATGAGCACCACGTTCGTGCGCAGCGGGCCGATGGCAAGGACGATCGGCTCGGCGCTCATCGTGAGCGTCGCTCGCTCAGCAGCTGGGCGGCGGGGCTCACCGCGCGTGGATCTAGGTTGGCGCGACGCGTTACGCCATCGGCGGCGGTGAGTTCCATGATCCTACTGAGCGCATCGATGCGCGCAGCAGCATCGGCGGCATCAACAACGCCACCCTCGCCGCTCGCGCCGTTGCGACGCGAGAGGCCCGCAACGCCGACACGATCGCCACCGCGTCCGCCGAGCGACGCTGCGTAGCCGATCGCCCAGAGGAGCACCTCGGGGCCCTCTGGCGCTGCGCCACCAGGTGGCGGAATGAGACCGAGCAGGAGCCCCCGCGTGCCAGGCCACGTTGCAGCAGCGCGCCAGGAGTCGGGATCGCCGATCGGGTCGATCGCCAGACTCTCCGCTGCAAGGCTCCCCCACTCGGCGGCGGAGAGCGGCGCAAGCGCGCCGTCGATCGCGATGATCATGCGATGGGCTCCGCTCAACGCATCGAGCGACGTGGCCAGACGCGCGAGGAGCTTGCTCCGGCGCTCCGCACCACCAGGAGCCACGTCGTGCATCTGCGCATCGCCGAGCGCGGCGCAACGGATCGCGACGATCTCTGGAGCAAGGTCGCGCACCGCGCCAACATCACGACCACTCACCGTGCCGGCCTGCCCGCCGTCGTCAGCACCATCGGCACCGTCGGCACTCACGATGAGGCCGACCTGCAGGCCAGCGGCGCGGGCGACGCGGCCCTCTTCAAGATCGGTGGTGAGAAACGGTCCGCCGAGGCGCTGCAGCAGCGCGATGCGCGCCTCGATAGTTGGTGCGTACTCCCGAGAGTCGAAGAGCGTCGCGAACACGCTAGTGGCGGGCGCTAGATCGGGAGCGTCGCGCGCAGCTGGGCGAGCGCCGGCCAGGAGAGGAAGGTGACGACGAGGATCGCAGCAACGCCGGCGACGATCAGCCCTTCTCGAACCCCGGCGATCGTGGGGGCGCCGCCCCAGCGGCGGCGCAGCGACTCCGCGCGCGTCGGTGCGATCGTTACGCCAAGGAGCAGGCCGCAGATCAATCCGCCGACGTGTGCAGCGTTGTCGATCCCGCCACCCGCGAGGTTTAAGCCGAATCCGAGCAGCAGGTTGATCACGATCAGCCCACCGATCTGCCCGAGCGCGGCGCGTGCGCCACGCTCTACGAGCGGTCGATGCGCCCACTCTGCGCCGAGCGCGACGCCGAAGAGGGCGAAGACCCCGCCAGATGCGCCGACCGACCAGATCGTTGGGAGCCAGATCGCGCTCGCCAACGATGCGGCGACCACACCAATCCCATACCAAAGGAGGAGTCGCCCAACACCGTAGAGGCGAAAGACGAGCTTCGCGCCAAGATCGAGGGCGAAGAGGTTGAAGAGCAGATGTACCGCAGTCCCTTGGATCGCGCCGACCCCCGCCTTGAGCGGTGAGCCGTGCACGAGCGCCACCGTAAGGAGGCGCCACGGTTCGGCGGAGAGGATGTCGTTGCCGCTGTTGACCTTAATGAGCGCGAGGCTGATCCAAAGGTCTGTCCAAAAGAATGCGGCCACGGAGACGGCGGCGGTGACGAGCAGCATGACGCGAACGACCCAGGCGTAGCGATCCCCGCCACGCGAGCGCGAGAAGGCGGCCTGTACAGTGCGTTCGCTCCCGCCGGTCTCCTGCGTCAACCAACCGATGCGCGTGGCGATCTGGGCGCGCGTGCCAGCGGCGGGGGCATGACGCTCAGCGGCGCGATACACGTCGATCGCCGCCTCAAGGTCGCCGCTATTCACCAGGGCGGTGGCGAGTCGACGCAGCGCCTGGAAGCGCAGCTCACGATCGCTCGCTGCGGCTGCGCGCTGCAGGAGCGCAA
>QWQR01000050.1 GCA_003670745.1 Chloroflexota bacterium
TCGCCGGTGGCGTTGAGGCGCCACTCCTCCCGATGGCCTTTGCCGCACTCGCAAATATGGGGGCGCTGAGCAAGCGCAACGACGATCCAACACGCGCGAGCCGACCATTCGACAAGAACCGTGACGGCTTCGTCTTCGGCGAGGGTGGCGCGGTCTTCGTCGTTGAGACGCTCGCCCACGCACGCGCCCGTGGCGCCACCATCTACGCCGAACTTCTTGGCGCCGGCAGCTCCGCCGACGCATTCCACATCTCGGCGCCCGAGCCGACCGGGCGCGGCGCCGCAGCCTCCATGACCAAGGCGATCCGCGACGGCGGGGCAACCGTCGAAGAGATCAGCTACATCGTTGCCCACGGCACCAGCACGCCGCTCAACGACGCCACCGAGACGAAGGCGATCAAACGTGCCCTCGGCGATCACGCCTACAAGATCCCGATCAGCTCGCCGAAGAGCATGGTCGGCCATCTGCTCGGCGGCGCTGGCGCTGTGGCGGGCCTCGCGGCGATCAAGGCGATCGAGAGCGGCACCGTGCCCCCCACGATCAACTACGAAACCCCCGACCCCGACTGCGACCTCGACTACGTGCCGAACACCGCCCGCACCAACGTGCCGGTCGACCGCGTGCTGATCAACGGATTCGGCTTCGGCGGCCAGAACGCATCGGCACTCTTCGGCAAGTTTCGCGGCTAACCTCTCGGCGACGTCGTATGCAGATGCGCGTGCGCGGCGAGATCATCCACTGGCGCGGACCATCGCCCTTTCACTTCGTCGCAATTCCGCCAAAGCAGAGCGCCGAGATCAAGGCGCTCTCACGTGCGCTCACCTACGGCTGGGGGGTGATCCCGGTGAAGGGCATCATCGGCGCGACGAGTTTCACCACCTCGCTCTTCCCAAAGGACGGCGCCTACCTGTTGCCGATCAAGAACGCCGTGCGCTTCGGCGAAGGGCTCGAGCTCGGCCAAACGATCACCGCGAACCTCACCTTTTCGCCAAAAGAGCGCTGAACCATGCGATACGTGATCTTCGTTATTGACGACACGACCAACTCGGCGAACGGTAACGAGATCGCCGCGATCGATGCATTCAATGACGCCCTGCGCGCCAATGGTCACTGGGTACTCGCGGTTGGCATCGCTGCCCCGAGCCGCGCTACGCTCATCGACAACCGTGACGGCATACGGGAGTCCGTGGCGCGCTCGCTCCTTTCCGGCAGCGACTACTACAGCGGCCTTTGGATTATCAATGCACCGACAGAAGAGATCGCGCATGCACTCGCAATGGAAGGCTCAAGGGCATGTAATCGTCGGGTGGAGCTGCGTCCGCTCCTCGGGTAGTTGGCATCGCGGCCGCTCGCTCCGCGAGCGACGCGCAACAGTGCGCGGCTACGCGCCGTTGAAGTAGGCGATCAGAGCCCCGGCGATCGTAAGGTTGATGGCATCGTTAGCCGTTTCGATGATCCATACCTTGAAGTTTTCGCCGCCGAAGAGGCGATGCGAAAGTGAGGCGAAGGCGGCAATACCGACGCCGACTGCGAGGCCAACGCCTGCGCCATCGGTGATCGTGAAGCCTGCGTTTCCGCTCTGCAGCGAGGTGATGATCACGGCAAGCGTGACAGTCTGGGCGATCACGCCGACGAAGGTACCGCCAAAGAGCACGGCGGGCTGGTGGTTCTCCTTCAGTCGGCCGGAGGCAATGCCGCGGGCCTTCATCCACACGGGGTAGAACGTCTTTGGCCCAAACCAGATCGAGCCGCTCACGATCGACACGATCGCGGCAACGAGTACCCCGACCGGCTGGAGTCCTTCAATTGTCATTCGGGGAATCCTATCACCAGAAAGCGGGCTTTGGCGCGCGCCTGCGGGGAAAATCGAACGGGACCCGGGTCGCCCCGAGTCCCGTTCGTAGCGCTCCCGTGCGCGAGATTTAGCGCGAGTTGCCCTTGTCCTTGAGGGTTGCGATCCTCCAGATCAAGAGACCGTAGCCTGGCTTGGCCAGAATGTCGGCGATCGTGTAGCCGACCTGCTTCAGCACCATGCCGTCGCCAGGGCTGAGCCCAAGCGTCGGGAGGAGATACGCAATCGGGTAGACACCCCAGGTCGCGACGAGCACGACGCGGAGTACCTTGAAGATCCCCTGGATCTCCTTGCTCTGCTTCTTGATCGAGAGGTCGATTCCGCCGAACAGGTCGCGGAGGATCAGGACGAAGAAGATCGAGCTGACAGCGCCCCAAATGGTTCGGGCCGAATCCAGAACGATCGTAGTCTGATTGTCCATCTCGCCCAAATAGCCGGTCGCGATCATCAAGAACGCATACACGACGTTGCGCTTGAGGAGCGCGCTCTCAATCTTCTTGTCGAGTCGAAGCACCAGCACGAGCTCGGCGACGAGGAGCGGAACCGTGAGGATCCAGTCAACGTAGCGATACGCCTCGTTGAACGGGGCCAACGAGCCGCCTGCAGTCGAGACCCACGAGTCGAAAATTCGCACGTAGTGGTAGAGCGCGATCAGCACAACTGCGGCTGAGAGCGTTACAGCCATGCGGTTCTCCGGCTTCAGCGCGCCGCGCGCCGAGACGAAGAAGAAGAAGCTGCTTCCCATCGCTGCGATCGCGAGGGACATGAAGTTGTAGACCAACTGATAGGCCTGAACCTGATCCATGTATTGCCTCCTACTTCTGTGGCAAGCGCCACTGGGGGGAATCTTACCGAATTACACCAAATCCTGAACTCGCGAGATTCGGCCAATGCGGGCACAAAATTGGCACGGTTACAGGGCACCGCACGCCCATATTCCCTAAGATCAGGGGGTGATACTCCTCTCCTCCTGCACGGCTCTCGCCCCAGAGGACGCCTGGTGATCGGCCTCGCCTACCTCGCGGGGATCATCGCTTCAACCTTTGGCACGCTGGCTCTCGCGCGACGCCTCAACCGCCTCCCGACGCGCGGTGAGGTGGCTCCGGTGATCGCGCTGCTCACGACAGCCTTCTTGCTCATCGACGCCGCTGGCATCGCGCGCGGATGGTTCTACACGCCCGCGGTCGCCACGCTCGGAGCGCTCCCTGGCAGCGGGCCGTATGGGCGCGGCCTCCCAGTGGAGGAGCTCTTCATGCTGCCGTTCCTCGCGCTGCTCACCCTCACCTTGCAGCGCATGTCGCGCCGAGCGACTCGCGCCGCAGCGACGCTGACCTACAGCCGAGCCATCGCGATCGCTATCGCACTCGTCATCATCGCTGCCATCACTGCGGTCACCAGCGGCGCGCCTGAGTACACAACCGTGGTCGCCACGATCGCAGCGCTGGGCCTCGTGCTCGCAGCGCCACTCCTCGCCGCCGACCGCAGCGCGGTGATAACGCTGGCACTGCTGCTCGCGCTCACCGCAATCTTCGACAACACGCTCTGCGCCGCCGGCGTCTTTCACTACCCGCTGAGCGCGCGTTCAGGGATCGAGATCGGCATCGCCCCGATTGAAGATTTGATCTGGGCGCTGGGGTTCGGCAGCCTCACCCTTGTGGCCGGCGCCTGGTCGCAGCGATCGCGGGGGACCGCCTGGCGGCTGCTCCTCGCATCGCGACCCGCCTCATGGATCAACACCGCCCTCCCTTTCCTCGCCGGGGTCGTTGCCGCTGGCGCTCAAGCTGGAGGCGTCTCCCTTCTGCTGCTCCTGCTCTGGTGGGGGGTCGGCTACAACGCCGTGCTCTATGGGATCAACGACCTTTACGACCGTGCCAGCGACGAGTTGAATGCGCGCAAGGGCGGCATTGAGGGGGCGCTGCTACAGCCACGCGACCTGCGGGCGCTGCGCGTCCTCCTTGCCTGTAGCGCTACAGGCGGCCTGCTCGTTGCGTTCACCGATGCGAGCGCAGCACCGTTCGTCGTCGGCGCGATTGCCCTTGCAGCGCTCTACAGCGCACCATGGTTCGGCCGCACCCGCTGCATTCCGATCCTTGATGCGATCACCTCGGCGTCGCACTTCCTGCTGCCGCCACTCTGCGGCCTCGCGCTCGCCGTGCAGTTCGACGCTGCGTGGGTTGCACCACTCGTCGCCTACGGATGCTGGAACGCCGGCAATCACCTTGTCGGTGCAATCCAAGACCGCACCGCCGATCGCCGCGCGAAGCTCGCCACCAGCGCCACGCTCCTTGGTGCGCGCCTCACCGCACTCATGGCAATCTGCGCCTACCTCGTTGCGTCGATCCTGTTGGTAGCCAACGCCAGTGGCCATGGAACGGGATTTGCCGTTGCCGCGGCACTGCCGCTGGTGAACGCTCTCTCGACCACGCCACTGTTGCGCGAAGGCACAACGGTGCGTGATGCGCGCGCCGCATGGCGTCGCTTCATGGTGCTGAACGTGCCGATCGGTGCAGTCGCGTCGGTGCTAATGATCGCGAGTTGGCAGTAGTCCGCGCCTGCAGACCCCAGAGCGATTTACTTCGGCCGGAGCACCAGCGCAACGGAGTTGATGCACCAGCGCTGATCAGTGGGCACCTCGTACCCCTCGCCTTCAAACACGTGGCCAAGGTGCGATCCGCATGAGGCGCAGCGCACCTCGGTGCGTACCCGCGGTGCGAGCGAGCGGTCCTCAATAAGGAGCACCGCGTCGTTCGACGACGGGGCGTAGAACGAGGGCCAGCCACATCCGCTGTGGAACTTCGTCTCGCTCGTGAAGAGCTCGGCGCTGCAGGCCTTGCAGCGATACGAGCCGATCGTTTCGGTGTCCACGTATTCGCCGGTGAACGGCTGTTCGGTGCCAGCGTGACGCAGCACCTCAAACGAGAGGGTGTCGACGCGCGCCTTGAGAGCCGCCTCATCGATGGCTACAGGGAAGCTTCCCCCAGCAGGGTGTGCGCCGCTCACAACGATCTCAGGCCACTCGTGTGAGGGGAATGGCACGCCGGTCTGGCTGTGGCAGTCGTACCCCTTCGGATTCTTCTCGAGATACCGCTGGTGGTACTCCTCGGCGGCCCAGAAGGTCATGCCGTCGGCTGAGCGCACCTCGCTCACGATCGGGCCGTGCCCCTCGGCGGCGAGCGCCGCGCCGTAGAGCTTGCTCGACGACTCGATCGCCTCACGTTGGTTGTCGTTGGTGAAGTAGATGGCGCTCCGGTACTGCGACCCCACGTCGCCCCCTTGGCGGTTGAGCGAGGTTGGATCGTGCATCGTCCAGAACTCCTCGAGGAGCCGGCGGTAGGCGATCTTCTGGTTGTCGAAAACGACCTTGACCATCTCGGCGTGCCCGGTGCTCCCGGTGCAGACCTGCTCATACGTCGGCTCGGCGGCGCTGCCACCCATGTAGCCGACCGCTGTCTCGATCACCCCAGCGAGCTGCCAGAAGCGTCGCTCAGCCCCCCAGAAGCAGCCGGTCGCGAAGTAGGCGGTCTCAATCATGGGCACATCATGCCAGTAGTGAGGGCGCGCCTCAACAGCGACACCACATAGTGGGGTTCGCCAACCAAACGACACATGCTCAGCCGCAGGGCTGAAATCTGGATCTCTCTCATATGCGAGTCACCCGCTCAGAATAGGGTGCTGCAGCGGGATCGGAGTACGTTGATCTCATGGTCCAGCAATCGTTGGGCAACATCGAAAGGAGCCTGACGTGACGCAGACATACCACCAGAGCAATGCGGAGTCACCGCAAGGGGCCGGCTGTCTCGGATTGGGCGTAATGGCCGTCTTGATCCTGAGCGCCACTTTGATGCTATTCGCGGTGGTGGTCTCGATTAAGCCGAGCACTCAGGGTGCAGGGTCGGGAACAGATTCGGGCGCCTCAGGAAAGGTGCTTGGCACCATCGACATTTCGGCATTTGACCTTGGCTTTAAATCTGGAGCACTTGATGTTCCGACTGCTGGATCGTACAAAGTGACCCTCACCAACACCGGCCAAGCCCCCCACGACATCACCCTCTCCGACGGGCAGGTGATCGCTGCAAAGCCTGGCGAGGCGGTGACGGCGGTAATGGTGATCCCAACGGGCGGAATTACCTTCATCTGCTCGATCCCTGGTCACGCGGCGGCAGGAATGTCTGGCTCGCTCACCGTGGCGGGCGCAGCGGTGCACATGGCTGATAGCCACGGCGGGCCGCCACCAGTAACGAGCGTCGCGGCTGATCCCAACGCGCCAGCGTACGTGCCACAAGATGCCACGGCGCCGGATCGACTCGCGGGCACCACCCATAACATTGACCTGGTGATGACCGAAAAGATGATGACCATCGCCAAGGGCTTCCAGCAGTCCGTGTGGACGTTTGGCGGCTCAGTCCCCGGTCCCGTGATTCGGGTTCGGGTCGGCGACCTGGTGCGGGTGCACCTCATCAATGCGGCAACCAACAAGCTCCCGCACAGCATCGACTTTCACAGTTCGCTCGTAGCGTGGAACGACGAGATGACCTCAATCCAGCCTGGCGAAGAGAAGATTTACGAATTCAGGGCGATGTTTGCAGGGGTGTGGATGTACCACTGCGGTACATCTCCTGCACTCCACCACATCGCCAATGGCATGTACGGGATGATGATCGTGGAGCCGAA
>QWQR01000051.1 GCA_003670745.1 Chloroflexota bacterium
CAGCAGCCTGCCGCGCGATCTTGCATCGAGCCTCGGCGTCTCCTTGTCGGCGCTCCTCAACGACGCCGACGCCGCCGCACTCGCCGAAGGGCGGCTCGGAGCTGGAGTCGGCACCGATCCGTGTGCCGTGGTGACGATCGGCACCGGGATCGGTGTGGCGCTCATTCGCAGCGGCGCCGTAGCGACAGGGGCGAACGGCGCGCATGCTGAATTCGGTCACATCAGCATCGCCCTCGACGGCGCGCCATGTTTCTGCGGCGCGCGCGGCTGCTGGGAGTCGTTCGCCGGCGGAGGGGCCATGGAGCGCGCCTGGCTGAGCGGCGACCCTGCGCGCCAGGCGAAATCTGCTGGCGAGATCTTCGGCGCGGCAGCAGCTGGCGATGTGGCGGCAGGCGCGATCGTCGAGGCTGCGGTGAACGCAACGGCGCTCGGCATCGCCAATATCGCTGTCGCCTTTGCCCCCGCGACCGTGGTCATCGGCGGCGGGATCGCCGCGCGCTGGGATCGATTCTCTGCAGCGGTTGATGCCGAACTCCGTAGGCGCAACCCGATCCTCTCCGTGCAGCCGACCATTCGCCTCGCCACCTTCGGTGCCGAGGCGGTGCTCGTTGGTGCTGGGATCGCCGCGCTCGATGCGCGCGACGCTAAGGTGAGCAGATGAGCGACGCAGCGGAACCGCGCTACAGCATCGAGCAGCTACGCGCCGCGCTCGACGGCGGCCTGATCGTGTCGTGCCAGGCGACCGAAGAGGAGCCGCTCTTTGGCGCAGAGATCATGGCGAAGATGGCGGTCGCCGCCGTACAGGGCGGAGCGGTAGCGATTCGCGCGAACTCTCCCGTTGACGTTGCCGCGATCCGCCGCGTCGTGAGCGTTCCGATCATCGGTCTCTGGAAGTGCGATCTCCCTGGCTACGCCGTGCGCATCACCCCGCGCCTGAACGATGCACTCGCGCTCGTCGAGGCTGGTGCCGACATGATTGCGCTCGACGCCACCGCACGACCGCACCCCGAGGGGAGTGCCGAAGATCTCATCGCCTCGGTCGTCGCGCGCACGCGCGTGCCGATCCTTGCCGACGTTGCGGCTGCGAGCGAAGCCGCCGCGGCGGTGGCGGCGGGCGCCGCCTTCGCAGCGTCAACGCTCTCCGGCTACCTCGGCGGAGTGATCCCCAGCGACCCAGACATTGAGCTCGTGGCTGCGATTGCTGCGCAGGTGGGCCGAGAGCGCACCATTGCCGAAGGGCGGTATCGAACGGGCGCGCAGGTCGCGGCAGCGATGCGCGCCGGCGCGCTTGCGGTGTGTGTCGGCGGCGCGATCACGCGCCCAGCCGAGATTACGCGCAGGGTGATCTCCGACCTACGCTCCTCGTAGCGGCGCGGTCGGCATCGTCGTTCCCGGCTGCTCCACCTTCGCCGCCGCCCAGCCAATGGCGCTCTTCAGCGCATCGTTGGCAGACGCACCAGAGGCGAGAGAGTGCAGAAATGCAGCAAGGAGTACATCGCCAGCGCCAACGGTGCTGCGCACCTTCGCGCGTGGGGTTGGCGCGTGCAGCGTCGCATCTGCACTCACCGCGCGATAGATCGCGCCGCTCGCACCAAGGCTGAGCAGTACCGCGCCAACACCGCGCTCAATGAGGAGCCTTGCAGCGCGCTCGGCGCTCGGTTGGTCGTTTACTGCAAACCCCACGAGGCGCGATGCCTCTTCATCGTTTGGCTTGATTAAATCAACGCGCGCGGCGACCGCCGCCTCCAGCGCCTCGCCGGCGCAGTCGATCGCGATCTTTGCGCCAGCGGCGCGTGCAGCATCGGCGACGCGACCGATCCAGGCGGGCTCCATGCCGATCGGCAGGCTCCCACCGACCACCACCCATGCGGCGCCGCGCGCGGCTGCGGCGACCGCAGCGAGTAACGCATCGGCATCGGCGGCGCTCAATGGTCCACCGCGCATGTTCACCTTGGTCGTTTCGCCGTCGGCGGCGGTGATCGCAACGTTCGCGCGCAGCGAACCTGCAACACGCACCGCAACGAGCTCGACCTCACGGGGGAATCCAGCGATCCATGAATCTGCGCCGTCGGCGGGAAGGGCCACCACCGCTGCGACGCTCTCCGCTGCGCCGCCCGCCGTGGCGCTGGCTGTGCCGCCGAGGAGGGCGAGCATGCGCGCGACATTCGCCCCCTTGCCGCCCGATTCAAAGCGGGAGGCACCGGCGATGTTCACCGCGCCAATGCCGAGACGCTCCACCTCAAGGGTGAGGTCGAGTGCTGGGTTCGGGGTGACCGTGACGATCCGTGCCATGCGGCGATGGTACCCTTCTCACATGAGCCACCCCCTACACGGCGCTCGTCCCCTTGACCCGACGGCGGGCTTCCCTGAGGCCGCCGCGCTCCTTCACGACGCATGGCGCAACGTCGCCGATCGCGGCCTCGTTGCTGCGGTCGAGCACAACCCCGAACTGCGCACCCGTGTCGGTGACCTTGGACTGCAGCAGCTTCTCGCCGACGCCGAGGTGGTGCTCGCCAAGCTCGGAGAGAGCCTCGGCACCAAGAGCGCCGCGCCGCTGCGCAGCTTTACCGAACACGCGACGCCGGTCTGGCGCCGTCGCCGCATCTCCATGGACGACGTGACCGATCTCTACGAGGGGCTGCGCATCGCCGTCGCATCGACGCTCACCGGCGAGGCGGCGACGTTTGCCGACGCCGCACTCAGCGAAGGGATCGCTGTGCTGAAGTGGCACCGACGCCTCGGCGGCGACCTGCGCAAGCGCAACCGCATCCTCGCGGCGATCTACAAGGGGGCGTGACGTGACAATTAAATGGGTGGTCGTTGATCCGCTCGTGCAGAACGGCGAGGCGTTCCTTTACGGCACGCGCCTCACCGTGCGACGCCTGCTGGAGCTACGCGCGAGCGGCTACGACGCCGCGCGACTTCTCGCCGAGATGCCTGAGCTGCGCATCGTCGGCATCGCACGCGCCTACGAGTACGCGATCGCGAATCGATCCGACTACGCCGAATTCTTTGACCAGGGCGGCGCGCTGCTCGGGCCGGGACTCACCGTCGAAGAGGCGGCGATCGCCTCATGAGTGACGACGCAGTGGCAGGAGAGACACTCGCCACCGTTCCGTTCGACGCCGAGAAGCGCGCCACAGAGCTCGCGATCCTCGACGCGCTGCGCTCGGTGGTTGACCCCGAGATCGGCATGAACGTTGTCGAGCTCGCCCTCATTCGCCAGGTGATCGTTGGTGAGACCGAGTCTGAGGTGAAGATGATCCTCACCACCCCCTTCTGCCCATACGCAGGCTCAATGCTCGCCCAAGTAAAGGAGCAGGCTGAGTCGGTGCTCGAACACCCGGTCAAGGTCACGCTCCTCGCCGAGCGCTGGGATCCGAAGGATGCAGGACTCGAGTGGTGAGCGCCGCCGAACACGACGACCTCGCGCTTCCGCCATCAAAGGTTGCAACCGGCAAGGGCGACGCTGGCACCACGGGTCTTCTCTTCGGCGGCGATCGCATTAGTAAAGACGACGTGCGCACTGAGGCGTACGGCACTGTCGACGAGGCGACCGCAGCGCTTGGCATGGCGCGCGCCGAACTGATCGGCCTTACCGGCGCTGGGATCAGCGCGCTCGACGAGACGCTGCTCTCAATCCAGCGCGACCTCTTCGTTGTTGGCGCTGAACTCGCCACCAACCCCGACGCATGGGGCCGCCTCGAAGAGGGGCGCACCAAGGTCTCACCGAAGATGCTCGCGCGCATCAATGCACTGCTCGCCGCCACCGAGGCGACGATCGTCTTTCCAAAAGACTTCGTGATCCCAGGTTCGAGCAAGGCCTCTTCGGCGATCGAGCTTGCGCGCACGATCATTCGTCGCGCTGAGCGCTGGTGTGTGACCCTCGGTCGCGAGGGGTTGCTGCCCGGCGAGCACCTGTTGGCGTATCTGAACCGCCTTGCCGACCTTCTCTGGCTCCTTGCCCGCCAGGCCGAGATGCTGGAAGCCTCGGCAACGCGCTCCGTCTCCCAGACGCCCGTTCGCGACTAATCTCGCGCTGAACGCGCGCTACGAATACTGTGCGTCGCCCAGGATGTAGCGAACTCCGCCGTAGCGCCGCGTGTATCCGATGCGTGCGTACAACACATTCGCACCCGTGAGCGAATCAGCATCAACACCTAACATCGAACCCTCGTAACCATCTCGCGCTGCACGCGCAAGGTGACGCTCAATGAGTGTTGTCGCGAGCCCGTTGCGCCGATGGAGCGGATGTACGCCGAGTTTGTCGATCCAGAGCACTCTCCCCGTGGTTTCAGCATCTTGGGGAAATTCACTCGTGAGCTGATATGCAACGGCCGCGCCGCTGCGGTCAAACACGATCTCGCAGAGGTGCGGTCGCGAACTCTCGTGTGCAAGAAACTCGTTGTTCCAAAACTCCTGCGATACAGGCGATGAGCCCCAGTGATCTGCAAAGCAGGCGTTATGCAGTGATCGCAGGGTTTCGCGGTCGACGGTTTCGAGTGTTTGCGATGTGCAACCTTCAGGGAGCGGGTAGCGATGAGGGTCGGTGTGCGTTGGGCGTTCTGAGAACCGAAGCTGTAGATCGGTGAACCAACGAATCGGTCGCATACCGGCTGCCTGGTACAGGCGCTCTGCGGTCGAGTCGCTGTCGCCACACTGCGCCTGGATCGTGCCGTTCGGAAGAGCGGCAAGTCGCTCCGTGGCGCGGTCAATGCTCCATTCGAGTAATGCCCTGCCGAATCCGCGCCCGCGTTGGGTCGGGTGCGTTGCCCCCATAAGGAACACGCGGGGCTTTTCGTTATCGAGAACCGGGTAGGCCACCGCATATGCGAGCAACTCCCCATCGAGTGATGCAACCACGAGCGTGTCCCGCGCGGTATCGACCTCTGTTCCAGCCACGATGTCGTGTACATCAGCGGCGCTATCAAGCAGTGGGTCTCCGATGTTCGCGCGCATGGCGTTCACAAGCGCTGCAATCGGCTCAAGGTCGCGCGCGGGGTCTACCGCCCGAGCGCTCAGCCCGTCGGGGAGCGACTGCACGATACGGTCGTACCGGTCCCGCCCACGGGCACCATGCTGGTGTTCCATGCTGGATAGGGTAATCTCAACTCTGACAAGAATGGTCGGAATAGAGGTAACAAATTCCGGAGGGACGATGAGCGACACGCACGCAGCCGAAGGTGGAGCACGTGGCCTGCACGGCACTGGCGCCGTGGCCTTCAGCACCCGCGGTGAGTACGGCGTGCGCTTCATGGTTGCCCTCGCGCGCATGGACCACGGCGAGCCGGTCTCGCTGACCGATATCGCTGAAGCCGAAGACCTGCCGCGCGCCTACCTCGAGCAGATCGTTGGCAGCCTGCGCGACGCGGGGATCATCGACAGCCAGCGCGGCGCACACGGCGGATACCGACTCGCTCGCCCCGCCAACGAACTGCACATGGGCGAGGTGCTGCGTGCGCTCGAAGGGCCGATCGTGCCGATGTCCTGCCTCGCCGAAGAGGGGAGCCCATGCAACCGCGCCGGCTCCTGCACCGTGGTGCATCTCTGGAGTCGCGTGCGCGATGCGGTCTCGACGGCGCTCGACTCCTTCACCCTTGCCGACTTGGCCAAGCCAGGCTCGCCGATCGCCCTCAAGCGATAGCGCGCAGAACGTAGGAGGAGTAATGAGCGACGGCGCAGCGCATCTGGTGATCAAGGGGCTCGTCGTTGCCCCCGCCTCCGACCCAACGAAGCGCATCCTCGACGGCATCGACCTGGTGGTAAAGCCGGGCGAGGTGCACGCGATCATGGGGCCAAACGGTTCCGGCAAGACAACGTTGAGCTACGCCCTTATGGGGCACCCCGGTTACCAGGTCCTCGCCGGTGAGGTGCACTGGAAGGGGCACAACCTTCTCGAGATGAAGGCCGACCAGCGCGCGCGCCTCGGGCTCTTCCTTGCATTCCAATACCCAACCGCAATCCCTGGACTCAGCGTTGCGAGCTTCTTGCGCACCGCAATGAACGCACGCCGCTCGGGCCTTGTGCGCGACCCTGATTTCGATCCGTCAGACCCAGTCAAGGGCGGCATGACGATGGGCGAGTTCCGCAAGATCGTGAAGGAGAAGATTGGCGCACTCAAGATCGACGAAAGGTTCATGACGCGCTACGTGAACGATGGGTTCTCTGGCGGCGAGAAGAAGCGACTCGAGATGTTGCAGATGGCGCTGTTGAAGCCCGAGATGGCGGTGCTCGACGAGACCGACTCTGGGCTCGACATCGACGCGCTGCGCATCGTCGCCGAAGGGGTGAACTCCATGCTCTCCCCCGATCTCGGCGTGTTGGTGATCACCCACTACCAGCGACTGCTCGACTACCTCAAGCCGCAGTTCGTGCATGTGCTCGCACGCGGTCGCATCGTGACCTCGGGCGGACCTGAGCTTGCACTGCGACTCGAGCGCGAGGGCTACGC
>QWQR01000052.1 GCA_003670745.1 Chloroflexota bacterium
CGCTGAAGCGTAAGGAGCTCGTGAGTCGGCTCACCGCTCGCGGCGCACTTGATGAGATTGAAATCGAAGGGCTCCCTGGCGTATGGCGTATCCCAGGTGCCGAGCGCTTTGCTCTGGAGGCGGCGGTGCGCGCCACCACTGGGACACGAACCGCAGCGGCGGATCCGAACGCCGTGGCGCTCCTCTCGCCGCTCGACCCGCTGATCCACGACCGAAAGCGTCTTGAGGCGCTCTATAACTTTCACTACCGCTGGGAGATCTACACGCCCGAGAAGCGCCGTGTCTATGGGCCGTATGTGATGCCTATCCATGCGGGAGACTCACTCGTCGGAAGAATTCAATTACGACGCGTGAAGGCGACGGGAGCTATCGCGATTGACGGACTCTGGTGGGAGCGTGGGGCGAAGCCGAACCGCCACCTACCCGGATTGGCACTCGCGATTGCTGCTCATCAGCGGTTACTTGGATCAACAAGTGGTCATATCCCGAAGGAGATTGCCGAACGGAGTGACGGCCGACGCCTATTTGCAGCGCTCCGCAAGATCGCCGGCTAGACGCCGAGGTATGCCTCGCGTACCTTCGGATTCTTCGCCAACTTCGCCGCTGAATCTTCAAGCGTAATTTCGCCAGTTTGTACGATGTAGCCTCTATCAGCGACCGCCAGCGCCATCACGGCGTTCTGCTCTACCAATAACACTGTCGTTCCAGCCTTATTGATCTCACGAATAATCTCGAAAATCTGCTCCACGAGGATCGGCGCGAGGCCCATTGAAGGCTCATCAAGTAGCAGAACTCGCGGCTTCGTCATGAGGGCACGTCCAATTGCAAGCATTTGCTGCTCACCACCAGACATGGTGCCAGCCTTCTGCTCAAACCGCTCACGTAGCCGTGGAAACAGATCCAAAACGCGCTCCAGATCCCTTGAGACCTCAGGGCCCGCCTTACGCAGATAGGCCCCCATCTCCAAATTTTCGCGGACACTCATCTTCCTAAAAACACGTCTTCCTTCCGGGGAGTGCCCCACGCCCAAGGCCACAATCTCATGTGCCGGTAGACCCTGAATATCCTTGCCGGCAAGAGTGATCTTTCCTTCTCGGGGGCTTAGTAGTCCAGAGATGGTGCGGAGTGTTGTAGTTTTCCCCGCGCCATTTGAACCGATCAGCGTCACAATCTCGCCATCATCAACTCGCAGGCTAACCCCCTTGAGCGCGTGGATATTTCCGTAATACGTGTGCACATTGATAAGCTCAAGTAGCGCCATCGTCATGCTCCCGTTGCCGCGCCGCGGCCAAGATATGCCTCGATCACACGAGGATTGCTTCTAATCTCTAGCGGGGTTCCCTCTGCGATTTTTTCACCGTGATCCAGCACCGCAATCTTTTCGCTAATCCCCATAACAACTCGCATATCGTGTTCAATAAGTACAACCGTCACGCCGAATTTATCTCGGATAGATTTGATCAATTCAATCATTTGTTCAGTCTCCGCAGGATTCATTCCAGCCGCTGGTTCGTCGAGCAGAAGTAGTTTTGGCTGTGACGCAAGGGCGCGGGCAACCTCTAGCTTGCGCTGATCGCCATAGGCGAGATTCTTCGCAGCGACATTTGCCTGCTTCTGCAGGCCTACTGCCTCCAGTAGCGTTAACGCCTGAGTCTCTGATGCGCTCTCGGTTTGGCGGAAGCGCCGCGTATTCAGTAGCGCATCAAATAGGCCAACCTCTGTGCGGGCATGAGTGCCCACCATGACATTCTCTAGCGCAGACATCTCCTTGAAGAGCCGAATGTTCTGAAACGTTCGAGCAACGCCAAGAAAGACAACATCATTCGGCCGGGCTGAGCGACGAATCCCCAGCCGAGAACATAGTCGCGTGTACCACGATGGTCGGGCTACTGCGGCGAGGAGAATGCCACCAGATGAGACGATTGCACCGACTCCCGCAAGGCCGGCAGGGGCGTCAATTGCTAAACCCGCAACCGCGCCAAGCACGCTCCCTGTAACGGCCACGGCTGCCCAAACAAGTGCTTCACGTTCGGTCTTGTGGTCGGGTGTTGCCAGGACCACGCCGTTCAACATGATCTCCCCTCGAGTAGGGGCATAGAGACCGGAGATCACATTGAACAAGGTTGTCTTCCCTGCACCGTTCGGTCCAATAATGCTCGTGATTGATCCTGCAGCAACTTCCAGGTCAACTGAGTTCACGGCAATAAGCCCACCGAAACTGCGTCCAACACCCTTTAGCTCAAGCACAGGCGAACTCTTGTTCATTGCTTTGACTCTCCAGCTCGATGCCGTGCAGCTCTCCGTTCGGGGAACAGCCCTCCTGGCCTCCGGAGCATCATGATGACGAGAGCAAGTCCAAACAGCAGATATTGCAGCTGCAGGAAGTCAATCTCGCCCAGCACAGGCACGCCCTTGAAGCCTTCATTCAGCTGCTTCAGGAGAATGCTTTGGACAAAGTAGAGAAGGAATGCACCAATTGCGGCTCCCCACAGATTCCCAATCCCGCCGAGCACGAGCATCGACAACACGGTCACGGAAACTGAAAACTTAAACTGATCTGGGGAGACGAAGCTTAACTTTGACGCCAAGAACGCACCCGCAATGCCCGCCGTAGAGGCACCGATGGCGAACGCCAGCAGCTTGAACGTCACGGTGTTAATCCCGTTAGACGCCGCGGCGAGTTCGTCTTCGCGAATTGCCTCCCATGCCCGACCAATCCGAGAGAAGCTGATCCGGTCAGCAGCAATCATGATGAGCCCGATGAGCACGATCGCAAGGATGAACCACGGCCATGGCTCGTTGCTCTTGAATACCCCAATAATCGGAAGCTCGGGACGATCAAGACCGCTGATGCCATTTGTCCCCAGCGTGTATTTATCTGAGTTGAGCAGCACATTCGGAATGATTTCACCGAATCCCAACGTAACGATGGCGAGGTAGTCGCCACGGAGCCTCAAGGTTGGCGCTCCGATGGCAACTCCAAAGATCGCCGTTACAACAGCTCCAATCGGGAGCATCAACCAGAACGGAATATCGTTGCCAGAATATGCTGATGCGCCAAACGCATATGTATATGCGCCGATCGCAAAGAATGCCGCAAAGCCAAGGTCAAGAAGGCCGGCCTTACCAACAACAATGTTGAGCCCAATCGCGAGCATGACGAAAATAGCCGCATTGGCAAACCCGGTGAGCCAGCCATTAAACGGCTGGAATGCCCCGAAGATCGGCGTTGCGGCCACCAGTGGAAGCACAATTGCAATCGCCGTCAGTCTGAGGACGATGTCTAGGCTGCGATGGCGCAGGAGATACTCACGCATACGGTTCATCATGCTCGGTCAGACGAGTCTGATCCCAAGATGCCATTTGGCCGGAACGTAAGGAATGCGACCAGCAATATGAACACGATGGCGTCTTTCCAGCGAGAGAACCCCGCGACAGTTGCGCCTACTTCAGTAAAGCCGATAGTAAATGCTCCGAGTGCTGCTCCCAATGTATTGCCAATGCCCCCGACTACAGCGGCCGTAAAGGCCTTCAAGCCAGCGAGGAAGCCGATTGAGAAGTCCGTAATGCCTAAGTAGAGTCCAAACATTACGCTCCCGGCCCCTGCGATGGCAGCACCAATGACGAACGTGCGGCTAATTGTTGCATCAATGTTCACCCCCATTAAGGCGGCAGCTGTTGGGTCGAGTGCGGTGGCCCGCATCGCGCGGCCAGTCTTTGAGCGCGTGATGAAGAGCTGCAGTGCGATCATCAAGATGAGTGCGACAGCAATCACAAGGACGTTAATCAGTCCAATGCGGACACTGCCGAACATGAGTGCGGCGTCCATGGGAAAGAACTGTGGGAAGTTGGTTTTGTAGGGACCTTTCCATAGTTGGACAATATTCTGCAAAATAAAGCTGACGCCGATCGCCGTGATCAAGGGGGCGAGTTTTGGCGCATTGCGCAGTGGGCGATACGCGAGTTTCTCGATCAGGAATCCAACAGCTCCCATTAGACCCATTGTCACTGCCAGGATGAAGATCAAAACAACTGCTAGCTGAAGAGGGTTTGTGATCGGGCCAGTAACTCCCATTACGTCAATCAGAATGCTGAGCGATACGAATGTGCCAAGCATGAACACATCACCGTGGGCAAAATTGATCAACTCAACGATCCCGTAAACCATTGTGTACCCGAGCGCAATAAGGGCGTAGATCGCTCCGAGGGTAAGCGCATTGACAAACTGAACCGGCGGCACTGCAAGGAAGAACGCGATGGCCACGGCGGCGACCCAAAGTAGGACGCTGTTCCGCTTAGCCCAGGCTAGAGGACTAACCACACATTCCTCCCTCTACATTCGTTCAAACCTTGTTGTTTACTCGACGATAACGGTTGTAGTGATGAAACCGCCTGGACCAGCAAGCTGGCCCAGGCGGTTAACTATATCTCCCAAAGCTAGGCTTTGGGGGCTAGTTACTTGGTTACTGGAACGTACTGGCTTAGGATCGCTGCGTAGTCGGTTGTCGTTTTGGCAGCTGCCTCACGACCCACAACAGTTCCTCCAAGCTTCGCAAACTCTGCTGCGAATACGTCCGCTAGGCCCTTACCGTACGTCTCGGTGTCGTCAATGACGAGTGCCGAGCGCAGGCCGAGGGTTGTATAGGCGTACTTCGCAAGCGCAGCTCCCTGGAAGTTATCGTTCGAGCAAAGTCGAACGTAATTGATCTTGTCAGGGTTTGCAGCGCGTAGAGTCTTCCCGTCCTCACCGATCGTGAGTGTTGGGTTGGTGTTCGATGGGGAGCACTGGAACAGCCCGGCCTCGTTTGAAACTGGGATCTGTGCCTTTGCTGAGCCCGAATTGAATGGGCCAACAACTCCAACTACATCCGTGTCAGCAACAAATGCTGTCATGTCCGCAGCTGCAATGTCTGGGGCGTGGGAGCCATCTGAGCCAGTGTGATCCTTGATCACGGCCTCAAACTTGTACCCACCAACTCCGCCAAGACCATTGGCCTCATTGATCGCTAGCAGTGCGCCGTCTCGTGCAGGCTCTGAGGATGCGGCTGATGCTCCCGAAAGCGGAAGCGAGATGCCGATCTTCAAAGTCTTGCCGTTGCTTGCGCCACCGTACGTGACGGTGTCTCCGCCAGTCTGGTCTTCGCCGGCATTGACCTGGTCAACAAAGGACCACTTGCCGTCTGCAACCTGGTAAAGCGAGATGATTCGCTGAGTTGTATCGCCAACCTCGTCGAAGCTAACGCTGCCCAAGGCAGTGTCGTACTTCGCGGTTGGATCAACTGCAGCGGCACGTACCGTCTCACGGCTCACTTCGCCAGCAACAGCCGCCTTGGCGATTGCGGTCAAGAGAACCTGAGTGCAGGCGTATGACGATGCGGCATATGCGCCAGGCGCCTTGCCGAACTCAGCCTCGAACTTTGTAGCAAAGCCGGCTGCATCTGGGATCAACTCTTCGTTGATACCGGCAACTGAGCCGAAGCTGTTCGCTGCGGCGGCACCTGCTGTGCCTACATAGGACTCTGGGCTATCTCCGTCGACGATACCGTCGCCGCCCATGAACGCGAGGTCACCAAGACCCGCGGCCGTCATCTGGCTTCGAACGAGCGGAGCACCGGTTGCGGTGATTCCGCCGAAGAAGACAAAGTCAACAGCCTTGGCCGAGCTGCCACCACAAGCCGTTGCAATCAACGAGAGAGCAACGAGGGCGGCTACGGCCCCACTCTTCTTAAAGACCTTCATGAGGTCCTCCTTCTACTATTCCACGTCGGATCCGACGCGGGCTCGGGGCTGATTCGGACTACGTGTTCACTGTTGATGTGGCTTGCGCCACGTCAGCGGTGCGGCTGCGTCCGAG
>QWQR01000053.1 GCA_003670745.1 Chloroflexota bacterium
CGAAGGATGAGCCGGCCGACCGTCGTCTTGCCGCACCCCGACTCGCCGACGAGGCCGAGCGTCTCGCCGCGGCGCACCGTAAAATCGATGCCGTCAACGGCGCGTACCTCGCCGACCTTGCGCTGCAGCGCACCGGCGCGCACCGGGAACGTCTTCGCGAGCCCGCGCACCTCGAGGATCGGCGCCGTATCGCTCTTGGCGCTTACGGCCTTCGCGAGGTTTGCGGCGCTCATGCGCGCACCTCCTTGTCGTGCAAGAAGCAGCGCACCACGCTTCCAGCGCTCGCGCCGTGCGCCAAGAGATCGGGGTGCCGCGTGGTGCATGCGGCGATCCCCGCCGCCTCGCGCTCAATGCAGCGATCGGCGAAGCGGCAACCGGCGATCGGCTCCATGAGCGACGGGACCTGCCCTGGGATCACCTTGAGCTGCCCGCGACCGGTGCCTGCGCGCGGGATCGCACCGAGCAGACCCTGGGTGTATGGGTGACGTGGCCCGTCGAAGAGTGGTTCGCGTCGCTGCTCCTCAACCACCTCGCCGGCATACATCACCGCCACGCGGTCGCAGAACTCCGAGACGACACCAAGGTCGTGTGTGATCAAGACGATCGCCGTGCCGAGGCGCTCGCGCAGGTCGCGGAGCAACTCGAGGATCTGCGCCTGGATCGTTACGTCGAGCGCGGTGGTTGGCTCGTCGGCGATGAGCAGCTCCGGTTCGCAGGCGAGCGCCATGGCGATCATCACGCGCTGCGCCATGCCGCCCGAGATCTCATGCGGGTACGCATCGGCGCGACGGGCCGGATCGGGGATGCCAACCTGCTCCAGCAGCTCAATGCCGCGGTTGCGCGCCGCCTTGCGATCGAGCCCCTTGTGCACGCGCAGCACCTCGCCGATCTGGTCGGCGAGTCGCTGCACCGGATTCAGCGACGAGTTCGGTTGCTGAAAGATCATCGCGATGCGGTTGCCGCGGATCTGGCGCATCCGCTCCTCACTCGCGGTGAGCAGCTCCTCGCCGTCGAAGCGCACGCTTCCGCCAATGATCTGGCCAGGCTCGGAGATGAGGCGCAGGATCGAGAGTGAGGTGACGCTCTTGCCGCACCCTGACTCGCCCACAAGGCCGAGCACCTCGCCGCGGTCTACGCCGAAGCTCGCGCCGTCGACGGCGCGCACCACACCGTCGCGCAGGCGGAAGACGGTCTGAAGGTCGCGAACCTCGAGCAGTCGCTCACTCATCGTGCGTCGCCACTCATCGCTGCAACCTTGGGTCGAGGGCGTCGCGTAGGCCGTCGCCGATCAGGTTGAAGGCGAGCACAGTCAGGGTGATCGCAATGCCGGGGAAGACCACGACATGCGGCGAGGAGAAGAGCAGGTTGCGATCGCCACCGATCATCGAGCCCCACTCTGGGGTCGGTGGCTGCGCGCCGAGCCCAAGGAAGCTGAGTGCGGCTACGTCGAGGATTGCGCCGCCGATCCCGAGCGTCCCCTGCACGATGATTGGGGTGAGGGCGTTCGGCAGGATCTTACGGAAGAGGATCCCCGCCTCCGAGGAGCCGAGGGCGCGGCTCGCCGAGACGAACTCGCGATCGCGTAGGCCGAGCACCGAGGCGCGCATCACGCGCGCGTAGATCGGAATGGCGACGATGCCGATCGCGATCTGGGCATTTAGTAGGCCGGGGCCGATCACCGTGACGATCGCGATCGCCAAGAGGAGGCTCGGGAAGGCGAGGAGCACATCCATGAGGCGCATGAGTAGGTTGTCGACCCAGCCGCCAACGAACCCTGCCACGGCTCCGATGAGGGTGCCGATTACGATCGCGAAGCCAACGGTGAGCACACCGACCTGCAGGCTGAGGCGGGCGCCGTGGATCACGCGCGAGAAGACGTCACGCACGTTGCTGTCGAGCCCGAAGACGTGTTGCGGGCCCTCACAGCCGAAGAGATTGATGCACGGGCCGGCGAGGCGCTTCGCAGTCGGCTCAACGCCGATGAGCACTCCTGTTGGGTCATACGACGAGATCACGTCGGCGCCGATGGCGGCGAGGAGCAGCACGCTAAAGATGATGAGCCCGACACGGGCAGTGCGCTGTTCCAGGAAGGAGCGGAGTGCACGTCGGAACGGCGTCTGGGCGCTCATCACCCCTCCATGCGCACGCGCGGGTCAAGGTAGGCGTAGCTGATATCAACGAGCAGGTTCACGACCACATAGCCGACGCTCACCACCACGGTGAACCCTTGCACCACCACGTAGTCGCGCGCCGTGATCGCCTCGGAGATCGTGCGGCCGACCCCAGCAAAGTTGAAGATCGTCTCGGTGAGCACCGCGCCAGAGAGCAGACCGCCGAGCGAGAGACCGATCACCGTCACTACGGGGAGCAGCGCGTTGCGCAGCGCATGCCCCGAGACCACCTCGCGCGCGGAGAGACCCTTCGCTCGCGCCGTGCGAATGTAGTCAGTGCCAAGCACGTCGAGGAGTGACGAGCGCGTGACACGCGCGATCACCGCCATCGGGATCGTGGCGAGGGCGATCGACGGCAGGATCAGGTGCGAGAGCGCATCAATCAATAGGTCTGGTCGCAGCGTCAGGATCGCATTGGGGATCGCCATATTCGAGATGAAGTCGAGCAGCACTCGCAACGGGCCGCCAAGCCCGCCGAGCCCCCACGCTACGGCGATCTCATCGGGGATCACGCCGGCGGTGTAGCGACCGGCAGGCGGAAGGGCGATCGGCGTCCCCTTAAGAACGATCGCAAAGAAGTAGGCAAAGATCAGGCCGAGCACGAAGACCGGAATTGAGACGCCGAGATTGGCGAAGATCATCGTCGCAACATCGCGCTTGGAATTGCGACGGGTCGCCGACGAGATGCCGAGCAGGATCCCGGCGACCGAGGCGATCGTCAGCGAGATGAGCCCAAGCTCGATGGTGGTGGGAAGGCGCTCCAGCAAGAGCTGCGTCACTGGGATGCCGAAGCGAATGGATTCGCCGAGGTCGCCGCTTAACACCTGGCCGAGGTAGCGGATGAACTGCACGAAGATTGGCTGATCGAAGCCGTAGCGGGTGTTGAAGGCGGTGCAGGCCGCCTCGGTTGCCTTCTCGCCGAGAAGGGCGCGACACGGGTCGCCGGGGAGCACGCGGGTGATCACGAAGACGGCGACGAGAATGCCGAAGATCACGGGGAGGCTGACGAGCAGCCGACGGAGGACGTAGGTCGTCATCGGCGCATCACCTCCTCAATCGTTCCTTTACTAAGCGAACCCCCGCCACCACCTTACGGTGGCGGCGGGGGCCTCAGTTAACGCGCGTTACGGCGCTTCAACTGATCGCAATCACTCTGCGGGCTTGGCGCACGCATCCGGGTTCAAGAAGCCCGAGATGAGCCCCCAGTACTCGAACATGCTCGTGCGGCCCTTGTGATACGGGTGTGAGCAGTCCCAGATCGAAGCGAACGTGTCGAGCACGTCACTTGCGTCAAAGGTTGCCCCGTTGTGGAACTTCACGCCCTTCTGGAGCGTGCAGGTCCACGTGAGCAGGTCGGCCGACGCATCGCACTTCGTGGCAAGGAGCGGCTTGACCTCTGCGGTACCCGTCTTGAAGCCGAAGAGGCCCTCCTGAACCTGGCCGCAGACACGAAGGCTCTCGCCGTCCGTCTCGTCGGCGCAGTAGAGGCCGCCCGGCTCGCCGTTCTGAATCCAGACGATCGAATCGCGACCACCTGGATCCATCACCGAGAGCTCCTCGTTGCCAAGCGGCGACGAGTGGGCTCCTGCAACGTCGGCCTTGAACGCAACGCCAGAACCACCGTGAACCATCGGGATCATCGGGATGTTCTCGCGGATTGCGTTGTTCGCCTCGGCGTAGAGCGCCTTGCGCTGCGCCGGATCAGCCGTCGCGCCCGCCTTGGAGAGCGCGCTGGTGATCGCGTCGAACTTTGCACCGAACTGCACCGAAGAATTTGCCCCGAAGTGATAGTCGAGGAAGTTCGTCGGATCTGGATAGTCCGCACCCCAACCAAGGAGATGCAGGCCGGTGAGCTTCCCTGCGCTCGAATTGTCGAGGAAGGTCGTCGACTCCTGCACGTCAAGCGTGGCATCAATGCCGATCGCCTTCAACTGTGCCTGGATGTCGGTGGCCACATCGACCGGTGCCGGCAGGTAGCCGCGCACCTTGTCGCGAAGGGCAAGGGTCGTCTTGAACCCGTTCGGGTAACCGGCCTCGGCGAGGAGCGCCTTTGCGGCGGCGATGTCCTGGGCGTACCAGTCATCACCCTCACAGGCGAACTCGATCGAGCACGGCGTGAAGTGCGTCGCGACCACCGACCCGCCTGGGTAGAAGGTGTCGACGAGGCGCTGGCGATCAACGGCGAGAGCGATCGCCTTGCGAACGCGCACGTCATCAAACGGCTTGAATGCGTTGTTCATGCCGAGGTAGAGGATGTTCAAACCCTCGCGTGCCTTAAGCGACAACGTTGAATCAGCCGAGATCGCTGCGAAGTCGGTAGGAGCGACGTTGTCGATCGCATCGGCAGCGCCAGACTGGAGGGAGAGGAGGCGAGCCGCCGCCTCGTCCTGCCACTGGATGACTGCAGTCTTCGCCTTGGCCTTGGTGCCCCAATAGCCATCGAAGCGATTGAGGACGATCTGGGAGCCCTTCTCCCAGGCCTTGAAGGAGAACGGCCCGGTGCCGTTCGGCTTCTCGACGATCGAGCCGTCGGCGGTGTGCGCCTTCAGGTAGCCCGAGTCGTTGACCACGAAGTTTGTGAGGGCAAGCTTCTGCGTGAACGCCACGTCAGGCGCGCAGAGCTTGAAGACGACGGTCGACTCGTCGACCGAGGTGATCTGCGACAGGCCAGTTGCGCCAGCGGCACAAGCGACTGCGCCGGCCTCTGGCCAGCTGCGCGCAGAGAAGTCGACGGACTCAGCGGCGGGGGCGCTAGAGCCTCCGCAGGCGGCCGCGACCATGAGGATTGCGGCGCTAATCGCGCCGATCCGCAGGTTCTTCATTCGTTCTCTCCTTGTTACATCAGCAAGGGCTTACGCCCTCGCCTGCGGATCGTCCGCAGTGCGGGAAGGGTAGCGGAAACGTGGGAGCCGAAACCGTGGGTTATCCACAATTTGTGAGGGGACGCCACGGTAATGCGGCTGGTGCGGGGCGCTAGCATCGTCGCGTGAGCGCTTCGAGCCCGATCCCATGGGAGTTGATCGTCCCGATCTTCGGGCTGGTCGCCCTCCTCTACGCCTCGGTGGGCCACGCCGGGGCGACCGGCTACCTCGCGATCATGGCGTTGGCGGGGGTTGCTCCGCTGACGATGCGACCAACGGCACTCGTTTTAAACCTCGTCGTCGGCGGCATCGTCACGCTTCGCTTTGCGGCGGCAAAGCAGATCGACATGCGACGACTCGCGCCGCTCATCGTGACGTCGATCCCAGCGGCGGCGATCGGCGCAACGGCGATGCTCCCGGGCGCGCTCTATCGACCACTCGTTGCAGTGATCCTTGTCATCGCAGCGGCGCGACTTGCCGGGCTGCTACAACCGCGCGTCAGCACGTCTCGCAACGAACGGCCGATGCCGATCGCCGCCGCACTCGGCGTTGGTGCGACCCTTGGTCTACTCGCGGGACTCACCGGCACCGGTGGCGGCGTCTTCTTAACGCCGGTCTTGATCCTTAGTGGCTGGGCGACGCCGCGAAGGGCGGCGGGGC
>QWQR01000054.1 GCA_003670745.1 Chloroflexota bacterium
CGGACCCATGCTGATGAACCACTCGTCGACCTCGCGGAAGACGAGCGGCGTCGAACAGCGCCAGCAGTGCGGATAGCGGTGCGTGATCGTCTCGCGACGCAGCAGCGACCCGGCCCCCTTCAGCGCATCGGCAACGTCGTCGGCAACCTCGCTCCAGCTGCGACCGGAGAGCGTGCCAAACCCTTCGAGGTAGATCCCCGACTCATCGATCGGCGCGATCGAGGGGAGCCCCTCGCTGCGCCCGAGTGCGTGGTCTTCACTGCCGCATCCAGGGGCAATGTGCACGATGCCACTCCCCTCTTCGGCACCGACCTCACTCCAGGAGACGACGCGATGCGCTGCGCCCCCTTCGCCGAGCGCCGCCGTGACTGCGGGAAGCGCATCAAACGCCCCGCGATACCGCCACCCAACAAGTTCTGCTCCCTTACGGCGCTCGATCACACTGGCACGCGGCGCACCACCACCAAGGGTCGCAGCGCGTCGTGCCGCCGCCATCCAGAGTCGACGCCCATCAAATTCCACCAACTCGTAATCAACGTCTGGATGCACCGCGGCGGCAACGTTCGCCGGCACCGTCCACGGCGTCGTGGTCCAAGCGATGAGCTGCTCGCCTGGCCGGTCGACAAGGTCAAAGGCGAAGTAGAGCGACGGATCGTCGCGATCCGCGTACCCCTCGGTCATCTCGTGCTGGCTGATGCCGGTGCCGCAGCGCGCGCACCAGGGCATGCTGTCGGTCCCCTTGTAGAGCCAGCCGCGGCGGTGACACTCAGCAAGGAAGCGCCAAATCAGATCGTTGTTCTCGTCGGAGAAGGTGAAGTACGAGCCGCCAATCTCCGGCGACCCGAGCCTTCCGGCAAGAAGTTCGGCTGGTGCCGTGACTGGTCCATGTGCGCCATGGATCGTGACTGGGGCGGCGGGGTCCTTCGCGAGCCCATCGCGGATCGCCAGCAGTTCAGCGGGGTCGTTCCAATCCATCCACATGCCGAGACGAATCGACTGCTCAGTTTGGCGCGCGGCGTAGGTGAGGACGCGCTGCTTGCAGAGCGAGATGAATTCGGCGAGCCCCTGCTCTTCGATCTGTCGCTTTGAGGTGTAGCCGAGATCCTTCTCAACGTTGACCTCGACCCAGAGACCCTGACAGTCGAATCCCTGCTGCCAGCGCAGCTCGTGGCCGAGCGAGGCGCGGAATCGCTGGAAGAGATCCTTATAGGTGCGACCCCATGCGTGGTGAACCCCCATTGGATTGTTGGCGGTGATCGGCCCGTCGAGGAACGACCAGGGTTCACCTCCCGCCGTCTGCGCGCGGAGGTGATCAAAGGTGCGCTCAGCACGCCACGAGGCGAGCGCCTCGTGCTCGAGGGCGATGAGGTCTGGGCGCGAGGCGACAGGTCGGAACATGGTGCGAGCGTGCCACGCCCCCCCGTCGTACGCAAACGAGCGAGCGTGGCGCGCTTAGGGGGAGCCGCTATCGTGAGGGGGTGAGCATCGCCACGACGATCCCCCGCAGTTCCGCCTTCGCCGGTGCAGTCCTCTCCATGCTGCTCCCGGGGCTCGGTCAGGCCTATCAGCGTCGCTGGCGCGCCGCCCTCCTCTTCGTCGCTCCCCCCTTCCTCCTCGTCGCCCTCCTCGCCGGCATCGTCGCCGCCGACGGCCCCTCGGGGCTCGTCGGCGCCCTCTTTACGCCGTTCGGGCTCGGCGCTCTCGGGGTGCTCAACATGGCGGCTGCGGCCTGGCGCGCAATCGCCGCAGCTGACGCGTGGCGCTCTGGGCTCACCCGCGGCTCCGGTATCCGCGCGAGTCTCCTCTCGCTCTTCGGGATTCTGCTTGCCGTCGCGATCGGCGGCAGCGTCCACCTCATCGCCGCCGGCTACCTGAGCAGCGCGACGGAGCTGATCGGCGGCGTCTTCGGCGGCGACGGGAGCGGCGGCACAACCCCGCCACGCTGGAACGGCACCGACCGCCTCAACGTGCTGCTGGTCGGAATTGATCGACGCGGAAACGATGCGACCTTCAACACCGACACGCTGATCGTTGCAAGCATTGACCCGAAGAAGGGATCGGTCACGATGTTCAGCATCCCCCGCGACACCGTCGATGTTCCCGTCCCCGCTGCAGCCCGGCCACTCTACGGACCCACCTACGGCGCGAAGATCAACAGCTACTACGCCTCAGCGCTCCGCCACCCCGACACCTTTACCGACGGGCCGATGGCCGCGCTCAAGGCGCTCCTCGGTGAGCTCTATGACATTCGCATCGACTATTCGTTGATGGCAGACTTCGGCGGCTTCCGCGACGTGGTCGACACCCTCGGCGGGGTTCGCGTGATCACGCGTAACCCGGTCACCGACGAGGCGTATCCGGTCTCCCCTGGCGTCATTCGTCGTGTGCACATTCAGGTCGGCATGCACTCGATGACCGGCGCACAGGCGCTCATCTTCGCCCGATCGCGCCACGGCAGTTCTGACTTTGACCGTGCCGCACGACAGCAGCAGGTGATCACCGCCGTGCGCGCGCAGAGCGACATCAAGGCGATTGCCGCCAACATCCCCGCGCTCGTCGCCGATCTCAAAGACGCGCTAAAGAGTGACTTCCCGCAAGAGGATCTTCCGCTCCTTCTGGAGCTCGTCGGGCGAATCGACGCCTCGAGCGTTCGAAGCGTCGTTTTCACGCCCCCCACCTACCAGCGCGAGGGCTCCGATGAGCGCGGTTACATCATCGTCCCCGACGTCGCGAAGATCCGCTCTGCGGTGATCGCCGCATTCGCCGCTGAGCCAACCGCCGAGGAGGTTCAGGCACAGTCGATCGAACGCGAGGCGGCGCAGATCTGGGTGCTCAACGGCACGGGGCGTCCTGGCGAGGCGGGCTCCTTCGCAGCGGCGATCGCGCGCACGGGACTCGACGCGCAGGCGCCGAGCGGTGTCACGCCGAACGAACTTGGGTTACTGCAGACGCGGCTGATCGTCTACAACGGCGCAGAGGCGCGCATCCCTGCAACGTTAGCAGCGCTCGAAAAACTTCTCGGGCGCACGGCAATTCGGATTGATGATCCAACGGTCACGGTCGACGCCGTGGTGATCACTGGGGCCGACCTTCCAGCGATCGGTCAGTAGCGGCGCACGCGCGCCGGGCGAAGATCAGTAGATCGGCGTGACCCAGTGGCGGTACTGCGGCAACTTGCCGCGCACCGCGTCGAAGTAGCGATCCTGGATCTTGCGGGTGATCGCCCCGATCTCCCCAGTGCCGACCTTGCGATGATCGACCTCGATCACCGGCGACACCTGCGCCCCCGTGCCGACCAAGAAGATCTCGTCGGCAATGTAGAGCTCACTGCGGTCGATCTGGCGCTCCACGACGCGCACGCCAAGCTCCGCGGCGATCTCCATGATCCCCGCGCGGGTGATCCCCTCGAGGATGTCGTCGTTCACACCCGGCGAGACGAGTGCTCCGCCGCGCACCATGAAGATGTTCTCGGCGGATCCTTCGGAGACCTTCCCCGACTCGGTCAGCACGATCCCCTCGTCGAACCCGTTGAGGCCCGCCTCGCTCTTGGAGAAGGCGCTGTTGACGTAGTTCCCGACCACCTTCGCGCGTGCCGGAATGGCGAGATCAGAGGTGCGGCGGGTGGAGACGGTCGCGCAGCGGATCCCTGAAGCGGTATCGATGTAGTCGCCGAACGGCAGAGCGACCACGTAGGTGTCGTTCTGCAGGTTGTGGAGGCGCACGCCGATCGCCGCAGTGCTCTTGTAGACGCTCGGGCGAACGTAGACATCCTCCTTGAAGTTGTTGCGCTTCAGCAGTTCGATGATGATCTTCTCGAGCGCGTCAACGTCGGGGAGCGGGTCCATGAGCAGGATCTTGCACGAGGAGCGGAGGCGCTCCAGATGCTCACGCAGCTTCAGCGCGTAGAGCTGCCCATCCTCAGCGTTCCAGTAGGCGCGAACCCCTTCGAAGGTCGCCGTGCCGTAGAGGAAGGCGTGCGTCATCACGTTGACGCGCGCGTCGGCGAGCGGGCGGAACTCCCCCTCGAAGTAGGCGATCGCCGCTTCGGCCCCCGCCAGCTCTCCTCGCGCGGCCCCCTTGCCGGCCATGGCTCTTAGCGCAGGTGCTGCGGCGCGTAGCCGATGAGCGCCATCTGGCGCGCGCGCTTCAGCGCGATCGTCAGCTCGCGCTGGTGCTGGGCGCAGGTGCCAGTCTTACGACGTGGCTCGATCTTCGCCTGGTCGGAGACGTAGCGACGGAGGCGGTTGACCTCCTTGTAATCGATGTACCCCTGCTTATCGCTGCAGAAAGAGCAGACGCGACGGCGGCGCCCCGCGCCGAACTTGTCGTCACGCTTCTTGAATCGCTTCGGTGCCTCAGCCATGGTGATCTCCTCTCAACTCAGATGATTTAGAAGGGAAGGTCGTCGAGGTCGCTGGGGGCCGCCTGGCTCCCACCCTCGTCGCTGGTTGCGCCGGCCGGAGCCTCCGCTGCCGGTCGCGGTGCGCGCGGTGCGCCGCCGCCATCGGGATTGCGGTCGACAACGACGAGCTCACTCGCGATCACATCGAGGCTGACGCGCTTCTCGCCTTCGCGAGAGTCGTACATGCCAACCTCGAGTCGACCTTCGGCGTACACCTTGCGACCCTTGCGGAGCCACTCGGCGAGCTTCACGCCGCGCTCACCGAAGAGGATGACGCGCCACCAGGTGGTCTGCTCCTCCCACTCTCCGGATGCAGCCTTGCGTCGAGCGCTGGTTGCGACGCGCATCTCAAGGCGCGGCTTCCCCTCGCTCGTGTACTTCAACTCGGGGTCAACCCCGAGATTGCCAATGATGCTGACCTTGGCGAACGACATGCGCCCCCCCTACTCGCCGACGGGGCTCGCGGCCCCATCAGCGGCATCGGCGGCTGCAGCTGCGGCGGCCGCGGCCTCTGCGGCGGCATCCTCCGCCTCATCGGCGTCGCGCGCGGCGGCACCCTTCCGCTCGTCGCGGATCACGAGGTGGCGAACCACCTCTTCGGTGATCAACAGGACGCGCTCGATCTCGGCCACTGCCGATGCTGGCGCCTCAAAGACGGTGATCTGGTAAATCCCCTCACGCGACCCGCCGATCTCGTAGGCGAGGCGACGGCGACCCCATGGGACGTCCTTGATGACGCGCCCGGTGGATTCGGTAATCGAGCGAACGGTTCGCTCCTGGATCGCCTTGATGCGATCCTCTGCGACATCGGCGCGCAGGATCATCATGAGCTCGTAACGGCGCATTTACGCACTCCTTCCTATGGATTCGCCCCGGTGCACCCCACGCAACCTGCGCGGTGGGCCGGAGCCGAAAGGCTTGCGCAGCATAGCAGGGAGCCGCGGGGGGAAGAGAGGGTGGAGGCGACGGCCGGATTCGAACCGGCGAATAGGGGTTTTGCAGACCCCCCCCTTAGACCACTTGGGTACGTCGCCCTGGTGCGAGAACTGGCTGCCCCTCGAGGATTCGAACCTCGGTTCACGGATCCAAAGTCCGCTGTCCTACCACTAGACGAAGGGGCAGCGACCCCCCGACCGCGGGAGAGGGAGTGGAGCGGAAGACGGGA
>QWQR01000055.1 GCA_003670745.1 Chloroflexota bacterium
GCGAGTTGCACGCCGCCAAGCTCCCAGGCAACGCCACCGAACGGCAGGGTGATCGCCAACGCCGCACCGAGTGCGGCGCCGCTGCTCGTGCCGAGCACGTACGGATCGGCGAGCGGATTGCGCAGCAGTGATTGGAACGCCGCGCCCGCAACTGCGAGCGCTGCGCCTACGAGGAGCGCGGCGAGGATGCGCGGGGCGCGTAGTTCAAGCACGATCGTCGTTGCACCTGCGCCGCCGCTTGGAGTTGCCGGCACGAACTCAGGGCCAAAGATCGCGCGTCCGAGAATCCCGAGCACGTCGCCTGGGGCGATTGACACCGAGCCGATGCCGATCGCAACGATCGAGGCGAGGACGAGCAGGGTGGCGAGCAGCGCGGCGAGCGCGCCGACACGACGACGTCGGTGCGAGGCGAGTAACGGTGCCGACATGCTACGGAGTCGTGATGGCTGGAACGGAGATCGCCGGATTGATCGCAACGATCAGCGCGGCGAGCGCCGCGGCGAGCCGCGGGCCAGGCGTGGTCACGAGATCGCCATCGACGGGGCGGATCGCGCCGCCAGCAACCGCAGGGATCGCCGACCAGCCCGGTCGTGCCGCCACGGCGGCGGCGGTCGTGCCGTAGGCGGCGTCACCGAGCAGGATCACCTGTGGGGCGGCTGCGACGAGCGTCTCGAGCGCAATCTCGTAGACCCCAGCGCTCCCGCTCGTCACCGGCTCGCCGCCGGCAAGGGTGATCAGCTCGGCGGCGTAGTCGTCGGGGGCGAGACCGTAGATCGTCGAGGTGGCGTCAATCTCATAGAAGACCTTCGGCCGTGCCCCCGCGGGGATCAGTGTGGCAAGCCGCGCTATGTCGGCGCGCACTGAGGCGACAAGCTTCGCGGCGGGGATGCTCGCCCCTACTGCGTCGCCGATCAGCCGCAGCGTGCGATAGACGCCGTCGACCCCCTTTGGGTCAATCGTCACCACGGTGAGGTTCGCCGTGCGCATCGCCGTGATCGCATCGGCAGAGGTGAAGCCGCTCCCACCAACGAAGACGAGATCTGGCTCGAGGGCGATCAGCTGCTCAAGGTCGACCCCTTCATAGCCGGCGACCACTGGGATCGCGGCGAGTGTGTCGGGGGTGCAGGTGCACTCCGCGATCCCAACGACACGATCGGTAAGGCTCAACGTCGCGAGCGTCTCAACGCTCGCCGGGGTGAGGGCAACGATGCGCTGCGGTGCAGCGCTGATCGTGATGCTCTCTCCTGCGTCGTCGGTCATCGTGCGCGGATAGGCCGCCTCGCTCGAGGGGATCCCGGCGGTGGAATCGCCGTTCGTGGAGCCCGACGGCGTCGCGCCGCACGCGGCGAGTGATGCGGAGAGCATCAGTAGGGTGAGAAGCGCAGCGAAACTGCGCAAACGATACGGGAACACGGCGAAGAACATTGCATCCTCCCTTGCCTCGAGGGCAGATCGCTGTTATGCCGCGCGTCCGGCGACCGGACTATGGGGACTCCCCCAATTACCGTTGCGGGACAGTGTCGGGATCTCACCGACTTCGCGTCCGCGCGGCGTTGCTGCGGAGATCCTAGCAGGTGCGCGCGGCGATACGTTCCAGCGATGCGGGGTGAGCGAAAGTACCACTGCGCCGCTCGCTCGTCCGCCAGCTCGCCACATCCGCCGGCGGAGGTTTCAATGTTCGGTGCACTCCTTTCCGCCGCGACCCTCGCTGGGTCAATCGCGATTCCGCTTCTGCCGCCGCCGCAGACGGGCGCTGCAGTGCTCGCAAACGTCACCGCCTTCAATCGCCCGTGCGTCGGCTTCACCTCGACCACGCCACAACGCCTCGCCGCCACGGCGACCGCCGCGCTGCGCGCTCTCGGTTGGGATGTAGCCAGCGCCGTGGGGCCGAGCTTTGACAGCGCGAACTCGCTTCGCATGATCGCCCCAGCTGGTGCGATCTACGTACATAGCCATGGAGATCACTACGTTGACCCTGCAACGGGGAAACGCTCGTCGGGATTTCGCGTTGATGGCGCCATGTGCGCGAACGCCCCAAAGGTGATCGCGCCACAGATCGTGGCGCAGCGCGGCGCAACAACACCGATAGTGCTCGCCGTGGTCTCGACCTGCCACAACGGCGAACGCAGTTCGAAACTCCCCGCAGCGTTCGGCATTGCGATGCGCAAGGCGGCGCCGGGGGTGAGCGGACCGCGCAGCTTCTACCTGGGGTACGTCGGCATCTCGTGGGTTCGCGCGGCGGCGCGATTCGAGCGCGCCTTCTGGCGCGAGGTGCGCGACGGCTCGTCGGCAGGCGGTGCATTCGAGCGCGCGCTGCTCGCAGGATTCGACCCGATCGACCTTCTACCCGAGTGGTGGGGAAGCTACGACCTCTACCCACTCGCCCCCAGCGCCAGAGGAGTCGCCAGCCATGACTAACTTGCACCTCTCACCACGCGCCACCGTGCTGATCGCCGTTGCTCTCTTGAGCGCCGCCGCCTGCGCCGCTCCGCCCACGGCGCTCGCGCCAAGCGACGGCGCCGCAGATCCAAGCAGCGAGGCAAACGGAACGAGCGGGTCACTCGCCGGCGCATCGGCACGGCCGATTCGCACCATCGCCCTCACGCTCCTCGAACCACTCGCGCTCGCAGGGCTCGTGAGCGATGGCGGCACGGCGATCAGCAGCGAGGGCGGTGAGGCGCGCTGGCTCGAGCGGCTCATCGACGCGCAGGGGCGCGAGCGCCTTGCCGTTGAGTCGACGCTGATCGGCGCGATCCGTCGCCTGCAACGGGGCGGCGTGCCGCTCGACGCGCCGTCGGGGATCGTGCTCTCCAACGCCGCACTCGCTACCCGCGCTGCGGCTCACCTCACGGCGCTCGGCGTTGCAGTGCCGAGTGGTGTGCCGGCGATCACTGCGGTCGCAGGGCGACAGGTACTCAGCTGGGCGCGACGCATGAACGGCGCGCTTGTGCCTGGTGACGGCACCCGCGTGGTGCTCGCACTCGACGGTGCGCTCGTTGGTCTCGCGGTCGACAGCTCACCGCTCGGCGCGGCACCGAGCAAGGTGCGCACTGCGAGCGAGGCGCTCACCGCAGCGACCACGCTCCTCCCCGCAGGGGCGACGATCACCGGAGTGGCGGTACTCGGCTGGATCGCCCCGGCGCTTGGCGCGGGGGATGAGGAGCAGACGAGCGCGCCGCGCCGCCTTGCCTGGCGCGTGCGTGGCAGCTTTGCCGACGGCTCGCCGTTTGAGATTGACCTCGACGCTGGGAGCCTTGGGCCGCTCGCCTGGGACTGGGCGCGCTAAGGGCGCAACGCGCTAGCGGCGCAACGCGCTCGCCGGGGGGAGCGCTAGCCGCGCGCGATCTTCTCGCCGAGGTTGAGCAGTTCGTCGCGGAGCGGCGCGCTGCTCGCCTCGGCGTAGACGCGCACGAGCGGCTCGGTGCCGCTGAAGCGAATGAGGAGCCAGCTCCCGTCGCTAAGGAAGAACTTCACGCCGTCTTTGGTATCGAGCGGATGGGGTCGCACCGCGTGCGAGCCGATCGTCGACGGCGGCGATGCGACGAGATCGCGCGCGAGTCGCTCCTTCGCCTCGGGGTAGGCGGCGCGCTCAATGTGCACGTCAATGCGCAGGTAGTACGAGGGGCCAGCGATCTCGTGGAGATGCTTCAGCACCGCGCTCATGCTCTTGCGCCCCGCGGCGCGCTCGCGCACGAGCAGGTCGAGGATCAGCAGGTCAGAGAAGATCCCGTCGCGCTCCGGAAGGTGCATGGCGAAGCCGTAACCCCCCGACTCTTCGCCACCGAGCGAGGCGCCGGTCTCAATCATCTTCGGGCCCACGTACTTAAAGCCGACCGGCGTCTCAAAGACCTTTACGCCGTAGCGCTCACCGAGTCGCTCCCCCATCGAGCTCTCGTTGATCGTCTTCACGATCGGTCGCAGGTCGCGACGGTGCTCGAGCAGGTAGTAGGCGAGCAGGCCGAAGACCTGAAGTTGGTGAATGAATTCGCCACGCTCGTCGACCGCGCCGGCACGGTCGGCATCACCGTCGAGGAGCAACCCAAGGTCGTAGGCGCCGCCGCGCATCGCGTCGAGCACCGGATCGATGTGCGGTCGAATCGGTTCGGGGTTCACGCCGCCAAACCAGGGGTTGCGCTCGCTGCGCATCTCCGTCACCTGCATCTTGCCGCCGGCGAGCAGGCGCGGAATCCATCCTGCGCCGGCGCCGTACACAGGATCGACAAGGATCTTCAACGGCTCGGCGGCGAGTGCGGTGAGATCAAGGTTGCGCTCAACGAAGCGGCGATAGCCGGGGTACGGGTCGTAGCGCTCCACCAGACCCGCCGCCTCGGCATCGGCGAAGGGCCGCCCCTTCAGCTCTGGCCCACGCGTCGTCGCGACCTCAGCCTCAATGCGCTTCAGCAGTTCTGGTCCTGCGGCGGCACCGGTCGGCGCCTTCACCTTAAAGCCGTTATCAAGCCAGGGGTTGTGGCTTGCGGTGATCACCACCCCCATCGCGGCGCCGCGCGAAACAACCTCGTAGGAGGCCATCTGCGTGGGGACCGCGGTGCGGCTGTAGGCGACGGGAATATCGTGAGCGAGCAGGATCTCCGACGCGGCGATCGCAAAGTCCTCGGAGCCGAAGCGACGGTCGTAGGCGACGACGACCCCCTTTGACGCTGCGCCGTCGGCGACGACCACGCGCGCAACACCTTCGGCGAGTCGTCGCACGTTTTCGTAGGTGTACTCGTCGCCGATCTTCGCGCGCCAACCGTCGGTGCCAAAGAGAATCTTCGTCGGCTCCCCTGCGCCCATCGTCGGCCTCCTACCTGCTCGCGTGCTCTGCAGCTGCGGCGCGAATCTCCGCGTCGCTCATGCGCTCGGGGTCAAAGGTGAACTCCCCGATCGGCCCGCGCGCACTCACGCGTCCATCGGGGTTGATCATGACGCTTCCGCCGTCGCGTGTCGCGATCGTGATCACGCCGCTCGCATCACATGCGCCCGCCTCAAGGAGGTGTGAGCGCAGCGATCGCCACGATCCCACGTCGCTCCAGCCACAGTCCAGTGGCACGGTGCGCACGTGCCCCGCCGCGGCGGCGGGCTCCATGACGAGCGTGTCGATCGGGCCCGGGGTGATCTGCTCGTAATCGTTGATCCCCGCAAGCGTCGCTGGGGTGTAGGCGCGCAGCGCCGTAAGGATTGCACCGCGTCGCCACACGAACGTTCCGGCGTTCCAGCGCGCCCCCTCTTTCACAAGACGCGCCGCGGTGGTCGCATCGGGCTTCTCAACGAAGCGCTCGACGCGTGGCCCAATCGCCACGATGTAGCCGAATCCGGTCGCAGCACTCGTTGGTACGACGCCGAGGGTCACGAGCGACGAGCCCTCTGCTGCGGCGATGCTCAGCGCGCTCGACACCGCGGCGCGCCAGGCGGCCGCGTCGCGCACGGCGTGATCGGCGGGGAGGAC
>QWQR01000056.1 GCA_003670745.1 Chloroflexota bacterium
CATGCTCCAACTCACCGCAGCCACACGGATTTCCTGTGGCAACAACGAGCGCTGCACCAGGGAGTCGCACCGAACGACCTGCGCGCACGAGATCTACGACGCCGCGTTCGAGCGGTTCACGAAGCGCCTCAAGCGTATCGCGCCGATACTCACCGATCTCGTCAAGGATGAGCAGTCCGCGATGCGCCCAGGTGAGTTCGCCGGGCGTCAGTCGTGGGCCGCCACCGATCAACCCCGCAACGGTCAGGTCGTGGTGTGGCGTGCGCAACGGTGGGCGCGACGGATCGGCTCCGTCGAAACCGCCCGCTGATGCGATCGCCGCAACCTCGTCGCGCTCTGCGCCGTCGAGATCGGGGAGAGCGCCGTGGAGTGCCTGTGCGAGCATCGACTTGCCGACGCCAGGTGGGCCTTCGAGTAGGAGCGGAAGACGACCCGTCGCAGCAATCAGCAGTGCGCGCACCGCGGTTGGCTGTCCACGTATCTCCGTGAGATCAACTGCAACAGCGGCGCCATTCACACGCGCGTGGTCTCCCCTGCCGCGACCCAGATCGGACGTCGCCGTGTCGGCAACCGCTCGCCCTTCAACAATGCTCACCGCCTCGCTGAGCGTTGATACGCGACGTGCGGCGTTGTGCGTGAGCGCATGCTGATGCGCGCTGCGTGGCAGCAGTACCGTACCCGCATCGCGATCCAGGAGTGGGAGCGCGAGCGGCAACGATCCTGGAACGTCGCGAACCCTGCCATCGAGCGAGAGTTCGCCGATCGCAGCGATCGGACCAGCGACGATGCGCATCTGTCCACTTGCGGCGAGGATGCCGAGCGCAATCGCAAGGTCAAAGGATCCGCCACTCTTGCGTAAGTCAGCGGGTGCGAGGTTCACGGTGATGCGACGCGCCGGCCAGGTGAACCCTGAGGAGCGAATCGCCGAGCGGATTCGCTCGCGTGCCTCACCGACGGCTGCGTCTGGGAGGCCGACGATGCGCACGGCAGGAATCCCTGTGGTCACATCGACCTCGACCTCAACGGGGACACCACGAATGCCAATGAGCGAGCTCGTTGCGATGGATACCGTCACGCACCAATCATCTCGATCGGTGCGTATCGACAATGTAGCGCGCTATCGAACGCCGGCAACCTCAGCGATCACGCTGATCAAGCGTGCAGACCATCCCTCGAGCTCAGCGGCGCGCTCTAGCGCCTCGCTTACCGGCACGAGCCGGCCAGCGAGTTTCGTGGTCTCGCGGATCGCAATCTCGGCGCTGTCGAGCTCTGCGATAAAGACGATCCCGAGGTGCACGCGGCCAACGTCGTCGCCGTCGTCATTGAGGAGTCCGAGCGGCGTGAAGTGCGGAAGCGTTGGCGTCGCGACCTCCTCCTCCCACTCACGTTGCAGCGCGCGCAGGATCCCGCCATCAGCTGCGCCGATGTGGCCGCCGACGCCGAACGAGGCGCGACCATGCAGGCGGCGGTCGCTCCCTCCTTCAAGGCGATCCATCCAAAAGAGTGCGGGTGCGGAGCTCGGCGCACGATGAAGGGCGATGACGTAAGGGATCGGCTGCTTCCAGAGTGGGTCGCTCTCGAGCTCACGTCGTGGGCGCGCCGTTCCGGCGGCGTCGAGTCGGGCGATCTCGCGCGCGCCTTCAGCCGCATCAGCAAAGCGTCGTAGGCCACTCCATGCGGGGCCGTCCAGCGCCTCCTCGCGGGGGATGCCGATGATCAGTTCGTCGGCGCCGCGAGCGAGCGGATCACCGCTCACTCCTCCTCCTCGAGCGCCTTTCGTACTGCCGTCAGTCGCGAGCGAATGTCGGCACGACCGCCCAGCGGATCGCGTTCGGCGGCGGCAAGGCGGGAATCCCAGGCGTCGAGCTCGTCGCGCAGGGCGCGAAGGCGCACGCGAACTTCAGAGGCGTTCGTGGCGAGCAGGTCCGCCCCCATCTCCTCTGATCCGTGCGCGAGACGCGTTGCGGAGTGCCAGCCGCTGCTCGCGAGCAGGCGTGCAACGTGCCAGCCAGTCGCCGCGCTCGCCTGTGGGCCGAGTGCGACCGAGCCGGTAAGTGCTGCGGCGAGCAAGAGCGGCAGATGGCTGATGCCAGCGGTCGCCGTGTCGTGCAGCTCGGCATCCATAGTCACTGGGCGCGCGCCACAGGCGGTCGCAAGCTGCTCGACGAGCGCCTGCCCCGCCCCGCTGCGGTCCCCAGGAACAACGACCCACGGGCGACCAAGAAAGAGGTTTGGATCGGCGGCGGAGAATCCAGTCTCGTGGCTCCCGGCCATTGGGTGTCCGCCGACAAAGCGCAGGCCGCGCTTCGACGCCTCGGCCATGATCCAACGTTTCGTTGAGCCCACGTCGGTGACCACGGCGGCGTCGGTGAGGCGACCGGAGCGGCGACACACGACCAGCTCGTCGAGGAGCTCCGCCATGGCGATCGGCGGTGCCGAGAGGATGACGATCGCAGCGCCGTCGACCGCCTCGGCAATGCTGCGGCCGACGAAGTCAATTGAGCCTGCGGCGAGGGCGGTGCGTGGCCCTATCTGTGAGGGCGTCCACGCGGCGATCTCGAGGCTCTCGCCGCCAAACGGACCAGCGCCGGCTGGGTCCTCGCGCAGGGCGCGTGCGATCGATCCGCCGATGAGGCCGAGTCCGAGCAGGGCGACGCGCATCGCCAGATCAGCGCGGCGTAGCGCCCATTGCGGCGACCGCGTCGAAGGCGCGGACGACGGCACGAATGCCGCCCTCGAAGTTGGCGAGGTCCATCGATTCGTTCGGCGCGTGGGCGTTGTCGTCGGGCGGGGTGAACCCAAGGAGGACAACCGGAAGCCCAAGCTCCTGCTGGAAGAGCGCGGCGATCGGAATCGATCCCCCCTCACGCAAGAAGAGCGGCTCGCTCCCGAAGGTGTCGCGAAGTGCGTGTGTTGCCGCCTCGAGGTACGGCTCGCCGAGCGGCGTGATGAACGAGTGGCCATCGCCGAGCTGCTTCACCTCGATCGTCACCCCTGCCGGCGCAGCGGCGCGGAGTGCCGCCTCAACGAGCGTGCCGATCTTCGCTGGGTCTTGCCCTGGGACCAGTCGGCACGAGATCTTCGCGTGTGCATGCGCTGGGATGATCGTCTTTGAGCCGTCGCCCATGAAGCCGCCCCAGATGCCGTTCACGTCGAGGGTCGGTCGCCCACCGCGTCGCTCCACAGTGCTGTAGCCAGCCTCACCGACCGCAACCGAAGCGGGTCCGATCGCGGCAAGGTAGGCAGCCTCGTCGAAAGGAAGTGCGGCGAAGGCGGCGCGATCGGCGGGACCGAGTGGGATCACATCGTCGTAGAAGCCAGGCACCGTCACGCGCCCGTCGGCGTCGTGCAGGCCAGCGATCATCTTGGCCAGCGCGTTCGCTGGGTTCACGATCGAGCCGCCAAAGGCGCCAGAGTGCAGGTCGAGATACGAGCCGACGAGATCGACCTGTAGGTAGGTGATCCCACGCAGACCAATGGTGATCGCGGGGATGTTCCCCTCGAAGAATCCCGTATCACTAATGATCACGGCGTCACCGGTGCAGCGCTCGGGGTTCGCCTTCATCCACGCCTCAAGGTGCACCGAGCTCGACTCCTCTTCACCCTCAAAGAGGTACTTCACATTCACGGGGAGTTTGCCGCGCGTGGCAAGCAGCGCCTCGAGAGCGTTGAGGTGAATGACGATCTGCCCCTTGTCGTCGGCGGAGCCGCGCCCAAGGATGCGGCCGTCGCGAATCGTCGGCTCGAAGGGGCTGGTCTTCCACAGGTCGAGCGGCTCGCCGGGCTGCACGTCGTAGTGGCCGTAGACGACGATCGTCGGAAGTTTCGGATCCTCGATCCGCTCGGCGACCACGATCGGGTGCCCGCCCGTCTCGCTCACCTCAACGCGCGTTGCGCCAACGCGGCGCAACTCGGCGGCGAGCCACTCAGCCGCGGCGCGGCAATCGGCGGCGCGCTCGGGGAGTGCCGAGACGCTCGGGATGCGCAAGAAGTCGATGTAGCGCTGCATTCGCCCCGTCGCGTCGGCGGCGAGGAACGCTTCGATCGCCGCCTCAACCGGCGACCAGGCCGGGCTCGGCGCGTAACCCATTAGGCCGGTTGGCCGGCGGCGGTGCCGCCCTGTGGTGCCTGGGTCGCTGCCGGCTCCACATCGGGCTTCGGCGGCAGGTTGATCCCCGCCGCTTTCAGGCGTGCCACCACATCGGAGTACGCGGCGGGCTTTGCGGCCACGCCATCGAAGAGTGACTCAAAGGCTGCCCCTTCGACGGTCTCCTCGGCGATCAACTTAGCCGCCAAGGCATCAAGTCGGTCGCGATGCTTGGTGAGCACCTCGCGCGCTCGCGATGCGCCGCGATCAATGATCGCGCGGACCTCTTCGTCGATCTGTCGGGCGATCTCGTCGGAGTAGTTCTTCTGCTCTGACATCTCGCGGCCAAGGAAGATCATCTCGTCTTGTCGGCCGAGCGTAACCGTGCCGAGCTTCTCGGACATGCCGAAGCGCGTCACCATCTTGCGGGCAAGATCGGTCGCCTTCTCAATGTCGTTCGACGCGCCGGTGGTGGTATCGCCAAACACGAGCTGCTCAGCAACGTTTCCACCAAGCATCGCGGCGATCTTGTCTTCAAATTCGCTCTTCGACTGCAGGTAGCGATCTTCGGTCGGCAGGTTCATGGTGTAGCCGAGCGCCATGCCGCGGCTGATGATCGTGACCTTGCTCACCGGGTCGCACTTTTCAAGGATGCGGCCGACTACTGCGTGGCCACCCTCGTGGTAGGCGATGATCTGCTTCTCTGGTTCGGTGATCAAGCGGCTCTTGCGCGCCGGACCGGCCATCACACGATCGAGCGCCTCGGCGAACTCGTCCATGCCAACGCTGCGCTTGTTGCGACGGGCAGCGAGGATCGCCGCCTCGTTCATCAGGTTTGCAAGGTCGGCGCCCGAGAATCCAGGGGATCGACGCGCGATCTCTTCCAGGTTCACCGTCTTGTCGAGCGGCTTCCCCTTCACGTGCACCTTCAAAATGGCAAGGCGCCCCTTGATGTCGGGGCGATCAAGAATCACCTGGCGATCGAAGCGACCGGGGCGCAGGAGCGCCGGGTCGAGCACGTCGGGGCGGTTCGTCGCGGCGATCAAGATGATGTTCGTCCCTGTCTCAAAGCCGTCCATCTCAACAAGGATCTGGTTCAACGTCTGCTCGCGCTCGTCGTGCGAGCCGCCGAGCCCAGCGCCGCGCTGGCGCCCCACCGCGTCGATCTCGTCAATGAACACAATGCACGGCGCGTTGCGCTTCGCCTGGTCGAACAGGTCGCGCACGCGCGACGCACCGACGCCGACGAACATCTCTACGAATTCAGAGCCAGAGATGCTGAAGAACGGCACCCCCGCCTCGCCGGCAACCGCACGCGCGAGCAGGGTCTTACCGGTGCCAGGGGATCCGATCA
>QWQR01000057.1 GCA_003670745.1 Chloroflexota bacterium
CGCCAAAGAGCGGCTCCTCTTCGGTCGCCTGACACGACACGATCAGGCCGCCGTCGAGCGCGGCGCGTAGCTGCTCGATGCTGTAGCGCGGTTCCGCTGCGTCACTCATCTGCTCACCTTAGCGTCGCGCGCATCGAGCGCGGCGATCCCAGCACCAACGAGCACCGCGTCGGCACCGAAGGTGGCGAGGCGAATGGTCGGCTGCACGGAGAGGATCGGGGTGCGCCTACGGAGTTCGGCGTCTACCGCTGCAGAGAATCGATCCCAGCGCGCGGCGATCCCGCCGCCGATGACCACGGTCGCGGGGGCAAAGGCGACAGCGATGTTGGCGATGCCGAGCGCCGTCGCGTGCACCGCAGCCTCGACGATCGCGCCTGCCGCCACATCGCCAGCTGCCGCCGCGTCGAAGATCTCGCCAGCAGATTTCTCCTGGCGCGCAGGGTCGCCGCTCAGCCAGGCGCGCTCTATGGCCCCTCCACCTGCGAACGATTCCCAGCAGCCGCGCGCGCCGCAGAAACATGGCGCGCCGTCGAGGGCGATGCTGATATGACCAAACTCACCATGCGCGCCGTTCGCCCCTGTCGCTACGGCGCCGCTGCGAATGAGCGCCACACCGATCCCGGTGCCGATCGTCACCACGGCACACGGATCGGAGCCGACTCCAGCACCGAGCCGCCCTTCGGCGAGTGCGGCGGCGTCGGCGTCGTTGAGGAGCGCCGACAAGGAGACGCCGAGGCTCGATGCAAGATCGCGCGGCAGGCTGCTGCCGCCCCAGCCACTCAGCACCGCGTCGATCGCTCCGAGTCGCCCGGTGGCCAGGTCGTGTCGACCGGTTGCGGCAACGCCAAGCGACTCTACGGTGAAGCCGTCGGCGCGCGCGCTTGCTATTGCTGTGCGCAGATCTTCGGCGAGCAGCGCGGCTGCCTCGGCCACCGGCACGCCTCGCGACGGACGGTGCGACACACCGATGATCGCCCCATCACTGGTGACGACACCAGCGGCGACCTTGGTGCCACCGATGTCAACGGCGGCCGCTGCGCGACGACGCGAGTCGCCGGTCGCAGTGATCATGTCGCGTTACAGGTCGACGACGCGGCCCGTCGCAATCGACTCGAGCGCCGCGTCAACAATGGCGCCTGCGGCAAGCCCATCGGCGCCGGTGATCGGCGACGGTGCGCCGGCGAGCACGCTGTCGACAAAGTCGCGATCCTCGGCAATGAGCGGGCTCGCCATGTACGGGTAGCTCGTTCCACTCTTGGAGTGGATCGCGAGCCCCTGCTCCATCATCGAAAGGTTGAGGCTTCCGTCGCGGCCAGTGAGGTCGAGACGGAAATCAAATCCCGCAGGGTGATTTGTGGGCAGGTACCAACCGGCCTGCACGCAGGCGATCGCCCCCTTCTTGAAGCGCAGGGTGGTGAACGTCTCGTTCTCGACTGGGTGCGCGAGCGGTGCAGAGGTTGCGCTGATCGCATGCACCGAAGCGACCTCGTCGCCGATCACCCAGCGCAGCGCGTCGAAGTCGTGCACGCCGAGGAAGTGGAGCACGCCGACGCGACCCTGAATGCGATCGGTCTGCGTCACCACGTTCGCGCGACGAGCGAAGGCGCTTACGAGCGTTCCGAGCTCGCCGTTTGCGACGGCCTGGCGCGCGCGAATGTACTGCGGGAAGTAGCGAACGGTGAAGCCGACCATTAGCAGCGTCTTCGCCGCCTCGGCCGCGCGCACGATCGCCTTCGCCTCTTCAGCGTCGACGGCGAGTGGCTTCTCAACCAGCATCGCCTTGCCAGCGGCGGCGGCAGCCTGAGCGGCGGCGAGATGGAGGTGGTCGGGGAGGGCGATGATCACCGCCTCGATGCCCGGGTGAGCGAGAAGCTCCTCGGCGGTCCCGTAGGCGGTTGCGCCGTACTGGCCAGCAACTTTTGCGGCGACCTCTGAGCGCAGGTCGGCAACGGCAACGAGCTGCGCCTGAGGGAGTGTGGCGATCGAGGCACAGTGTGCCCCGCCGATCTCACCGAGACCGATGACCCCAACTTGCAACCTTCTCATCGTGGGCTCCTACCTCTCCGCATCAGTCGAGATGCGATGCATCACCGATTCGCTCCACTCGCCACGATCCTTCACCAAGCACCAGCTCGGTCAACGACGTGTTGCGCAGCGCTATTGCTGTTGCTTCATCTATCGGCATGCTAGCAGCGGCGCCGATCGCCATACGAATGAAATCACCATGTGAAACGAGCAACGTTCGCTCGCGCTCAGCGGTGCGTGGCTCCTCAGCCGCTTCGCGCGCAAGATCATCAAGCGCTCTGGCAGCGCGGGCCTGCAGCTCGCTCAAGCTCTCACCCCCAGGCGGAGCAAACTCCGCGGCCGACAGCCCAGATCGCTCGATCGCGTCGCGCAGTGCGGCGGCGGGGAGGCCGTCGAGATCGCCAACGTTCCACTCCCGCGCGGCGGGAAGATGCTGCGGGTTGACGCCGAGCGCCTCTGCAATGATCTCCGCCGTCTCAACAGCGCGACGCAAGTCACTCGTAAGAATGGTCGTGGGCCGCTCGGCTACAGGCAGGCTGGCGAGCGCGCGGCCGAGGCGCCCTGCTGCGTCACGCCCTGTAGCGGTGAGGGCGCCGTGCGTCTGCCCCTGCAGCACGCCAGCGACGTTCGCCTCACTCTCGCCGTGACGCACCAGGTAGAGGCGCGGTGCAGTCATACGTGCTCAGCCGGCGCCGAGCGCGAGATCCGTCTCCTCCCAGAGCGCAGCGATCACCGCGTCGACAACGCCTTCGCGCGCACCGAACATGAGCTTCTGGCCGATCGCGTTGAGCGGGAACGCATAGAGGCTGCACTGCGCGGTGCCACCCTTCGCGGTGACGCGCACCTCGACCCAACTGCGATCACCAAGGATCTTGCCGCGCATCTTCTTGTCGAATTGCGCGTCGAATGCCCCTGCCGCAACGTCGGTCGCCTTCACCTCGGCGCCGAGCTTCTTCGCCCCGGTCGCCAAGGCCGCGATCACCTTCTCGACGCTCGCCGAAAAGGCGTGTTCGTCGTACTGGTCGAACGGCCCTTTGGTGTCGCCGCCAGGGCGGGGCATGCGCCTAGCGCCCCTGATCGTCGCGCTGCACTTCGCCGATGTTGCGCACGCTGCCACCAAAGTTCACCCACACGAATCCGGTGAGTGCGCCAAGCGCGGTGGTGAAGATCGCCAGCACGATTGGCCCCGCAGCGATGAGTACGTAGTGACGCCCCTCAAGGGCGAGAAGCGCGAAGAAATAGAAGGCGAAGGAGCGCAGCAGCTCTTGAGGGATCGCTGCACGGGAGATGCTGCCGCGCGCGTAGCGCACCGCAAAGGTGGCAAGGGTTGCGAAGACGATCAGCCCTACGACGAACCCGAGATCTGGTTCGCGGCTTGGACGAAAGAAGAGCCCCATGTAGAGGCCAATCGCGGCGCCGACGAAGAGTCCGCGCTGCGTCGAGTAGACCGGATCGCTCTGATTGCGTCGCTTGTTCTTCTTTGGCGCGCCCAACTCAATCTTCATGACTTCACCCCCATCTCTGTATACAACGCCCGCTCGGCGCTCGGATTCCAGATACGCTCTGGCCCCATTGCCGCCGCAACCGTCGGGTAGCGCGCGGCAAGTTCATCGACTGATTGCAACGGTAGGTCAACAAGCTGCGGGAAGATCGCGATCTTCCCTGGGTAGCGACCCTCCTTCAGGGCAACGAGCCCTTCAGCTGCGGTGCCGATCCCGCCAACAGCGGCGACCGAACGGCCGGGCGAAAGCTTGCCAGCCGCGGCGCGCTCAACGATGCCGACCTGATCTTCGAGGCTCGACCCTGAGGTGCCGGTGTACTGGCGCGCAGCGCTGGCAACGGGGGCGATGTCAACGGTCGTCATCGTGCCGATCTTTGCGCCGGCGAAGATCACGAGCATGCCGTCATCGCTGAGCAGCGTTGCCGCACCCTCGATCACCGGCGGTGCTGCAACGCACACGACCACGTCGTCGGCGCCGTTCGGCGCGCCGTGTGCAGCGAGCGCGGCGGCGACCGGCGCAGGGTCTGCCGCCTCAACGATCACCAGCTTGCGGCCGCGCGCTGCGGCGAGCGGCTCGAAGCGATCGCGGAGCACGCCGAGTCGCTCGGCGCTCACGTCGACGCCAACGATGAGCGACGGCCCGCTCTCCATTTCAATGGCGCGCTGCACGTGCATCTGGCCCATGGGGCCGCCGGCGCCGATCACCACCAAGCGCCCGCCAGGGCGCAGCTCGGCGCGGTTACGCGCCTCGCCGTAAGCATCGCCAATGTCGTAGTTTTCGGTGCCGAGGATCGCGATGTAGTCGTAGTGCACGCGGCCTGCATCAATGGCAACGTTGAGCGCGCCTGCGGGGCGGCCAACAAGATTGAAGGTGCCGCGGAAGGCGACGGCGGCGAGGAGCGCCGCGACGCGCTCAGGTTCGCTTACGCCGATGGCGATCACGTCGTCGAAGCCGCCGCCGTGTGACGTCACGAATGCGGCGATCTCGCCGGTAGCTGGTGCAGGGGCAACGATCACCTCACACCCGTCGCGCAGCAGGCCGCGCAGTCGCGCTTCGAGTGCGGGGGATGCGCCAGTGATCACCACGCGCTTCGGTGCGCGCGAACCGCGCCCCCACTTCAGCTCCGCGTCGGGCTCCGTGGCAACGTCGATCCAGGCGCTCCCGCCGTCGAGCGGCTCGAGGCGACGGCGCTGGGTGTAGGCGGCGTCGACGCAGGCCCACGGCTCGGTGAGCGCGGCGCTCGCGGCGCTAAATGAATCATCAATCGGGATCAGGTAGGTCCCCTCAGGGCTGTCGATCATCTCTGGCCCCATCAGATGGAACTGCGTCAGCGCGCCGGAGATCACGTAGCCGTAGGCGGTGCTCTTCCCCTTTACATACACGTCGGGCTGCACGGCATAGCGGCTCCCCACCTTGTAGCGATCTGCGAGCTTCGCCCCCGCTGCGATCACCGTGACCGATGCCTCGTGGCCGAGGCGCGTGGGGTTGGACGTAAGGTCGCGCCCCACCAACTTTGGATGCTGGTCGCCGGCGGTGAGCACCTTCAAGTCGCTGAAGCAGAGTGAGACGCAGTCGACGCGCACGAGCAGCTGATCGGGGCCGGGGGCAGCCACGGGGAGCGCCTCGGGCTTGCCGTTGCGGCCGAGGTTCTCAAAGCCCGCGCCGTACAGGTTCCAGCCGAGGGAGCTTGTTGGAAGTTTCGTTGCCTCGCTCATTGCTCCTCCATCATCGCCGAATTTGCCCGCGCATGCGCCAGCACCGCGTGCGGCTACGCAGGGTCGAGGATCTGCACAACCTCGGCAGGGTCGCTGGTGGTGCGAAGCCGCTC
>QWQR01000058.1 GCA_003670745.1 Chloroflexota bacterium
CCGTAGACAACGTGGTCGCCTACAACGGCCTCCGCTCTCGTGACGTGATCCTCGGCATGGTGCTTGTGCTTCCTGGTGGACGCGGCAACGCGCTCCCAACAACGCAGTTCTACAGCTCGTATGCGTACGGTGGAGCGCCGCCAGCTGCATACAGTGGCATCTCGTTGAAGTATCCGGTTCCTGGTGGACATTATGTTCGCGGATTTACTGCAAAGCATCCGGCGATGGACATCGGCGCGCGCTACGGCACCACGGTAGTCGCCGCCGCGGCTGGCCGTGTGGTGTGGGTCGGGTACAAGAACAACTGCGGCGGTAATCAGGTTTACGTTGCGCATGGGAACAATCTCTACACTGGCTACTTCCACCTCTCCGCGTTCTTAGTGAAGATTGGCGACAACGTTTCGCGCGGACAGATCGTCGGTAAGGTCGGTACATCAGGATGCACGACGGGTCCGCACCTCCACTTCATGGTCTCGCGCGGCTGGCCACATCGCAGTGGCTCCGTCTTCTACAACCCAGCGCAGTTCCTCCCATAGCGCGGTGTTCCTCGACGTCGTAGAGCTGCACGTTTCGGCCGGTCGTGGTGGCGACGGCGCCTCCACCATGCGCCGTGAGTCGCACGTGCCGCGTGGCGGCCCTGACGGCGGCGATGGTGGGCGCGGTGGCAGCATTTACGTTGTGGTCGAGCCTGGGCTCACCACGCTCCGTGACTTTGAGCACAAGCGTCGCTACGCCGCCGGTGATGGTGGCCCTGGCGGTGACAAGAAGTCGCACGGAAAGGCCGGCGCCGACCTGGTCGTGGGCGTGCCGCCCGGCACCGCGATCTTCGACGCCGCTACCGGCGACCTGGTAGCTGACCTCGTGGCGCGGGAGCAGAAGGTGATGCTCGTGCGCGGCGGTCGTGGCGGTCTCGGCAATTCGCACTTCGTGACCTCTACGCATCAGGCGCCGCGGCACGCGCAGCGCGGTGAGCCAGGGGAGGCGCGTGCGCTTCGCCTTGAACTACGTCTGATCGCCGACGTTGGCCTTGTCGGCCTGCCGAACGCCGGAAAGTCGACGCTGCTCGCAGCGCTCACCGCAGCGCAGCCGAAGATCGGCGACTACGCCTTCACCACCCTTGAGCCGAACCTCGGTGTACTCGAACTCGGGCTCGATGACGGGCGTCGCCCGACCATCGCCGACCTCCCAGGACTTATCGAGGGGGCGTCGATGGGGGCCGGACTCGGGTTCGCCTTCTTGCGCCATGCATCGCGCACGCGCATCATCGCCCACGTCGTCGACGCCTCGGCCGCCGACCCGATGCGCGACGCCGAGATCATTCGCGAGGAGTTGCGCGCGCATAACCCTGCGCTGCTCGATAAGACGACGTTGGTGATCCTCAACAAGATTGACCTTCCTGCTGCAGCAACGCGGATCAACGATCTGCGCGAAGCGTTCGCTGCGATGGGGCTGCGCAGCGTCGCCTGCTCTGCAGCGGGTGGCGTCTCAGGCGCCGGCGTCGTTGACGTGCGCTCGGCGCTCGCCGAACTCCTCCCTGATGCCGAGACGCTGGCCCAGCCCACCGAGCCCGCCGGGGTCGTGGTGCATCGCATCGATCCGCTCGCGATCGCAGGGTTCAGCGTGGAGCGTGAGGGCGACTCCTTCCGCGTGAAGGGGAAGGCGATCGAGCGCCTGGCGCACCAGACCGACTTCGATCGCGACGAGTCTGCAGAGCGCTTCCAGCACGAGCTCGCGCGAATGGGGATCGAAGAGTCGCTCCGCCGTGCCGGCTGTCGAGCGGGGGATACCGTCCTCATCGGCCCGATCGCCCTCGCGTGGGAAGATCCAGACGACGCGGCACTTCGTGACGTTGCCGACGACTTGGATGACGAGGAAGAGGAGGCGCTGCAGTGACCCGAATCGGCGTCCTCGGCGGCACGTTCGACCCGATTCACCACGGGCACCTAGCCCTTGGTCAAGCTGCGCATGAACTTCTTCGCCTTGACACCACGCTCTTCGTTCCCGCCGCGCGCCCGCCGCATAAGGAGGGGGAGCGCGTCACAGACCCTGAACTTCGTTGCAAGATGGTCGAGCTCGCCATTGCGGGGAATCCCGCATTTGCGCTGAGCCGGATCGAGCTCGATCGCCCCGGCCTCTCGTACACGATCGACACCCTGCGCGCCCTTGCGGCGCAGCCGAGCCCGAACGGCGCTGCGTCCGAGATCTACCTGATCCTCTCTGTCGAATCACTCCTTGGCTTTCATGAGTGGGAGGACCCGACCGGGATTCTCGACATCGCGCGTGTTGCGGCGCTGCCGCGACCGGGAACACCGACCCCCGATCGCGCGTGGCTCACCCGCCACTTCCCCGGGCGCGAGGATCGCATCGTCTATCTCGACGGCTTTCACCTGTCGCACGCGAGTCGTGAACTTCGCGCCCTTGCTGCGCGTGGACGCTCGTTGCGCTATCTCGTTCCCGACGCGGTCGCGGATCTCGTACAGCGCGAGAGCCTCTATCGCGATCGGCCAGAACTGATCTTGCAGCGACCAGCAGAGATTGAAGACGTACCGGTGGACCCAGCAACATGAGCGACATCACACCGAACGATCTCGCCCGCAAGATTGCCCTTCTCGCCGAAGATAAGAAGGCGATCGACATTATCGTTCTCGACGTGAGCGGCCTCACCACCGTCACCGAGGCATTCGTGATCTGCAGCGGTGGCTCCGAGCCGCAACTCGCCGCGATCATCAATTCGGTGATCGAGGGGCTCGATGCCGAAGGGATCTCGCCGCGCCATCGCCATCGCTCTCCGTCGGCACACTGGGTGGTGCTCGACTACGGGAGCGTGATCGTGCATGTGTTCACCCCGCCAGAGCGGGAGTACTACAAGCTTGAGCAGCTCTGGTCGACGGCGAAGGTGATCCTGCGCATTCAGTAGCGTCGCCGTGAGCAGTTAGGCGCGCGCTGCACTCCAGCGAGTGAGGGCTGGACCCCACGCCCGCTCCCCGTCGCCCTTGGCGATCGCATCGAGCTCCACGAGCCCCTCAATCGCGGCAACGATCTCGTTGGCGCTCCAGCGCCGCGATGCCTCAGCGAGCTTGCCGGCGGGGAACTCATGCATGCCGAGCGACCGAGCGACCTGGGCGATCCCAAGCCCCTCCTCGACCACGGCGCCATGTACCTGCGCCAAATCACGCAACTTTCGATGCAGTGTCGCCACCACCACCGGCCCCGGCTCACTCACGGCGCGGCCAAGGTGGCGGGCGATGAGCGGTCCACTCCGCGCGATGACCGCGTCGGCAAATGCGAAGAGCGATCCGATCCCGCGGTCGACGACAAGCGCCTCCACCGCTTTCAGGCTGACCGGCCCAGTCGGTACCGCGAGGAGGAGCTTCTCGAGTTCGATCGCCGCCGACATGCGCATGCCGCTGCGATCGAGGTCTGGCTCGCGCACCTCGGCCCCGAGCCGTTCAGAGATCGACTTCGCCGCATCGCCAGCGATCTCGCGCCCCGCAGCCTTCGCGCGGGCCATGAGCCACGACGGGAGTTCGCCAGGGCCAGGAGAGATGCACGCGACCACCGTTCCCCCTGCCGCCTCAACGAGCAGGGCGAGCTCGCCCGGTCCGTCGGGTCGTGCCCCGCGCAGGTTCGGTCGCCGTGCGCGATGGTCAACGAGCAGCAGCGCGTTCCCTGGCGCAGCTCCTTCGATCGCTGCACTGAGGAGCGAGCGCAGTTCCTTGGTGCGCGCGAGCTTTCCTGCGCCAGCAACGGTGATGAGCGCTCCGCCGCCGAAGAGGCCACCGGTGCCAAGACGCTCGCGGATATCTCCGATCACTCCCGCTGTATCTGCGGCACCACGCCCCTCGGCGCGGAGCCGTACGCGATCCGGCGCGCCGCCGCCCCCCGCATCGGCAGCGGCGAGCTTCGTCGCGAGCGCGTCGATCGCCTCCTCAACGAGGAGGAGGTCGTCACCCCAGGCGAGCTGGATCGGCTTGGTTCCCATGGGGGGATCGTAGCGGGTGTAATGGCGCACGCGAGCGGAGAGTTCGCTGCGCTCGAAACCACAAACGCTGCAGGAGTGGGGAGCAGTGCGTCAGGTGTCGCATTGGCATGTTGAGGCGTGGAACCAGCGACACGAATCGCGTTGCGCGCAGGGATCTCGATCGCTCCACCACTGTCACTTGCGCGGATCGCACCGCTGCCATTCAGCGACACGCTGATGGTCACTGTGCCGTTCGTATCGGTTCGCTCTACGGCACCACCAAGTTCAGCGAGACGCTGAAGTGTTGTCGCCGCAGGGTGCCCGTACGGGTTCCCTCTCCCCGCAGAGACGATTGAGATTCTCGGCCGCGCCGCGTTGAGGAGCACACGACTCGCCGAGGTTGCGCTCCCGTGGTGTGGCGACTTGAGTAAATCGACGGGTGATGTGACCCTTGCGGCAATCCGTCCATCCACGTCTGATTCAACATCCCCGGTGAGCAGTGCCGAGAAGCCTGTGATGTCGAGGCGCAAGACGATGGAGCGATCGTTCAACGAGCGCCCCCCGTTGCTTGGGGTGCTGAGCAGCGACGTACGGTCTGGCCAGAGGACCGCCACGTGCGCCGCGCCGATGTCGAAGCGATCCCCTGCAGTGAGCGTGGCATAGGGGAGGCCACGCGATTTCATGAGCGCCTCCCAGCTTGCGACCGCTGGTCCGGGGCCGCGCTGCTCTGCCCCGGCCACGCTGCGGACGCGGTAGCGATCGGCAAGGCGCGGTAACCCCGCGAGATGATCCTCGTGCGGATGTGTCGCGATGACCAGATCAATGCGACGGTCCCATGCAGGGATGAGCCGATCGAGTTCAACTGATAGGCGTGATGGATCTGGCCCGCCATCGATGAGCATGCGTACGTTGCGGCTCTCGACGAGGATTGCGTCACCCTGCCCCACATCGAGGACTGCGATGCGCAGCTCTCCTGCTGGCGCCGCACGACCACCCTGCAGAAGGGTCGTGCAGGCGATGAGCACCGCGCCAGCAAGCGCACGTCGCCGCTGACTTTGCGCGTTGCTAGATGTGGCGTCTCCCTCCGCTGGCTCGGGCAACTTGAATTGATCCTTCCGAAGGAGCAGTGCGACCCCAGCGATCCCCAGGGTGAGGCCTACCCACGCCGTCGCTTCGCGCGCGACGGTGACGCCGCCGAGCGGCAGGGTGCTCCCCGCGGTTGCAATCCACGCCGCAGCACCAAAGAGGGCGGCGGCTGGCGCCGCGGC
>QWQR01000059.1 GCA_003670745.1 Chloroflexota bacterium
TAGCGCTTGGAGAGGAGTCGATCGCCAGTGACGACGAGCTTCCCAGCGTTGACGATGATCACAAAGTCACCGCTATCCATGTGGTCGGCGAAGGTCGGCTTCCCCTTCCCCATGAGCAGTCCAGAGACCTTCGTCGCGAGGCGACCGAGGGTCTGCCCCTCGGCGTCAATCACGTACCAGCGGCGATCGATCTCCGCGGCGCGTGGTGTCCAAGTCTTTGCGTTCATCACGGCCTCCTAGACGAGCTCAATCTGGACGAGCGGGGCGGAGTCGCCCTGGCGCACGCCGATCTTGGTGATCCTGCAGTAGCCAGAGGTGCGCCCCGCGTACTTCGGAACGATCTCGGAGAAGAGCTTCTCGACCACGAGCGGCTCCTCGGGGAGGGCGGCGATCACGGCGCGGCGCGCGGCGAGGTCGCCCTTCTTGGCAAGGGTAATGATGCGGTCGATCTGTGGGCGGATCTCCTTCGCCTTCGCCTCGGTCGTCTGAATGCGCTCATAGCGCAGGACCGAAACGATCATGTTCTTATAGAGGGCAAGGCGCGGCCCCTGCTTTCGGGAGAGCTTGCGACCGCCAACCGCGTGCGATGTCATGTCAGGCCTTCTCCTCGTCGTCGAGGTCGTCTTCTTCGTCGGCGAGATCAGCGTCGAGCACGAGGGTGCTCTCCGGCACGTCGAATCCGCGCTCGACGAGCTTCTCACGAACCTCGAGGAGGCTCTTCTGGCCGAAGTTGCGCAGCTTCAGGAGCTCCGCCTCACCGCCGTCCAGCGCCGCGAGGAGCTGCTGCACGCGCACGATCCCGGCGCGCTTCAACGCGTTGTAGGCGCGCATCGGAAGGTCGAGCTCTTCGATCGGGGTGTCGAGCAGGTTCCCAGCGGCGCTCGCCGCAGGGGCCTCCGCAACTACCTCGCCGAGACCGGAGAAGGCGTTGAACTGTCCCACGAGGATTGCTGCCGCCTTACGCACCGCATCTTCAGGGGTCACGGTGCCGTCGGTCTCAACCTCAAGGATGAGCTTCTCGCGATCGACGTCCTGGCCGACGCGCGTGTTCTCGACGGTGAAGTTGACCTTGCGCACAGGGGTGAAGATCGCGTCGACCGCCATCACGCCGAGCGGACGCGGCTCTGCGTCGGGGTCCGCCTCGAGACGGTCGGCCGATACGTAGCCAACGCCGCGCTCAACGACGAGGAAGAGCTCGACTGCGGCCTTGTCGGAGTCGATCGTCATAAGGACCTGCTCTGGGTTCACGATCTCGATCTGGCCGTTCGCGGCGATGTCGCCTGCGGTGACCGTGCCTGCACCCTTCTTATTGAGGGTCAGCTCAACGCGACCGGTCGCGAAGCTGCGAAGGCGGATCTTCTTGACATTAAGGAGGATCTGCACGACGTCCTCGCGCACGCCAGGGATCGAGGAGAACTCCTGCTGCACGCCGGTGATCTGCACCGCGGTCACGGCGGCGCCCTCAAGGGAGCCGAGCAGGACGCGTCGCAGGGCGTTGCCGAGCGTTACGCCGTAGCCAGGCGCAAAGGGGCCAGCCTCGTACTTGCCGTACGAGCCGAGCTCCTCGATCGGAGCAATCTTCGTGGACACTGCGTCGCTCATCTTGTCCCCCTCTTTATCGCGAATAGAACTCGACGACGAGTTGCTCGTTGAAGTCGCCTGGCATCTGGTCGCGGCGTGGCGCAGCGATCACCTCGCCCGTGAGCTTCGCCGCATCGAGGCGGAGCCATTCGACGCCGGCACCCTTAAGTGTCTCGCGCGCCTCCTTGAACGGGGTGAGCTCGGCGTGCTCGGCGCGGATCGCCACTGCGTCGCCTGGCTTGAGTGAGTACGACGGAATGTTCAACACGGAGCCGTTCACGGCGATGTGGCCGTGGGTGATGAACTGGCGCGCCTGGTCGCGCGACGAGGCGAGCCCGAGGCGGTAGACGACGTTGTCGAGGCGAAGCTCAAGAAGTCGCAGGAGGTGCTCGCCGGTCACATCGGTGCCGCGCTCCGCCTCCTCGAAGAGGCGGCGGAACTGTGCCTCGCCGAGGCGATAGACGCGGCGCATCTTCTGCTTCTCGCGCAGCTGCAGGCCGTAATCACCAACCTTGCGGCGGCGCACTGCGTGCATCCCTGGCGGAGTTGGGCGTCGCTCGAACGAGCACTTCTTGGTGTAGCAGCGCGCACCCTTAAGGAAGAGCTTCGTCCCCTCGCGGCGGCACTGGCGACAGACTGGACCGGTATCGCGTGACATGCGGCCCCCTAGACTCGACGCTTCTTCGGCGGACGGCAGCCGTTATGCGGCAGCGGCGTCACGTCGGTGATTGCGGTGATGTCGAGCCCAGCGGTCTGCAGGCCGCGGATCGCCTGCTCACGGCCGGCGCCTGGACCCTTGACGAAGACCTCAACGGAGCGGAGGCCGTGCTCCATCGCCTTGCGCGCGGCGGCTTCGGCGCCGAGCGATGCCGCGTACGGCGTGCTCTTGCGCGAGCCCTTGAAGCCGGCGACACCGCCGGAGCCCCACGACAGGACAGCGCCGGTCGTGTCGGTGATGGAGATGAGGGTGTTGTTGAACGAGGCGGCGATATGGACGTGCCCAACCGGCACGTTCTTGCGCTCGCGGCGACGCGTCTTCGGTGCGCGCTTGACCTGACCCTCGGTCTGCTGCGCGCCCTGGTTCTTCTTCTCAGCCATCGTCTACCTACTTCTTCTCGATCTTCTTGCCGGCGACCGTCTTCTTGGCGCCACGGCGAGCTCGTGCGTTCGTCTTGGTGCGCTGCCCGCGCGATGGGAGGTTCTTGCGGTGGCGGGTGCCGCGGTAGGTGCCGACCTCGATGAGGCGCTTCAGGTTCATCGCAATCTCGCGACGTAGATCGCCTTCGACCTTGCGCCCCTTGTCGATGACCTCGCGCAGGCGGTTCACCTGCTCTTCGCTCAGGTCGCGAACGCGGGTGTCGGGATTGATCGCCGTCTGGGCAAGGATCTTCTGGCTCGAGGTGAGGCCGATCCCGTAGATGTAGGTGAGGGCGATCTCAACGCGCTTCTCGCGAGGGATGTCGACGCCGGCGATACGTGCCATCTACTTAACCCTGCCGCTGCTTGTGCTTCGGGTTCTCGCAAATGACCATGACGCGACCGTGCCGCTTGATCACCAAGCACTTGTCGCATCGCACCTTTACCGAAGCCGAAACCTTCACATCGTCTCCTGTACTAGTCGGCGCCTTCGCCGCTCACTTCAACCGGTAGGTGATCCGACCCTGGGTCAGATCGTATGGCGAGAGTTCGACCTTCACCCGATCTCCTGGAAGGATCCGGATGTAATTCGTCCGGAGCTTTCCGCTGATGTAGGCGCGGATCCGGTGACCGTTCTCAAGCTCTACGACGAACGATGTGTTCGGTAGCGGCTCTACAACGGTCCCCTCGACCTCGATCGAATCCTTCTTCGACAACAACCCCCCGTTCAACCCACTGGCTGGGCCTCGGATGCCCGAGGCGGCGCCAGGCGGAACCGCAGAGGCGCGAAGGCGCAGAATAGCAGGCTCCCGCAGGGGCCGCAACGAACGGGGCCCCCTAGGGGCGTGTGAGGAGCTCGGCGCCCCCCGTTCCGATCGCGATCGAGTCCTCAAAGTGGGCGGCGAGGCTCCGATCTACTGTTACAACCGTCCATTCGTCGTCCATCACCCCCACCTCTGGGGAGCCGAGGGTGAACATCGGCTCGATCGCCAGGCAGTGACCGGCCGCGAGGGTAAGGCTCTTCCTCCCCGTCCGGTAGTTGGGGACTTGCGGCGCCTCGTGCATCGCGCGGCCGATCCCATGACCAACGAATGGGCGGACCACGCCGAGCCCCGCCGCGATGGCCACATCCTCGATCGCGCCCGAGACCTCTTCGATCGTCGCCCCAGGTCGGGCGGCGGCGATCCCTGCGTCGAGGGCGGCACGGGTCGCCGCGATGAGCGCGGCGACGGCGGGCGGCGCCTCCCCCACGTAGAAGCTGCGGGCGGCATCGGCGTGCCACCCCTCCCAGATCGCCCCAGCATCGACCGAGACGAGCGCCCCCGCTTTGATCTCGCGATCGCCGGGGATGCCGTGCACCACCTCAGCGTCGATAGAGATGCAGATCGTGGCGGGGAAGCCGTGATACCCCTTGAAGTTTGAGGTGGCGCCGGCGGCGCGAATGTGGCGCTCAGCAATGGCGTCGAGCTCCGCCGTGCTCGCCCCGGGGCGCGCCGCCTCTTCGACGCGGGCGAGGACCTCGGCGACAATCGCTCCTGCGCGCCGCATCTGCGCGATCTCCGTCGCGGACTTGCGGGTGATGCTGCTCATCGTCGCCTCCCCTCTCAGCGAGGGGTGAGCCCGACGGCGGTCGCCGCTGTGGCGAGGCGCTCACGGATCTCGTCAATACCACCGCTCCCCGACACGACGCCGAGCCGCCCCGAGTCGCGATAGAGAGCAACGACAGTCTCGAGGGCACCGAGCTGGTTCTCGAGACGCGCGGCGACGGTCTCTGGCGCATCGTCGGTGCGCGTGATCAACGCCGCGTCACAGGCGTCGCAACGCCCCTCGGCGCGCGGGGGTCGATTCGTCACGTGATACGAGCGGCCGCAGGAGGGGCAGACGCGGCGACCCGTAAGTCGCGCCACCAGCGCGTCGCGATCGACCTCAAGGAGTAGCGCTTCAATGCGACGCCCACTCGCGGCGTAGGCGCGATCAAGCGCTTCGGCCTGGGCGGCGGTTCGCGGGAACCCGTCAAGGATGACGCGCTCCGCAGCGTCGGGGCGTGCGAGCCGTTCGGCGATCATGGCGATCGTCACCTCATCGGGGACAAGTTTCCCAGCATCGATGAATGACTTGGCGGTGATGCCGAGTTCGCTCCCGGCGGCGATCTCTGCGCGGAAGAGGTCTCCCGTCGCGACATGTGCCGCGCCAGTGGCCGCAGCGAGTGCTTCGGCCTGCGTCCCCTTCCCTGCGCCTGGGGCGCCGAGAAGGACGAGGATCACTTGATGAATCCCTCGTAGTTCCGCATGAGCATCTGCGCCTCA
>QWQR01000006.1 GCA_003670745.1 Chloroflexota bacterium
AGCTCCCTGGCGGCGCAGCCTCTGGTGGGGTGAGCGCCTCGTTGGCCGGCCCCGACCAAATGATCGGTGTGGCGGGGGCATCGATCGGTTGCGCCGCCTCGCGCGACGCCCAAGCAACGAATGCAGGACACGCGGTGAACCCTGGATCGAGGCAGTAACGCTCCTGCTGCGCCAGGTCGACCGGATTCGCGGGCTTCGACGCAAAGCAGGCGTGCGCGCGGTCAGGGATCGACGAGCGACGGGCAGGCTCGCCCGCGATCGCGAGGAATGGACAGACGGTCGCGCTCATGTCGCCGATCCTACCCCGCCGCCTACTCCGTTGCGCCAGATCTGCTCCATACGATCGGCGAGGGCATCGCTCCATGACGCGGCGAGCACCAACTCTTCGCGTGAGCCCGCGGCGGGCGGCGCAGATCCTGCGGGCACGACCGTGAGATCGGCGAGGGCGATCACCTCGATGCGCGGCAGTCCAAATCGGCGATTGCGGAATCGAATGACGAGCGGCACGATCGGTACTCCCGTGCGCAGCGAAATCACTGCGGCACCCGGCCGAAACTCAGCGAATCGATCCTTCGGTCCGCCGGTCCCGCCTTCAGGCATCACCGCGTAGTGCGCGCCCGCGGCGAAGACAGCCGTCGCTGCGGCCAGGTGCGTTTCGATTCCGCTCGCGCCGCGCCAGACCGGCAGCAGTCCGCCGAGTCGACGCAACAGCGCGGCGCGCACGCGACCGCGCCCAACGAGGAACGGGCCGAGACCGAGCCACCAAATGCGCGGCTGCGCTGGTGCTGCAATGCCGATCGCAAACGGCTCGAGGTAGCGACGATGTGGCGCGCCGATGAGCACACGCGACCCCGAGTGCGCGAGTCGGTCGAGCCCGACGCCTTGAACGCGCAGCCCAAAGATCCACCCGACGGAACGAATGCTGATCCGCAGGAGCCGGTAGCCGGGACCGGCGGCGGCCCAGGGGCTCCTGCCAAGCCATGCGACCCCCTCCCCCGCTGAAGGAGGGGTCAGCGCGTCGGCGCTGTAGGTGGAGTACGCCCGAACCTTGCGCTCAGCCATCGAGCGAACCCTACACCGCGAGCGGCGGCGCGGGCGGAGGGTTACCGTGAGGGTGGCCGCTGACCGTGGCGGCGTACACATAAGGGGGGAATGGCATGACGGCACTTGGCACGCTGGAGTTGGTACTCATTTTTGTTCACCTGCTTGGCATGGCAGCGATCGTCGGTGGCTACTTTGCGGGAATCTCGTCAGCAACCAAGCGGCTGAGCGCTGGCATGGTCCACGGGACGCTCTTGCAGCTCGTGAGCGGCATAGCAATCCTAGGTGTTGAAATGGCAGAAAATTCACCGTACAGTCGTGCGAAATTTGGCGTCAAACTACTTATCGTCATCGTCGCACTCTTGATCGCGTGGCCGCGCCGCCGAGCGGCCTCGGTGCCGGCAAGCACGTATCACGCTATCGGGCTCTTGGCTATCACGAACGTCGTGATCGCAATCTTTTGGAAGTAACGAATACATAGAGATGGAGGCAACTACGATGCGTAACCTGATCAAGCTCCCGAAGTTCTCGCTCCCTGCAGTCGTTGAGGTGCACGCGCACTGCGACGTGCCGTGCGGGATCTACGACCCAGCCGGTGCCGTCATCGCCGCGAAGACTGTCGCGCGCATGGTCGAGCTGATCGGCCAGATTGAGGTGACCGACGTCGCCAGCCGCAACAAGTTTGTGCGCTGCGTCGAGGTGAAAGAGGAGCACGCCGAGAAGGTGAAGCACGAAGTCCAGATCATCTGGTCCGACTACTTCAAGCCTGAGCACCTCGCCAAGGTCCCCGACCTCCACGACCAGGTCTGGAAGTTGCTGAAGCTCGCCTCGAAGAACAAGCAGAACGTCGACGCCGCTGCTGCGGCGGAGCTCGTGGCTGCAACCGAGGCCTTCGCCGCCTCGTTCGCTGCGTCGAAGGCGTAACGCAGTAATTAATCGACGAGGCGAAGCGATGCCTCGCGCGCGCCGCATCTGGCGCGCGATCGTCGTCGATCGATCGATGGAGCCGGCCCTCCGCGCGGAGGACCGGCTCCTCGTTTTACCCGCGGGCCCAGGAGGGCTCCCTTGGCTGCGCGGCGCGCCGCGCATCGGCAGCGTGGTGATCGTCGAGCGCGACGGCCGCCTCGACGTGAAGCGCGTTGGAGGGCTGCCAGGCGGCGAGCTGTGGCTGCTCGGCGATAACGCGGCGGCCTCGAGCGACTCACGGAGCTCTGGCCCCGTGCCGTTGAGCGCGCTGCGCGGCATCGTGGTGTGGCGGAGCGGACCACCCGGTCGACGCGGCCGAATTCCCAAACTTCGCGCGCGCACCGAAGCGTCCGCGTAGCGACGCCGAACGGACTAGAGGGAGGCCACGACCTCGGCGAGCAGGTCGAGCGGCTCGTCCTCGTTCGGCAGGAAGTGCTGTAGCAGCAGGCGCTGCGCCCCAGCATCGCGGAAGGCGCGGATGCGCTCCGCCGCCTCACTCGGCGTTCCAGTCACCCACCGCGCTCGTCGCGGCGCCATGTACGCCTCGGCGTCACCGGCGGCACCAACCCGCTCCATGAAGCGCGCGACCGAGTCAGCCAGGCTCGACGTATCGCGCCCGATGAGCATCCCCGTCATTGCCGATCGCGCCAGCGTCGCAGGGTCGCGACCCGCGGCACGACACGCCGCGTCGAGCGCAGCGAACTTTTCGCGCGCGGACTCGGGAGTTGCCGAGGTGACGTTGAACTCATCGGCGAACGCTGCTGCGATGCGCATGCCGCGCGGCGATCCCTCGCCGCCAGTGATCACGAACGGCGTGGGCTCAGGGCGCGACCGAAAGCGCGCATCGCTCACGTGATAGTGGCGACCATCAAACGACCAGCCGTCGCCGCCGGTCCAAAGGCCGCGCAGCACCGTGAGCTGCTCCTCGAGCATCTCCGCGCGCACCGGCATGTCGGGAAAATCAAAGCCGTGGCGACGGTGCTCCGACTCTTGCCACCCTGCGCCAAGGCCAACATGGATCTGGCGCCCCGCCATCTCCTGCACCGTGGCCGCGATCTTTGCGAGGTTCCCAGGGTGACGAAAGGTGACGGGGCTCACGAGCGTGCCGATCGCAATGCGCTGCGTCTCGCGAGCGATCCCCGCAAGCACGCTCCATGCATCGGTGGTGGGCTGATCATCGGGGCCCGGGAACGACTCGTAGTGATCGGTGCGATAAAAGGCGGCGAAGCCGAGCGACTCGACGCGTTGCGCGAGGGCACGCTGTCGCTCGTAGGTAAGTCCCATCTGCCCTTCGATCACGATGCCGATCTGCATGGGTGCAGGCTAGCGGAGCGAGATCGCCGCCGACCATGAGCCCATCTCACGAGACGTGCCGCGGCACACTGGGTATAATCGTTGCGTTGCGAACCATTGCGGGACCCCGCGAGGACGCTGAACGTAGGAGGACCCCATGGCCACCAGCACACGACGCTCACCCGCGCGCGCCAAGGGCGCGAAGCGACCCGCCGCGCAAGGCGCTGCACCCGCACGAGGCGGCGGTAGCGCCATCTCGGCAAACCTCTCCCCCCGCGCCAAGCAGGGGATCGTGGTCGCGATCATGCTCGCCCTCTTCCTCGGCGCGCTCGACCAAACGATCGTCGGAACCGCGCTTCCGCGGATCATCACCGAGCTGAACGGCGCCAATCTCTACACCTGGGTCGTAACGATCTACCTGCTCGCAAGCACCGTGACGGTGCCGATCTACGGAAAGCTCTCCGACATGTACGGCCGCAAGCCGCTCCTCCTGATCGGCGTCGGCCTCTTCCTTGTCGGCTCGGCGCTCGCCGGGCTCTCGCAGAACATTGAGCAGCTGATCATCTTCCGCGGCATCCAGGGGCTCGGCGCCGGTGCGCTCTTCCCGATCGCCCTCGCCACCATCGGCGACCTCTTTAGCCCACAGGAGCGCGGACGCTACCAGGGGCTCTTCGGCGCCGTCTTCGGCCTCTCAAGCCTCATCGGACCAGCACTCGGCGGCTGGCTCACCGACACGTTCAGCTGGCACCTCATCTTCTACGTCAACCTGCCAATCGGCCTTCTGAGCATTGCGATCATCCTGCTTGAGCTTCCAACGTTTAAGGGTCGAGCGAACCAGAAGATCGACTTCCTCGGCGCGATCGTCTTCGCCGCCGGCATCATTCCAGTACTCATCGGATTGACGAACGTGCAGAGCAACGCCTTCGCTACCCCAGAGGTTGCAGGGCTGATTTCAGCGGGCCTCGCCATCCTCTGCCTCTTCCTCTTTATTGAGGCGAAGGCGGAAGAGCCGATCATCCCGCTTGAACTCTTCAAGAACCGTACGTTTGCGGCGGCGGCGGCGGCGACCTTCTTCGCCTCGTTTGGCTTCTTCGCCTCCATCATCTTCTTGCCGCGCTACTTCCAGACCGTGCTCGGCGAGACGGCGACCAACTCTGGCTACGCCACGCTTCCGCTCCTGCTCGGCGTGATCATCAGTTCCATTAGCGCAGGGCAGATGGTGGCGCGACGGGGTCGCTACAAGTCGCTCATCCTCGGCGCGATCGTGCTCGTCACATTGGGGTCGCTCCTGCTCACAAATATCAAGGCAGATACCGACCCGTGGGTGCTGCGCGGATGGATGTTCCTCGCCGGTCTCGGCGTTGGGCCAACCCTCTCGGTATTCACCATCGTGGTGCAGAACGCAGTGCCGTTTAAGTTCCTCGGCGCCGCAACGTCAAACCTCACCTTCTTCCGCCAGGTTGGCGGCTCCGTGGGGCTCGCCATCGTTGGCTCCTACTTCGGTGGGCAGCTAACGACCACCATTCCGAAGGAGCTTGCCGCGGCGGCTCCGGTGGGAACCTTTGACGCATTCTTTGCCGCAACGGGCGGCAATCTTGATCAGTTGACGAACGTTGGCGGAAAGTTTGATCCCGCCCTCCTCGCGCTGATCCCAGGAGAATTTGTTGATGTCTTCTTCAACGCAATCAAGGCGGGGATTGCCGATGCGATCGGCTCGATCTTCTGGCTTGCCGTGGTAGCAAGCCTTGTTGCACTTGTTGCCGCGACGTTGATTGAGGAGATCCCGCTCCGCTCGCGCGCGGGGGCAGGGGCACCAACCGAGCTGTGATTCGACGGCGCGCGCTCGTCGTCGCCCTCCTTCTCGCACTCAGTGCGGGGGGGATCGACGCGAGCGCGCCGCAGCCGGTAGCGGCGGCAGCCTTCCGCTGCACCGACTGGAACTCGCTCACCCAGCCCCCCGACAAGCTCTGGGTGCACGTGGCGCTCAAGGTGGGTCGTAAGTGGAAGATCGATAAGCGCCAAGAGGTCGACTTCAAGACCTACGTTGAGCGCGTGATCATCAAGGAGTGGGGCCCCAACGAGACGAACCGTGCGCAGCTCCTCGCCGCAGCGATCATCGTGAAGCAGTACGCCTGGTGGTACGTGATGCACCCCGACAAGGACCGTACCGACATCGACGAGAACTGCTTCGACGTTGGATCGACCCCCGTCACCTATCAACTCTACCGATCCGACGCCATCGAGAAGCAGGAGGTGGCCGATATCGCACGCGTAGCCCGCGGTGAGGCGGCGCGACTCCCCCTGATTCGCGCAGCGATCGAGGCAACCTGGAACATGACGCTCTGGAAGACGAGCGGCGTGAACAAAGGGTTCGCCCACACCGGATATCGCGCCGGTCGCTACAAGAAGGGATGCGACCACTACTACTCCGCCTTCCACCTCTATCAGCAGAACGCGCGGCGCTGCGCGCAAGATGGTGAGAGCTACGAGGCGATCATCCGTCGCTTCTACGGGCCGAACATCGCCATTTACAGCGAGCCGCCATTCACCGACGTGAACGGCAATTTGCAGGGGCCGCCGGAGTGGAGCTTCGACTCTACGAACCCGCCGTACGACTGGAGCGGCGCCGGTGGCAGCACGACCGAACTCCAGGGAGATTTCGACGGCGACCTGCGCCCCGAGATCGGGCTCCTCAGCGTCAACGCCTCGAGTGGTCGCGCCGCGCTCGGCGCCTTTGAGGCGCGCAGTAACGGCACCTTCTGGCGCGACGGCATCTGGAACGCCGACCTGACGGCGGCGAAGATTGATGCGGCGAGTGCCCAGTTCCAGCTTGCCGACATGAACGGTGATGGCGCCGACGACATGGTGATCACCGCCCCATCGCCCGCCGTTGGCGCAGCTCCCGCTCCGGCAACGACGAGCATCTGGATCGCCCTCTCTGAGAAGCGCCCGTGGATTAACGGGGTGCTGCAAGATCCCGTCATCGGCGCCCCGATCCTCGTCGGAACGGTCGCATCGGCGAATCTCCTTTCGATCTGGGATCGCGACGCCGATGGGCGCGCGGAGCTCGTGCTCCCCCGCGTCGAGAGCGATGGGCGCCTCAGCATTGACCTTTTGGTCGTTCCAAAGGCGGGCGGCGCTCCGCTCGTTACCCGATGGTGGAGCTCGCCAACGGAGCGTGGAGCGGTCGACATCAACTCGCTCCAGGTGAGTAGCGCCCCACTCGGGATCGTGCGAGGGGTCGATAAGAAGCGCACCCCGCGCTCAGAACTCATCGTCGCGGCTCGCTACGCAGCGGGGAGTGCCACCTTCGCAATCGGTGGCTGGCTCCGCGATACCGCGACGCTCCGCTAGCGAGGGCTCGCTACCATGCACCTATGAGCAACGACACAGCGAGCAGCGGCGCGACTGGTTGGTTCTCTGCACGCCTTGCCGCGCGGCCTGGAAGCCTCGCCGCAGCGGCCACGGCGCTCGCCGCTGCCGGCATCGCGATCGAGGGGATGGTCGGCAGTCCTGAGGGCGGTGATGGCGAGGTGCAGATCGGCGTTGCGGCGGCGCAACTCGATGCCGCAATCAAGGCGCTGAACGCCGCAGGTGTGAGCACGCAGCACGATGCGGCAGCGCCGCAACTCGAGCCCACTGGCGCTGCAGGCGAAGGGCTCGAACTCGGGATCATCGGCGCGATCCTTCGCGGCCCACGCAGCTGAGCTCGCGCCCGTGAGCGCGCAACGACTCACGGTTGCTACCTGGAACGTGAATGGTCTCCGCGCGCGCGTTGAGCGGGTCGGAACCTGGCTCGACGCCTTCGCCCCCGACGTGGTGCTCCTTCAGGAGACGAAGTGCAATCCCGAGCAGGTCCCCGCTGAACTCTTCGCGCCGCGAGGCTACACCTGGTGCGCGCAAGGTGCGGGCGGGCGCAATGGCGTGTTGATCGCCTCACGCGTCGGCCTGGAGCCCTCCGACGATCGCCTTGTGAGCGCAGCAGCACCTGCGAGCGAGGTCGACCTACTTACTGAGCCGCGCTTCATCAGCGCAACTTGCGCCGGCCTGCGTGTCGCCTCAATCTACGCGCCACATGGCCGCGAGGTCGACTCGCCGTACTGGCATGAGAAGCTGCGCTGGTACGCGGCACTCCGCGACTGGTCTGCCACACGCCTCACCGCCGCAGATCCGTTGATCATTGGCGGCGACTTCAACGTTGCGCCGACCGACGACGATGTGTGGGATCCAGCCGTGCTCGCTGGCGGCACCCACGTGAGCGAGCAAGAACGCGCCGCATTCGCAGCGCTCACCGGGCTCGGACTCGCTGACGCCGCGGTTGCGCTCGCGACCCCCGAGGAGAAGGCGCCGTACACCTGGTGGGACTATCGCAACGGCGCCTTTCATCGCGGCTGGGGGATGCGCATCGACCAGATCCTCGTCGACCCGCGCGCAGGAAGGCTCGTCGCTAGCAGCGTCGACCGCGAGGGGCGTAAGGGTGCGTCGCCCTCAGATCACGCCGCTCTGCAGGCAACGATTGAGCGCAGCGCAGCAACAGCATGAGCGCGCAACCGAGCACAGAGCGACTTGCGGCAAGTGATGCGGGGATCGCCCGCGCCGCAGAGATCGTGCGCGGCGGCGGCCTCGTGGCCATGCCAACGGAGACGGTCTACGGCCTTGGCGCCAACGCGCTCGATCCGATCGCCGTTGCGAAGATCTTCGCCGCAAAGGAGCGCCCGACCTTCGATCCGCTGATCGTGCACGTGGCCGACCGCGCAGCGCTCAACGACCTGCTCACCACAGAGGCGCTGGCTGATCCTCGCATCGCCGCCCTCGCTGACGCCCTCTGGCCTGGGCCGCTCACGATCGTCGCAGCGGCGAGTGCATCAATCCCGTCGCTCGTGCGTTCGGGGCTTCCAACCGTCGGCGTTCGCATTCCTGATCACCCGGTTGCCCTCGCACTCATTCGCGCCGCAGGCGTGCCGATCGCCGCGCCGAGCGCGAATCGTTTCGGCCGCCTCTCCCCCACGCGCGCCGAACACGTGCTCGCCGACCTCGACGGCCGCATCGACGCGGTGATCGACGCAGGGGCGACGCGCGTCGGCGTGGAGTCGACCGTCGTCGCGCTCGATCCGGGTGGGCCCGCCACGCTGCTCCGCCCTGGCGGCGTGAGCCTTGAGCAGCTTCAGTCGCTCCTCGCCCCGCTCGGCGGCATCCAGGTTGCCGCTGCGGTGCAGGCAGGTTCAACACCACTCCCCGCTCCGGGAATGACCGCGGCGCACTACGCGCCGCGCGCGCCGATCCGACTCTCGAACCATTCGACCGAGTCGGCGGCGCCGACCGACGATCCTTTCGCTGGGCTCGACCACTGCGCGCTGCTCGGGATCGACCGTGCCGATCTTGATCGCCTTGAGGCTGAGGCGAAGCGCGCAAACGTACCCGTCGTTGCCGCCCTCCCCCTCTCCGAGGTGCGCGACCCAGTCGCGGCCGCAGCGGCGCTCTTCGATCTGCTCCATCGCCTCGACGCGGCGCTCGCGAGCGTCACGAACGGAGGAATCGTCGCGACCCTCTATCCTGCTTCAGGACTCGGTCTGGCGATCGCCGATCGACTCCGCCGTGCCGCAGCGGCATCAACGAACGGAGCAGCGCAGTGACGAAGGCATCTGAGGCGAAGCGCAGCAACTGGCTCTCCGAAGCGATTACCGCCGAAGCGATTCGACGGCTGCCACAGTCGCTCTTCGGTCAGGCGATCTTTGCAGCGGGGCTTAGCCTGATGGTCGTCGCCGGCGCCGGGCTCCCATCCTGGGAGATCCTGCATCAGGGGCTCGGCAAGGTTTTCGGCATCACCATTGGACAGGCGGCGCAGCTGAGCGGCCTCGTCGTAATCCTGCTCTGGATTCCGATTCGCCAGCGCCCAGGGCTCGGCACACTGAGCAACATCATTGCGATCGGCTGGGTGATGGACATCGTCATTCGAAGCCTCGGACTTCTCGGCCTCCCCGCAGACCTGTGGACATCGAATCAGCAGCCACTCGCGATCCTCTTCACCCTCGTTGGCACGGCGCTCGTTGGGCTCGGATCTGGGATCTACATCGGCAGCGGCAACGGGCCAGGGCCACGCGACGGACTCATGACTGGACTCCACCGCCGCACCGGGCGCCAGATCTGGCAGGTGCGTACGGCGATCGAAGTGGTCGTTGGGATCCTCGGATTCGTGCTCGGTGGAACGTTCGGATTCGGCACCATCTGGTTTGCCTTCACCATCGGTCCGCAGGTGCAGTTCTGGCTGGCCAGACTCGATCGCGGCGGCCGCGCTGAAGCGCAGGCGGCGCTCGCCGATCGTCGCTAGCGCGAGCTCGCGCGGCCTGAACTAGTGCGGTAGGAGCGCGTCGATCGCGATCGCCGCGAAGATCACCGTTAGATAAGTGATCGAGAAGCGATAGAGGCGCGAAGCACCGCGCAGCAGCCCATCGCCGAGCACCTCGCTGCGCAGCCGCCAAGCGCGCATCAAGAAGAGCGCACCGAAGAGCGTCGCCGCCGTGAGGTAGACGAGCCCCATGCCGGCAACCGCCCACAAGAGGAGGCTCATCGCGACGAGCAGCAGCGTGTAGAGCCAGATCTGCCGCGCTGTTTCAGCGGGGCCCGCCGTTACGGGGAGCATCGGCACCCCAGCCGCTGCGTAGTCGGGACCGATGCGCATGGCGAGCGCCCAGAAGTGCGGCGGCGTCCAGTAGAAGACAAGGGCGAAGAGCAGGATCGGCGCAAGCGACACGTCGCCCGTTACGGCGGCCCAACCGATGACCGGCGGAAGGGCGCCCGCCGTGCCGCCGATCACGATGTTCTGCGGCGTGGAGCGCTTGAGGATGAGCGAGTAGATGAGCACATAGAAGCCGAGCGCGAGGAGCGAGAGGAAGGCGGCCATCATCGTGGTCGTCGCCGCCAAGAAGAGGAACGAGGCGGCGCCAAGGAGTGAGCCGAAGATCAGCGCCGATCCGATGCTGATGCTCCCCGCAACGAGCGGTCGGCTCGCGGTGCGCGCCATTTGGGCGTCAATGTCGGCGTCAACGATGCAATTAAACACGTTGGCGCTTGCGGCGCTCAACGTTCCGCCGATAAGCGTTGCGATGATCAGGGTGAGCGGCGGAACTCCACGCGCAGCCAAGAACATCGCCGGCACCGTGGTGATAAGGAGCAGTTCAACGATGCGCGGCTTCGTGAGGGCGATATAGGCGCGCACGTTGTCACGGATGCGCCGCCCGTCGCTGCGACGAGCAGCACCACCTGAGCCGCCGCGCGACGTGGCGCCGCCCGAGGGGCTCCGCGCGGCCAGTAGGGCGAGTGAGGCGGCCGATGCGGCCAGGATCCAGATGATCGTGGCGAAGGCCACATGGAGCGTCTGGGTCCACGGCGCAAGCTTCGTGATGATCTGCAGTGCGCCGATGATCGACTGCACGACCATGAGGCCGAGTGCGGCGGTCAAGAGGCGGCGCACCGAAGGGAGGCTCGACGCATCACGCCGAACGATCCACGTCGCCGAGAGGAGGATCAGGAAGACGATCGCGGTGGCGTAGCGGTGCACCACCTGCGGCGCGGAGAGGTCCGTGATCGGCGGGAAGGGGGTGCCCCCCATCAACGGCCAATCCGGATACAGCAGCCCAGTGTCGCTCCCGGTCACGTTCGACCCGAAGAGGAGCAGTGCATACACGGCGCCCGCGGCGATCACCGGAGCAACCACTGCGCCGCGCGCCTTGAGGATCGGGCCGAGTCGCTCGGCGTATCCGGTGCGCGCGAGTGTCCACGTTTGCAGCCCGACGAAGGCCATGGCGGTGGCGAGGTGGGCGGTGACCGAGATCGCCGAGTTCGACTCAAGGACGGTCTGGCGGCCGAGCCACGCCTGGAAGGTAACGAGCAGGAGGAGGGCGATGCTCGCCCCCTGCAACGAGCGACGCCCGCGCAGCGAGCGGAGCGCCGAGACGACGAGGGCGAGGGCGATCAGCCCGATCCCCGCAGCGATGGTGCGATGGATCCACTCGAGCCACGCCTTGTAGTCGTTGAGCGGTGGGATCAACTGCCCGTAGCAGAGCGGCCAATCGGGACAACCCATCCCCGACTCGGTGGCCCGCACGATGACGCCGACCACCACAAGGCCGACGGTTGCAGCAAGGAGGGTGATGAGGATCCTGCGGAAGGTCTGCACGCACCGATCATATCGTCAAGCGATACGCAACGTGCGCCGCCGCTGCGCTAAGGTGATCTCCATGCGAAACCTTCGAAACGCTGCGCTGCTCGCACTCGCCGCCGCACTAACCCTCGCCGCCTGCTCCCCTTCGGCTTCATCGAGCAGCCCACCATCAATGTCGACATCTGGTGGTGGCGCTACGGGTGCGCGGACCGGCTGCCTCGATGCTTGGCCAGCGGCAGGGAGCACGAGCACGACTGGCCCGATCCCAGTGCTGGTGAACAGCGACCTCGCCCCCGGCGAGGCGCGACTGATCCTCGGCCTTGTCGACGGTGCCGGCTTCCCGCTCGGCGATCCTGGCTGGAAGATTGACGCGGCGCTCTACGACCTTGGCGCAGATGGATGTGCGCCGTTCGCCACCTCGCTCGCCATGCCCTTCGCCTGGTCGATCGAAAAGGTGCGCGGCTTCTTCATTGGCACAACGACCATTCCGGCGGCAACGCGCGAGCTCGGCTTGCTACTCACCGGCAAGAACGCGGCTGGTGCAGCGGTGCGAGTCTCATTCGCCGCCGCAGTGGCTGCAGCGCCGATGGCACTTCGCCCGGGCGATGCCGCGCCAACCATCGCCACGCCGATCGCCGCCGCTGACCCACACGGCGCTGCGGGGATCAGCACCGACCCGACGCCGCTCGCGCGCCTATACGGCAGCTCTGCCGCCGAACTACTCGCGGCGAAGCGCCCCTTCATGATCGTCTTCGCCTCTCCCGCCTTCTGCGTCTCGCAGGCGTGCGGCCCAACGCTCAAAGTAGTCAAAGCCGCTGCAGTGAAACATTCGTCGGTCGTGATCATTCACGTCGAGCCGTATGTGATGGCGTGGGATGGCCAACGCCCCCTTCCCGTGATGAAGAGCGGACACCTGCAGCCGAATCCAATCGCCGAGGCGTGGCGCCTCCCCGTTGAGCCATGGATCTTCACGGTCGGAGCTGACGGAGCGATCCTCCGCTCGTATGAGGGAGTTGTATCGCTCGATGAACTGAACGCCGCGCTCAAAGAGCTCGAGGCGCTCGGAGGCTAGCGGCCGGCACTCCCTGGGGCGCCGATCGGCTCCCCCTTCGCGCAGAGCGGGCAGCTCTCGGCCGCATATGAGGCAATGTCGAGCGTCAGCGCGGCGATGAGTGGCAATGGGTCATGCCCTGGCAACTCAATCGCCGTGATCGACGGCGTGCGGTTGGCGAGCACCGCGGCGGCGATCGGATGCGCCCCGGCCGCGTAGAGCGGTGGAAGCAGCGCCTGCAGCGAACCGCCCGTCGTCAGAATGTCATCGACGAGTAGCACCCGCGCGCGTGGTGGAATGTGAAAGCCGCGGCGAAACTCTCGTCGCGGCTCGCCGTCGCCGCGTACCTCTTCGGCGAAGATGCCGCGCACGCCGAGCAGTCGACCAACCTCGTAGGCGAGGAGCACTCCCCCGGTCGTTGGCCCCACCACCAGATCAATCTCCGTTGCCGTTGCGCGAGCAAGCGCCAGGGCGCGCGCTGCGATGATCGCGCAGATCTCCGCCGCCGCCTCGGGGAACTGCAAGAGCGACCACTTCTCTAGGTAGCGATCGCTGTGTCGCCCGCTCTTCAGCAGGTAGTGACCGCGCTGCAGCGCGCCGGTCGCGAGCAGCAGCCCTTCGACACGACGCGCTGCGAGCGCCTCGTCGCTGGGATCGACTGGACTCGCCGGATACCCGTCGGGGGCGTGCAGCGGGTCGCGCGGCGGCACGAGTGGTTCGTTGTGGCTGCTCATGACCTCAGCCTATCGCGCAGCGCGGCACCAACGAGATCGGTGACGCGCGGTGCGCCACGCGAGGCGGCGGCGCGGCGTGCGGATTCGGCGATTGCACCGGGGAGTCCAGGGTCAGCCCAGAGGGCGCTTCCGACGCTCACCGCCGATGCCCCCGCGGAGAGGAAGTCGAGCGCGTCGGCCGGTGAGCCGATGCCGCCGCCGCCGATGATCGGCAGCGCGCCAACCTGCGCCGCCTCGGCGACCGCGGCGAGTGCAAGCGGGCGAATGAGCGGCCCAGAGAGCCGCCCGCTCCCCGCGGCGAGCGCCGCACCGCGACGTGCGCGATCGGGGAGGAATCCGACCGGTGAGCCACTGATTGACACGATGTCTGCGCCCGCATCAGCAAGATGGGCGACGAGGCGCGCCACGCTCGTCGCCGTCGGTGAGATCTTGGCGATAAGGGGCAGCTCGGTCGCCTCACGGGCAGCATCGATGAGCCGCGCCGCCTCATCAAGTGACGACTCAAATGGCGCGCCGTCGAGCGCGTCGCATGGGGCGGTGAGATCTAACTCGTAGGCGTCAATGCCAAGGGTCGCACCACGCCCTTCGACCTTGCGCATCAGTCGCTTCAGCTCCGCCGTGTCACCCGCTGCGACCGACAGGGCGACGGCGCACGCTGTATCGCGCCAGGCGGGCGCGTGGCGCTGGATCACCTCGTCGATCCCCGGATTCTCGCGATCGATCGCATGTAGCAGGCCACCTGGAACCTCGACGAGTCGTGGCGGCAGTCCCGCGCGACGGGCGGTCAGCGTTGCGGTGCGCACCACAAAGAGTCCAACGTCGCGCAAGTCAATGAGCGTCGCCGCCTCTGCGCCAAAACCGAGCGGTCCACTCGCCACAACTACCGGTCGCTCGAGACGCAGCGGCGCGCGCGCACCAAGCTCGACCGCAAGGTCGATCGTTGCGGCGTTCAGTCGCTCAGGTGCTGCTGGTGCGGAGGATTTCGTGCGACCTTCGTTTGATCGCGGCGTTGGGTGCACCTTGGTGCGACGACGCGGCGGCACTACTCGGTCCCTCCGCTACGAAACTCGCTCATCGGAATCGCCGGACCTTCACGGCAGAGGCGTAGGTCGCCCGAGCGCGCCGGCAGGGTGCAGCCGCCGCAGACGCCACTCCCGCAGCCGATCTCATGGGTGAGGAGAAGCTGCATCCAGCTACCGCGGTTCGCTCCGCCCTTGGCGCGTGCCCCCGCGCTCGCCGCGACGCGATCCACACCACGACGCCCCTGGGCAGCGTCGTAGGCGCCGGCGAGGAGTGCCGCCGATCCCGCTGCGAACGCCTGCTCCGCCCATGACGCGTAGCTCGTGATCAGATCGGCGGCGACGCCAGCGTGACCGAGGCTGCCGTCTGTAGTCGCAACGACGAGTTCGACCTGCTCTGGAAGGAGGCTCGCTGGCGCAAGATCGTGCGCGCTCTGCGCCTCTTGGATGAACACCACGGAGCGGCCCGCGGCAACGGCCGATATGGCGAGGAGGCGCAGCCAGGCGAACCCTTCGGTGTCAGAGATGAGCAACAGGTTCGACCCCTTTGCGTCGAGAGCGATCGGTCGTCCAATCGGGCCGACGAGCGTCAGCGCGTCGCCAACGCGCAACTCGGCGAGCGAATCGCGACCGCCGTCAGCGCGTGGTTGCAGCGCCACCTCAACGCTGCCGCGCAGTGGATCAACCTTCGTGACTGGTGCAACACGTCGGAGGCGGTAGCCGCCCGCCTCCGCGCGCACGAGATGCAGTGCATGACCAGGACGAAGGCCCGCAACGAGCGTTGGGGCGCGCAGCTCGAGGGTGGTGCGTCCGGGGGCAAGCTCTCCGATGGCGAGGATGCTCGCCGCGACGGGCGCAGGGCCCATCGGCGCGTTAAACCTTGGCGCCGTGGTCACCGGCGACGCCGAGGCCAGCGATGATCGCGCCGGTCGGTCGCGACTTGAGCCCAGCCGCGCTGCGGAGCGCCGCTTCGATGCGGTCGTACAGATCGGCCGACCCCCAGAGCTCCACGATCTCCGCGGCGCTCACGCGATCAAGGCTCGAGCGACCGCGCCCCGATGAGGAGATGACACGGAACGAAAGATCGCCGTCGAGGATCAGCTGCGGCGCCTTGGCGCTCCCCGCAAGGATGAGCGGCGCGACGACGAGGAGGATCGGGCGATGGCTGTTGAGGTAGCGGCGGAGCTGATCCGCGGCGCGCTCTACGGCGGTCAGGCGCTCTGCACCCGCCGCCTCCGCCGCGTCGGCGGCGCGGCGCGCAAACTCAGGAGAGAGAGTTGAGCGCTTCGGTGCGCCACGCTTTACTGCGCTCTTCTTCGCCACGGGCTTCTTTGCTGCCATCAGCCGCGGTACTCCAAGTCGCGCGAGAGTCGCTCGCGCAGGAACATGGAGTGGTGTCGCTCGAACATCCACTCGCCGGCACGGTGGCCGAGTGCGCGTGTCGACTCGTCGGCCTCAAGGCGATCGAGCGCCTCGTAGTTTGGAAGGTCGAAGAGGATCACGTTGTCGAAGTCCCAACCGTGGGCAACGTTGTACCAGCCGAGGAACTTGATCCCGAACTTCTCTTCATACGTCTTTACGGTGCGCGGGAAAAGGGTGCGCATAAAGAACTTGAAGAAGGGGTCGCGACCCCGACGCACGGAGAAGTAGGTTGCTAGGACTGGCATCAGCGGGATTCTCCCACGTCATCGCCGCTCGTGGGTGGCCGTGCGGCAGCGGCGCGCGCCTCATCCTCGAGCTCGCCGACCGTCTTGCTTCGGCCGCTCAGCGGGGCGCGGCGTCCGCGCCGATCGGCCGCCACGAGGCGCAAGAGGAAGATCGACGTCTGGCCGACGAGCAGCAGCAGCACGACGACCGCGATGAGGAGGATCGTCGCGATCGTGGCCCCCCAGTTCAGCACCGCAGAGAGCGGCGCCAAGATGATTACGACCACGAGGGCCACCGCCTGGATCCAGAAGCAGCCGAGCCCTGGACCGCGATCGGCGTTCAGTGGCGCACCCTTGTACTCGGGTGGCTGCGGCGTAGCGGAGGCGGGCGGAAGACTCATGTGACCATTGTGGCGGGTGGCGCGAACGCCCGCAGAAATCTACGCCGCGCGCACGCCGCAGGCGCCGCGCGCGCCACGGGCGCCGCGCGACGAGGCGTTAACGCTCTGGCGCCTCCCAGACGACCACGCCGCTCACAAGCGTCAGGCGCACGACGCCGGGGAGCGCGCGACCGATCAGCGGCGTGTTGAGGCTCTTCCCGGCGAGTGTCGCGCGACTCGGCGTCCACGTTGCTGCAGCAGCGATCACGACGAGATCGGCGGGGGCGCCCACGCTGATCCCGCGCGACGCATGTGCTGCGGGGAGCAGCGATGCTGGCCCCGTCACAAAGGAACGCGCGATCGTGGCGAGCGAAAGTTCACCAGCAGCGCGAGCCGCAAGCGCAACGCTCAGCGCCGTCTCAATCCCCGCGATCCCGTTCGCTGCGAGGCCGAACTCCATCTCCTTGCGTTCGCGTGAGTGCGGCGCATGATCGGTGGCGATCGCGAGCGCCGTACCGTCGCGTAGTGCGGCACGGCAGGCTGCGGCGTCGTCGGCGCCGCGCAGTGGCGGGCAGACGCGTACGTTGCTGTCGAATGCCTCTGGCGTGGGGTCGAGCGCTGAAGATTGATCCGCAGAGCGGTCCGACGAGCCATGCGCCACCAGCTCCCAGGCCCAGCGGCGATCTCCGGCAATCCAACGGTCGGTGAAGGCGATGTGGTGCGGCGTCACGTCGCAACTCACGGGCAGCCCTTCGGCGCGTGCTGAACGCACAAGGTCGAGCGCCGCGGCGGTCGAGAGATGCGTCAGGTGGAGCCGAACGCGCGGTTCGGTGGCGAGCGCCTCGCGCAGCAACGCGATATCGCGCGCGACCGCCTCGATCTCGCCGGCGGAGGGCCACGGTCGCATCCCGAGGCGCGTCGCAACGGCGCCATCGGCCGCCTCGCCACCTGCGGTGAGGTGTGGCGCCTCAGCGTGTTCAATGACCGGCAGGCCGAGGGCGCCTGCGCCGATCAGTGCGGCGCGAAAGAGCGCCGCATCAGCGATGGGGCTCCCGTCATCAGAGAAGCCAATCGCGCCGGCGGCGGCAAGGTTGGCGAGCGGCGCGAGTGCCGTGCCGGCACGACCGCGCGTTGCGGCGCCGATCGGCAGCAGCCGCACCCCGCGACGTGCACCATCAACGCGCACCATCGAGGCAAGGATCTCGGCGCTGTCGGCGGCGGGCTCGCTGTTCGGCATGAGGCAGACCGTGCCGTATCCACCGTGCGCGGCGGCGCGCTCGCCGCTCGCCGCATCTTCTGAGGCGGCCGCCCCCGGCTGACGGAAGTGCGCATGGAGATCGATGAGCGCTGGAAGGAGCAGGTCGGTTGGATCGCCGAGGTCTGGTTCGCCGCCAGCACGGAATCGTGCAGCGGCAGCCTCGGCACCATCACGCCAGTCAACGCGTTCAATGCGCCCATCGCGCAGCGCAACGTTCGCTGCGCCCGCGAGCTCCGCGACCGGATCAACAACCCAAAGCGTTCCGAGATCCCGCGTCACCCCGTGGCTCATGGCAGCTCACCGCGCGCTGCAAGCGACAGGACGGCCATGCGCATCGGCACCCCAGCCGCCACCTGATCGAGCACGAGGCTGCGTTGCCCGTCGGCAACATCGGCGTCGATCTCGACCCCTTCGTTCATTGGGCCTGGGTGCATCACGAGGCAGCCAGACGCCGCCCGCGCCGCGAGTCGCTCTTCGGTCAGCCCCCAATCGCGGCGATACCCCTCGAGTGAATCAATCTCGCCGCCGCTCAAGCGCTCCCGTTGAATGCGGAGCGCCATGGCGGCGTCCACGCCATCAAGCGCCGCGTCGATCGATGCGACGAGCTGCGCGCTGCCAGCGGCGTCGCCGCTGCGCGCTCGCGCCTCGCGTGTCAGCGCGTCGGCAAGGTCCGCAAAGCCGGCGACGAGGTTTGCTGGCCCCGCAAGACGCACTGAGGCGCCGGCGGCGATCAGGGTGTGCAGGTTTGAGCGCACGACGCGGCTGTGGAGCAGGTCGCCGATGATAGCGATTGATCGACCACGCAGTGACCCGTCGGCGCCGCCGATGCGCGCGCTGAGCACCGAGAGGTCGAGGAGCGCCTGCGTCGGATGGGCGTGCCACCCATCACCAGCGTTGATCACGCTCCCATCGAATGCGCGTGCCGCAAGCCACGGCGCGCCAGAGCGCTCGTGGCGCAACACCACCACATCTGCGCCCAGCGCGCGCAAAGTGCGCAGCGTGTCAACGAGCGACTCCCCCTTGCCGACCGACGAGGTTCCAACGTCGAACGAGAGCAGCTCGGCGCCAAGCGCACGTGCGGCGATCTCAAAGGAGAGGCGCGTGCGTGTCGACGCCTCGTAGAAGAGGGTGGCGACGATCGTGCCGCGCAGCTCGTCGCTACGGCGCTCGGGGGTCGCGAGGATCGCGCGCATCTGCCCAGCCACGTCGAGAAGCCTGCGGAGTTGACCCCACTCAAGCCCCGCAACGTCGAGCAGGTGGCGGTGATCGGATGGCGCGCCTGCGGCGCGCGAGCGTGGAGCTTCGTTGGGCGTCATCGGCGGCCTCCTCGAGCCCGCGCTCAGCCCTTCGCCTTCTTCTCTGCCGCCTCATTCGCGGCGAGGTGCTCCGCAAGCAGTTCGACCTTGACGAGATCCTCGCTATCGATCTCCTTCACGCAGACACGAACGACCTCTTCGCTCGTTGTTGGAATATTTTTTCCAACGTGGTCGGCGCGAATCGGCAACTCGCGGTGCCCGCGATCGATGAGGGCCACGAGACGGATCGCCTTCGGTCGACCGTAGTCAATCAGGGCGTCGAGCGCCGCGCGGATCGTTCGACCGGTGTAGAGCACGTCGTCGACGAGGATCACCGTCTTTCCGGTCACGTCGCCAGGGATGCTCGTCCCCTTGTGGACTGGCGCGACGGAGATGGTGGTCAGGTCGTCACGGTAGAAGCTGATGTCGAGGGTGCCGAATGGAACGTCGACGCCCTCGTGCTCCTTGATCGCGTCGGCAACGACGCGTGCCAGCGGTACGCCGCGGCGCTGGATCCCGACGACGATCAGGTCGGCGGTCCCCTCCTTCTCGACGATCTCATGCGAGATGCGGGTAAGGGCTCGGCGGATCTCCTCCGCGTTCATCACCTGTCGGGCCATCGCTTCTCTCCTCTCGCCGCCGGCCGCTCTCTGGCGACCACGTTGCGGGCTGCGGGGGGATCCTAGCAGGGGGCTAGGAGAGCGCCTTGCGGAGTTCCGCCGCCGCCTCTTCGGGGGAGATGGGTACCACCGGGATCCCCGAGGCGAGCTCTAGACCGCCGATCGGCCGAAGGCGCGGGTGCAACTCCCAGTGCCAGTGGTAGGTCGACTCGACGCGCTCGCGGAGCGGCGCCGTATGCAGCAGCAGGTTGTACGGTGGCGCGCCGATCGCCCGTAAGGCGCGCACCGCCGTCTGGATCGTTTCAGCCACGCCGCGCAACGTCGCTCCGTCGGCGTCGGCGAAGTCCGAGGCGTGAAGGTGCGGCACGATCCATGTCTCAAACGCCGAACGGCTCGCGAACGGCGCGAAGATCGCGGCGTGGGCGTCACGATGCACGAGACGTCGTCCGCTCGCCTGCTCCTCTTCGGAGATGCGACAAAAGGCGCAGCCGCCGTTGCGAATGGAGAGGCGCGCCGCACCACCGATCTCTTCGGCAACGCGATGGGGCACCTGAGGAAGATCGTACGCCTCGAAGCAGAGGTGATCGCTCATCGCCCCCGCCTGCGCGCCAGCGTTGCGCACGTACTGCACGTAGGCGGTTGCGCCCAGTTCGCGCGCCGCGCGCAGGTGGTCGCGGATCGCCATAAGGAACGACGCGACGAGCGCCGGCTCCGCGGTGTCGAGCTCGCCGTGCTCCATGACGGGGGCGATAAGGGTCGACCACGATCCGGCGCGATCCATGTCGCCAATGGTGAGTAGACCGCCATCTGAACCGATCGCCTCGCTCCGCGTTCCCACGGAGTGGAACGCCCCCTGGCGTAGCGTGCGCCGCGTCACCTCAGAACCTGCTGCGGCGCAGTTCTCGCAACTCGCGCCGCGGGCGCCAGAGACGCGCTCCTCGTTAAAGCGCGCGGGGGCAAACTCGCGATCGACGACGGTCGCCGACCACCAGCCAGTGATCTCGTCGCGACGAAGCTCCCAGATTCCGCCGCTCACGCTCGTGCCGCCATCGGGTTCAGCGTATCGGCGACCGCATACTCGCCACGCGCATCCATCGCCTCGCGCAGGGTCGCCCCAACCGCCGTGGCGTACGAGCGCGCGATGTGGCGGGCAACCTCATCGAGCGGTGGCGGTGGCGCGCCGACCGCCTCGCGATGCCCTGCGGCCACCGCCGCCCAGTCGCGCTCAAGGGCGATCGAGGTTGAGGTCACACCGATGTGACCGCACGGATCGATGAGCTCAAAGGCGCCGAGGTCGCGACCGACGTTCAGGGCGAGGCCGTGCCACGCCACGCCGCGCTCCACACGTACGCCAACGGCGCCGATCTTTCGGTCGCCGACCCAGCAGCCTGGCGCACCGTCGCGGCGTTCGGCGGTCACGCCGTATGCAGCGCAGGCGTCGATGAGCGCCCCTTCGAGCGCACGAATGTGCGCGCGCAGCGAAATGTTCGCGAGGCGCATCGCGACGATCGGATAGACGACGAGATGCCCCGGCCCGTGATAGGTGACCTCGCCGCCGCGCTCGACGCGGCGCAGCGCGATGCCGCGCGCCACGTACTCCGCCTCGCTGAGGTGCAGGTGTTCAAGTGACGCGTTGCGTCCGAGGGTGACGACAGGGTCATGCTCGAGAGCGAGGAGCGTGTCGATCCCCTCTCCAGCGGCGCGCTCCGCTACGAGGCGCCGCTGCAGGGCGTGCGCCTCGTCGTAGCCGACCCGGCCGAGTAGGCGAAGGCTCATCTCCATAGCCTTGAGCCTAGCGCGGGGCGGAGTACCGCGGCTGGGCACCCTGCGGTATCCTTCACCCTCTCGCGGGAGTAGCTCAGTTGGTAGAGCGTCTGCTTCCCAAGCAGAAGGTCGAGAGTTCGAGACTCTTCTCCCGCTCCACTCCCTCGACCCGTGCATCCGTTTGTGGCCGCACTTCGCCTAGACTCCCCACCATGGCAAAAGACGGAGCGAAACCACTCAAGGGGGCGGCCTTCGACACGCGTGCTGTTCATGCCGGCGAGCAGGCCGACCCAACGACGCGCGCGCATAACCTGCCGATCTACCAGACGGCGACCTTCAGCTTCGAGACCGCCGATGAGAAGGAGGCGGCGGTCGACGCGGCGCTTGCTTGGGAGCCCGGAGCGTTCTTTTACACGCGCACCTCAAACCCCACGACTGCGGCGCTCGAGGAGAAGCTCGCCTCGCTCGAAGGAGCCGAATCGGCGATCGCCTCTGCCTCGGGGATGGCCGCCGTCTCGGCGTCGCTCCTTGCCCACCTGAAGTCGGGCGACCACATGGTCATCGCAGACGACCTGTTCATCATCAGCCAGCTCCTGTTTGCTGAAGACTTCCCGACGCGCGGCATTGAGGTGACGCCGGTGGCGATCACCGACCTCGACGCAGTACGCGCCGCGATGCGGCCGAACACGCGAGTGATGTACGCCGAGGTGCTCTCAAATCCATGGATGCGGGTGAGCGACCTGCCGGTGCTCGCAGAGATCGCCCACAAGGGGAAGGCGCTCCTCGTGATCGACAACACCTTCCTCTCCCCCGCTGTGGTGCGTCCGCTCGAGCTCGGTGCCGACCTCGTGCTCCACGCCACGACCAAATGGCTCTCCGGACACGGCGACGCGATCGGCGGCGTAGTCGCCGGTTCGAAATCGCTGATCGATCCGATCCGTCGCCAGACCGACCTGCTCGGCCAGGCCGCGTCGCCATTCAACTCGTGGCTGATCGCGCGCGGCGCTCGCACGCTGCCGCTGCGCATCGAACGCGCCGCCGAGAATGCGTCAAAGCTTGCGGCGCTGCTCGAGGCACATCCGAAGGTTGAGTGGGTGCGCCACCCGAGCCTCGCCTCTCACCCCGATCGCGCCGTTGCCGACAAGGTGCTGCGCGGCTCATGGGGCGGGATGCTCGCCTTTAAACCACGCGCCGTCGAAGGGGTTGACCCACTCGACGCCATGCGTGCCTTCTCGGATCACCTGCGCATCTTCGGCGTGGGGGTGAGCCTCGGCGAGGTCGACACGCTCGTCTACCCAATGCCGAAGCGCGGCGGGATCTTCCGCATCAGCGTTGGCATCGAATCGTTCGACGACATCGCAGCAGAGTTCAACCAGGCGCTCGAGCACGTGCGCTAATGCCACGCGAGCGCGGTGTACTCCTGATCGCCGCCGTCATCGGCAACGCGCTCCTCGGCGTCATCTCGCTCGCCTTCGGCCTACTCGCCGCCGTCGCCACCTTCGCCGCCGCGATCGATCTCGCCGATCTCACCTGGGTCGGCGTCGGTCGAACGATTGCCGATCAACTCGGCGCCGATGCCCTCTCCGCCCTCGGGACCTTCGGCATTGACCCGGCAGCACTTGTCGCCGAGGCGGCGGCGCAGGCCGGACTCATCGAGCCAGGGCTGATAGCCCGCGCCGTACTCGCCGCACTTTTCGTTGGGCTCGCCCTCTTTATTGAGTCAGGAGTTGTCGCACTCGCTGCGGCGCACGCGCTCTGGCGCGCGAATCTGGCGCGCCCGTCGCGCCTGCTCACGCTCAACGCCGCACGACTCCTTGCGGTTGGACTCTTCGGCCTTGCGATCGCCGGCGCGCCGCAGCCGATCTTCGGTGCCTGGGTCATCGTTGGTGCGCTAACGCTGCTCGCCCTCGACGCGGGGCGTCGCGCCGCGCGCCGCAGCTAGCCACAGTTAGCCGCGGTTAACCGCCGAAGCCGCGCAGGTCGAGCGCCGCGCGCGCGAGGCGCCCACGCAGCGAATCGATCACCACGTCGAACCCGCCAGGGTACGCATAGGCCGTGCCGCCCCAGGCGGCCTTGAACTCTGCAATCCCTTGCGTGGAGATCCCCCACATGTCGTAGGTGCGGCTGCCGAGCGCGACCGCGCGCTCAATCGCGTACGCCTTGAGCAGATACGGCACGCGGATCGCGTTCCCCTCGTCGGTGGCGCCGCCAAAGATTTCGGTGGTCGTCGTGGCGGTGGTTGCTAAGAGGAGCGCCCCCACGACGCGCCCCTCGGCCGACTCAGCGATCGCGAACTCGCCGCCGCTTCGCAGTTCACTTGCGCCGGCGCTCGGCGCGGCGTTGAGCGACGCGATGAGATGCGCAAAGGCGGCGCCGCTCCGCACCTTCACGCCGGTGCGGCCGGCGATCGCCAGCATTACGTCGCGGAAGGCCTCGGCATCGGCGACACCGCCAACGCGCATCGTCGCGCCGGCCTCGGTCGCCTTACGCGCCGACGCCGCAGAGGTGCGTCGCCAATCGGCGCGCACCGCGTCGATCCCGCGCACAAGATCAATGCGTCGACTGCTGCGTGGCTGCACCGGACGCGCCGAAAGGAGCGCAACTCCGGCGGCGCGCGCAGCGTCAATCCATGGCGAGCGCAGCGGCCCAGTGGCGCTCTCTGGTGGCGTCACCTGATCGTCGCCCTCTACAAGCACGCGCGTCTCACCAGGTTCGATGCGCACGAGCGTCACCCCGTCGGCGCGCAGTGCGCTGAGGCCGCCCAAGAGTGCTGCGCGCAAGCGCGCAGCAAGCGCCTCGTCGGTGGCGACGACCAGTGGTCCGCGTGGCGCGTAGGCGATCGCGCCGAGCCCAGCGGGGAGTCGGCGAATGAGAAACTGCGCGCCGGCCCACGAGCCGTTCGGCGCAAGCGCAACGAGGCGCGCCGCGCTCCAGCCGGTGAGTGACTTATTCGCCGCCCATGCGGGGAGCTGCAGGAATGGGAGTTCGGCGATCGGCGCACCGGCGGCTCCGCCGTGCAGCGCTGCGGCGAGACGCGCCTCCCAGGCGGCAACCTCCTCGCGCTGCACCGTGATCTCGCTGCTGCGACTCTGCTCCATGCGCGAAGGGTAGCGGGGCGCGTACCCTTGGTGCATGCCTGAGCACCGTGAACTCCCCGCCATCGCCCGTAACCCCGAGGGGGTCGTCTTCGACCTTGACGGGGTGCTCTGCGATACCGAGCCGCTCTGGCTCGAGGCGCGCGACGAGGTGGCCGACGAGGTCGGCGGCAGGATCGTACAAGACGACTACCTCCGCTTTTACGGGGCGAACACGGCGCAGTGGAGCGTGGCGATGGCGGAGATCCTCAACCACCCCGACCCCGCCTGGATCGGCGAGCGCACGATCGACGCGCTCCTCTCCCGCTATCGCGCTGGTCGCGTTCGACCGATCGTCGCGGGGGTCGCCGCGGTGCGGCGCGCCGCCGCGCGCGGTCCGATCGCCATTGCTTCGGGGAGTCCGCCACAGGCGATCGCAACGCTCCTCGAGATTCTCGGCCTCAACGACGTGGTCGCCACCTACGTGAGCTGCGACGAAGTCCCTGCTGGGAAGCCAGCGCCTGATGTGTACCTCGAGGCGTGCCGACGAATCGGCATCACCCCCGCGCGCTCACTGGCGATCGAGGACTCAACGAACGGCGCGCGCTCGGCGAAGGCTGCAGGAATGACTGTCGTGCTCGTGCCGATGCCTGGCGCGCACTCGGCGATCGGCGGCGCCGAGGTTGCCGATGCGGTGGTGGAGAGCCTCGACGAACTGACCTTCTAATCGCGCAACCGCGCGCATCGCTGCGCGCTCAGTCCTTGGCGAGCCCGACCTTTGCGCCGAGCGCCTCGTTCGACGGCTCAATGAGATAACTGCCGTCATCGAAGATGATCACAGGGATCGACTTCGCGCCGGTCATCGTCTCGATCATCGCCTTCGCTGCAGCGTCAACGTCAACATCGACGTAGGTGTAGGCAACACCGTGGGCGTCGAGGTACCCCTTGGAGCGACGGCAGTCGCCGCACCAGTCGGCGCCGTAGAGCGTGATCTTCTTCTCGTCGGCCATGGAGCCTCCTTAGATACGGCGCACTGCGTGCGCGGTGCCTGAAGCATAACCCGCGGCATCGCGCCGATCAGCGCAAGCAGGGCACTTATGAGCACGAATGAGCCCGTCTACCCCTCGCCCCCCTGAGCGGCTATGCTCCCCCGCATGACTGGACCCGTATATCTGACAGAACAGGGGCGCACCGACCTTGAGGCGGAGCTGCACGACCTGATCCATAACCAGCGCCCCGCCGTGATCGCGCGCATCAAGGCGGCGAAGGAGCTCGGCGACCTGCGCGAGAACGCCGACTATGAGATCGCCCGCAACGAGCAGAGCTTCATTGAGGGGAAGGTCCTTGAGATCGAGGAGAAGCTCCGCAACGCCGAGATCATCAAGCCTCCGCGCTCCAAGAGCGAGGTGGCGCTCGGCCTCTCCGTTGAGGTGATCGAGGGGCGCCAGAAGACGCCGAAGGTCTACCAGATCGTCGGCTCCACCGAGGCGGACCCGAGCGGCGATCCACCGAAGATCTCCGACGTGAGCCCGCTCGGCAAGATGCTGCTCGGCAAGAGGGTCGACGAAAAGGTCGAGGTGCTGCGCCCGAACGGCGACAAGATCATCTACACGATCGTTCGCATCTTCTAGCCGCGAGCGGCGTTAGTCGCGCAGCGCGTCAGCGTTCGCCGACCAAACCTCACCGCTCTCAAAGCGCTCGAGCTTCCAGATCGGCACGTCGCGCTTCAGCGCGTCGATCAGCTGCTGGCTCGCCGAATAGGCGGCGGCGCGGTGCGGGGCGGCGACCACCGCAACGAGGCTCGTAGCACCGAGCGGAACGCTCCCCTCGGCGTGCACCACGCCGATCCCACCAATTGCGCCGTTCGCCGTGGCAAGGATCACGTCGCAGATCGCCGCGAGTGCCGGCTCAGCGAGCCCCGCCGCCACCTCGTACTCAAGCCCAACGACACGCTCGTTGGCAAAGCGCGCCGCCGTCGCCTCCTCGCCCGGAGCTGGTGTTCCCGGCGTCGCACGCGTGCGGCCGACGAAGGTCACCACCGCGCCGTCGCCTTCGCTGGCAATGAGTGCAGCGAGTCGTCCTTCGGTGGCAGCGTCGAGCGGCGCCGTTAGGATGCGCGCGATCCTGCGACCGCCTGCAACGTGGGCGAGCGACGCCGCAAGTTCGTCGGCCCCCAGCGTATCGGCGGCGCCGCCGCTCGCCGGTGGAAGCAGCGCCACCTCGTCGCCATCGCTCAGCGCAAGTTCGGCGAGCTCCACATCGCGGGCGATCAAGGTGCCGTTATGCGCGACGCGAATATGCGGCCGCAGCGCGACCAGTGCGGAGCGATCGGCGAAGAATCGGTCGACGAGTGCGGCAGCGGTTGCGCCGCTCGGTACCTGCATCGCGACGGTCGATCTCCCCTCGCGGGAGCGGAGGATCGCAAAGAGGCGCACCGTGATCTGCATCGTTTCGTGGGTCACGCGCTAGACGAGGATTCCCGCCCCAAAGAAGAGGCCAGCGGCAAGGATCGTTCCCGTCGCCACCGCGCCAAGGTCGATGTACAGCAGACCGGTCGCCGACTCCATCGAGCGCGACTTTGCGGTGCGCCAGCCAGCGTAGGTGAGCAGCGCCGGAAAGATCAGGCCGATCGAGAGGCGCAAGATCGCGAAGAAGTCCCACCCCGATCCAAGGCCGCCGAGCCCCACGAGCTGCCAAATCAGAAAGAGCGCCATCTGCACGACGATCCCCGCGCCGAGCGCGCGACTGAGCAGCAGGAGCGGCGCCTCGGGGAGCTTCGGCGTGACGAGGTACCAGTGCGCAAGGATCATTGCTGCGAATGCGCCGCCGGTGACGGCGGCGAGCACCAGGAGTTGCGCCGCGAGTGCGACGGCGAGCAGCGGCGTAGCCCCCCACCCGGCAGCGCCGAGCAGCAGTGCGCCAATCCCAACGGCAACGGTGAGCGCGCCGATGCGACGGCCGTCGCCGCCTGCGGCGATGCGCAACGTCCAGATGACCGAGAGCGAGGCGACGATCACAAGGAGGAGGCGCCGCGCAGCATCGATCTCTGCGGAGGCGACGTTAATCGGGGCGCCAGCCGGAGGGATTGGGAGCGCCCCATCGGCGAGCCAGGCGAGAAAGGCCCAGCCGCCCGCGGCGAAGACGGCGAAGCCGCGGAAGCCGCGGGTCGACTCCGAGCGGTAGGTGAGCAACAGGATTGCGGCGAGCGAACCGACCGCGAGGCTCGCGAGCACCACCCAGTTGATGAACGCGAGGGAGCGGGCGACGATCTCAGCAGGCATGGGCTCCGAGCCTACCACTCGCCCCGAACGCCCTATCCTGCACAGGTGCCGATCGGCACACTCGCGCTCGCGTGGTGCGCGGGCGACGCGTTGAGAGCTGAGGAGGAGAGATGGCCGACGAACCGCGCCGAGTCAAACTCCCCTCGCTCGACGGCTCGCCGAGCGGAGGTGCATCAGAAGAGAGCGCTCCCCCTGAGGCGCTCCGTGCAATCGCGGCGCTGCTCGGTCGCGCGGCAACGCCGGGTGGGAGCACCCCGAAGCCAGCGCGCGCTACGGCGCGAACGACGCCGCAGCCGAAGCGCCGCACCACTCCGCCGCGGCCGCGCGCCGGATCGCCGCGCCCCGTGGCGCCGCGCCATCTTGCCCCCGCCACACCAGTAATAGTTCCAGCTGCGGCCACGAATCGATCGGTTGCAATCGGCGATCGCGAGGTGTTGATTCAGGGGGCCGGCGTGAGCGTTGGTGAGCCGGCGAGTGACGAGGTCCGACGCGCGCAGAAGCGAATGAGACGCGCGCGACGCGCGGTGCGTGAGGCGCTGGAGCGCCTGATCGCTGCGGCCCCTGAGGAGCTCGCCGGCTAGAAGTTCCCCTGCGACCGTGCGCGAGGCGAGGGCTGCTGCGCGCGAGAGCTACTGCGGGTCGGCGAGAACGAGGAGGCGCAACTCCGTTGCCTCTTCGATCGCCCAGCGAACACCCTCGCGACCGAGTCCCGACTCCTTCACGCCGCCGTACGGCATGTGGTCGATGCGGTAGGTCGGAACGTCGTTGATGATCACTCCGCCAACCTCAAGCTGGTCGAACGCCTTACGGGTATGGGCGAGGTCGTTGGTGAAGACGCCGCACTGCAGGCCGAAGCGGCTCTCGTTGACTGACCGAATCGCGTCGTCGAAGGTCGCGAAGCGCTCCAGCACGACGAGCGGCGCGAACGCCTCCTCGCTGCACACCCGTGCAGTGCGTGGGGCGTCGGCGATGATCGTGGGGGCGAAGAGGCGCGGTGCGTCGGGGCGCAGCGGTGCGCCGCCGGCAAGGAGTCGCGCCCCCGCGGCGACCGCTTCAGTGATCCACTCCTGCGTTCGCGCCGCCGCCTTGTCGTCGATGAGTGGGCCAACGTCGGTGGTCGCGTCGGCAGGGTCGCCGACCTTCAGCTTTGCCGCACCGGCTACCAGGCGTCGCTCAAACTCGTCGGCGATCGCCTCATGCACGAAGATCCGCTGCACGCTGATGCAGACCTGCCCCGCGTAGGCGAACGAGCCGATGAGGGCGCGCTTCACCGCCCAATCAAGATCGGCGTCTTGGTCGACGATGCATGCTGCGTTGCCCCCGAGCTCCAAGAGCACGCGCTTCGTTCCCGCGCGCGCCTTCATCGGCCAGCCGACCGCCGGCGATCCGGTAAATGAGAGGAGGCGGAAGCGTTCGTCATCAACGAGCGCATCGGCGCTCGCGCGATCGGTCGGGATGACGCTCAGCGCACCCTCGGGGAGCCCCGCCGCCACGGCGATCTCCGCAACTTTCAGCATGATGAGCGGATCTGCTGATGGCGGCTTCAGCACGATGCTGCACCCTGCGGCGATCGCAGGTGCAACCTTATGCGCCGCGAGGTTCAACGGAAAGTTGAAGGGGCTGATCCCAAGGATCGGTCCGATCGGAAAACGTCGCGTGATGCCGAGGCGTCCGCGACTCGACGGCATCAGGTCGAGCGGAATCGTCTCGCCGATCATTCGCTCCGCCTCTTCGGCGGCGAGGCGGAAGGTGAATGCGCCGCGATCAATCTCGGTGAGCGCGTCGCGGATCGGCTTCCCCGCCTCGGCGGAGAGCAGCGCAGCAAGTTCATCGCGTTGCGCTGCAATGCCGGCAGCGATCGCACGAAGGATCGCTGCGCGCTCCCAGGTGCCGAGCGCGCGCAGGCGTTCGAATCCCACAACGGCGCCAGCGGCCGCGCGCTCGACCTGATCGGCCGAGGCGAGATACGTCGTTCCAACAAGGTGTCCGTCAAATGGCGAGCGAATCTCATGCGGGCGATCTGAACTCTCCCAGGCGCCGGCGACGAGAATCTTTTGTGCGGCGAGCCCCGCGGTATTGGTAGCCATGGCGCGAGTCTAGACCCGCGACGCTGGCTCGGTCGCGCGGGGATAGCTGCCGAGGAGGCGCAACTCCGTGGTCACGCCACGCAGCCCCTCGAGCGCCGTGGCGAGGGCAGGGTCGCCCTCCCCCGCATCGAGGTCAACCCAGAAGACGTACTCCCAGTCGGAGCCTGCGCTCGGTCGCGACTCGAGCTTGCTCATGTTCAACCCCGCGGAGGCGATCTGTGCGAGCACGGCGAGCAGCGTCCCTGGCTCGTTCTTCACGCCGATCAGCAGGGTCGTGCGATTCGTCGCACCGTTCGACGCCTCGGCCGTTGCGGCTCCGCGCGTCGCGGCGCCCTCTGCGCGCTGCAGGATCCAGAAACGGGTGCGATTCCCTTCGCTCCCCTCAACGGGACCGGTGAGCGGCGTGAGGCCGTGCAGCGTTGCTGCGCGCGGCGAGAGGAGCGCCGCCGCGTCGCGCTCGCGCCGCTCGCGGATCATCGCCCCGGCGCCGGCGGTGTTGTAGGTGGTGAGAAGCGTCCAGTCGCGCGACTTCAGGAAATCCTCTGCCTGCGCAAGCGCCTGCGCGTGGCTGTAGATACGCAGCACTTCGGCGAGTGCGACGCCAGGGAGCGCTGCGACCACCAGGTGAACCGGCACAACCGCCTCGCCAACGATTTGCAGCGCCCCGTCGCGGAGCAGGTCGAGCGTCTCGCGCACGGTCCCGTTCACCACGTTCTCGATTGGCAGCACGCCAGCATCGGCGCGGCCGTCAAGGATCGCCTCGCGCACCGCACCGAACGAACCGACGGGGAGCGACGTTACCGCTTCGCCGAAGTAGGCGATCAGCGCATCTTCGGCGAATGCGCCTGGCTCGCCGGCGTAGGCGACGCGGAGTGCTGCGCTCATTGTGCTGTGCTCATCGCGGAACGGCGCGCTCGGAGCGGCGTGATGCGCCGCCACCGCTGCGACGCAGCGCATATTCAAGCGAATCTGCGAGAGCGGTGGCCGAAGCGGCGATGATGTTCTCACCGACCCCCATCGTCGACCAGGCTTCGCCGCCGGCGACCGATTCAATCACCACGCGCGTCTTCGCCGCGGTCGCCGAGGCGCCGTCGAGGATGCGCACCTTGTAGTCGACGAGGTGCACCGCATCGAGCTGCGGGTAGAAGGCGCCGAGCGCCTTGCGCAGCGCACGGTCGAGTGCATTGACTGGGCCGCTCCCGTCGGAGGCCGTGTGCAACTGCTCGCCGTTCACCTCAACCTTTACCGTTGCCTCGGCACGGGTCGAGGTGCCATCACGTCGCTCCACAACCACGGTGAAGTCGAGCACCTGGAAGGGGGCGACATAGTCCGGTCGGTGACGCTCCACGAGCAGCTCGAACGACGCCTCGGCCCCCTCATAACTCGCGCCCTCAGACTCAAGCTCCTTTACAAGGTTCGAGAGCGCCTTTGAGTCGAGCCCCGAGTCGGCGAGCTCAACGCCGAGCTCCGCGGCACGACTCCCGGCATTCGCCTTGCCGCCAAGCTCCGAAACGACGAGGCGACCGCGATTGCCAACGATCGCTGGATCAATGTGCTGGTAGGCGCGCGGCGTCTTCACCTGCGCCGCGCCGTGCACGCCACCCTTGTGGGCGAAGGCCGAACGTCCAACATATGGCTGGTGATCATCTGGAGCGAGGTTTGCGATCTCGGCAACCGCGTGCGAGAGGCCGCTCAGCTCGCTCAGTCGATCTGCCCCCGCCACGGCGTACGGCGTCTTCAGCGCGAGGTTCGCGAGGAGCGAGACGATGTTCGCGTTGCCGGCGCGCTCACCGTAGCCGTTGATCGTTGCCTGCACGTGACGCACCCCCGCGTCGACCGCGGCGAGGGCGTTCGCCACAGCGAGCTCCGCATCGTTGTGGGTGTGGATCCCCCAGACGATCGGCTTTCCCGACGCACCAGGATCGGCGGCGAGCGCCGCAGCGGCGTCGCGGACGATCGTCGCCATACGCCCGGTGAGGGTTCCACCATTCGTGTCGCAGAGCACCAGCGTCGACGCGCCAGCGTCGCGCGCGGCGCGCAGGGTGTCGAGCGCGTAGGCGTTGTCGGCCTCGTAGCCGTCAAAGAAGTGCTCAGCGTCGTACACCGCTTCGCGGCCGCGCTCGGTCATGTAGCCGATGCTCTCTGCGATCATCGCGAGGTTCTCGGCGCGCGACGTCTCGAGCACCTCGTCGACGTGGAGCGTCCAACTCTTGCCGAAGATCGTGACGATCGGCGTCTCGGCGTCGAGGAGCGCGTTCAGGTTCGGATCGTCGCCGGGGCGGTTCGACTTATGACGCGTGCTGCCAAAGGCGGCGAGGCGGGCGCGCTCCCAGCGGATCTTCTTCGCCGCGGCGAAGAACTCGATGTCCTTCGGGTTCGAACCGGGCCAGCCCCCCTCGATCGCTGGCATGCCGAACTCGTCAAGGGCACGGGCGATGCGCAGCTTGTCTTGCAGCGAGAGGACGAGCCCCTCGCGCTGCGCACCATCGCGCAGCGTCGTGTCGTAGAGGAGGACCGGATCACCACTCATGCGAGGAGCGCCTCAACGATTGCGTCGGTCGCTTCGCGCGTGCCGACGAGGCGCAGCCCCGCAGCGCGGGCACCCGCCGCGTCGAGTTTTCCGGCGAGGTCGGCGGTGCGGGCACCGCTGCGAACGGCAGTTGCGACCGCGGCCTCAACGGCGGCGGCGGCTTCGGGTCGACCGAGCGACTCGCGCAGCATCATCGCGCCGGAGAGGATCGTGCCGATCGGGTTGGCGATGTTCTTTCCGGCGATGTCGGGGGCTGAGCCGTGGATCGGCTCGTAGAGGCCAAAGGTGCCGCTCGCCGTGCGGCGCTCACCGAGTGACGCCGAGGGGAGCATGCCGAGCGATCCGGCGAGCACCGCCGCCTCGTCGGAGAGGATGTCGCCGAAGAGGTTCTCGGTGACGATCACGTCGAAGGTCCCCGGCCAGGTGGCGAGCAGCATTGCCGTGGAGTCGACGAGCCGATGCTCAAGCGCAACGTCTGGGTACTCAGCGCCGACCTCGGTGACGACCTTGCGCCAGAGGCGCGACGTTGCGAGCACGTTCGCCTTGTCGACCGAGGCGACGCGCTTGCGACGCTTGCGCGCCAGCTCAAAGGCGACCACGGCGATGCGTCGAATCTCATCTTCGTGATACGGGAGCGTGTCGACGGCGCGGCGGCCGGTGGGAGTTACCTCCTCACCCGAGGGCTTGCCGAAGTAGAGGCCGCCGGTCAGCTCGCGCACCACGAGCATGTCGACCCCCTCGAGTCGCTCCGCCTTGAGCGGCGACGACTCAACCAGCTCAGGGAGGATCGTGACGGGGCGCAGGTTCGCAAAGAGATTGAAGCGCGTGCGCAGGGCGAAGAGCGCCTGCTCGGGTCGCACGCTGGCGTTCGGGTTATCCCACTTCGGGCCGCCCACGGCGCCGAGGAGCAGCGCGTCGGCGGTCGCCGCAAGGTCGAGATCGGCATCGCGAATCGCGACGCCGTGCGCGTCGATCGCACAGCCGCCCGCTTCGATCTCGCGCCAGGCGAGGCGAAAGCCAAACTTTGCTGCGGCGGCGTCAAGCACGCGTCGTGTTGCGGCCACCACGTCGGGGCCAACCCCGTCACCGGGGATCGTGACGATCAGGTGATCGGCGTCGCCAAGTGCGGCGCGATCGGCGAGCGGAGCAGCTGAAGTCTTCACACTGCCGCCCCTACTTCATCGCCTCGCGCGACCCCTCGACGGGGGCGCTCGGGGCACCGCTCGCGAGCGCTGCGAGCTTGTTCGCGGCGCTGATGTACGCGACCAGCGAGGCATCAATGATGTTGGTGCTCAGCCCTTGACCGGTGACGATCGGCGCCCCCTCGTTCGGATGCCCCTCAGCGTTCAAGTCGCTTGATCGACGGCAGCGTGCCGTCACCTGCCCCTGCGCATCTTCGCCCTCGGAGACGGCGCGAATCTCGTACTCGGCGAGCACTGGGTGCCAGCCGAGGTCCTTCTCAACTGCGCGGTCAATCGCCGCATACAGCGCGTCGACGGGGCCGTTGCCGTTTGACTCAGCGCCGCGCTCGGCGCCGTTCACGCGCACCTCCACGCGCCCCGACGAGCCGCCGCCGCGCGAGCTCGCGATGCTCCAATCGAGCAGTTCGATCGTTGCGGCGCTGCCGGTTGCTGCGCGCTTGTCGACGAGGGCGAGCAGGTCGGCGTCGGTCAGCTCCTTCTTCACGTCGGCGAGAGCGATCGCCTCGCGGTAAAGCGCGTCGAGCGCCTCGCCGGTGAGGTCGTGCCCGAGCGCTGCGAGCTTCGACTGCAAGCCACGTCGCCCGGAGAGCTTGCCGATGGTGATGCTCGAGCCGAGCAGGCCAACTGACTGCGGCGTCATGATCTCGTAGGTGAGCGGATTCTTTAACACGCCGTCTTGGTGGATCCCCGACTCATGGGCGAAGGCGTTCGCGCCGACGATCGCCTTGTTCGGCTGCACGGCGAACCCGGTCAAGTAGCTGACAAGTCGACTCGCCGCGGTGAGCTGCTCCGTTTGCACGCCGATGTTGTGCGAGGAGAACTCGCCGGGGCGAGTGCGCAGCGCCATCACCACCTCTTCGAGCGAAGCGTTGCCGGCGCGCTCACCGAGGCCGTTGATCGTGACCTCAACCTGACGGGCGCCTGCCTGCACTGAGGCGAGGGTGTTCGCCGTGGCGAGGCCAAGGTCGTTGTGACAATGCACGCTCACCGTTGCGTCGCGACCGACGAGGTCAACGACGCGCTTGGTGAGTGCGCCGAACTCCGCGGGGATCGCGTAGCCGACGGTGTCGGGGATGTTCACCGTTGACGCGCCCGCCTCAACGACTGCGGCGTAGACCTGCAGCAGATAGTCGTGATCGGTGCGGCTGGCATCTTCGGCGGAGAACTCCACCTCTGCGTCGCGACCGAGGCGCTCGCGCGCGTACTTCACCCACTTCACCGCCTCGGCGAGCGCCGCCTCACGCGTGGTGCGCAGCTTGTGGGTGAGGTGAATATCTGAGGTGGCGATAAAGAGGTGCAGGTGCGGGCGCTCAGCGACCTTGATCGCGTCAATCGCTCGCTGCGGGTCGCCCTCCTTGCAGCGCGCGAGCGCCGCAACGCCGATCCCCTTCGTCGCTTCGGCAATCTGGCGGACCGCCTCGAAGTCGCCCTCCGACGCCGAGGGGAACCCCGCTTCGATGACGTCAACCTTCAGCTTTGCGAGTTGACGCGCGACCTCAAGCTTCTCCGCAACGGTGAGGCCGGCCCCTGGGGCCTGCTCTCCGTCGCGCAGCGTCGTGTCGAAGATCCGAATGGCGCCGGTTGCGACGCCAGGACCCGGGGCGCCTCTCACGCCTTCGCACCCTTCTCGGCGGCGCCCTGTGCGCCGTCCATGTCGACCTCAACCGGATTCAAGAAGGTCATCTGCTTTCGCAGGCCGCGACCGACCGTCTCGATCGGATGCCCCGAGTTCTCGGCGCGTAGCCGCTTGTAGTTCGGGCGACCCGCCTCATCTTCGGCGATCCACCCCTTTGCAAAGGTGCCGTCTTGGATCTCGGTGAGCACCTGCTTCATGCGCGCCTTCACCGACGCATCAATGATGCGCGGACCCGACACGTAGTCGCCGTACTCGGCCGTGTCAGATACGGAGAAGCGCATGAAGTCGAGTCCGCCGCGATACATGAGATCAACGATGAGCTTCAGCTCGTGCATCGTCTCGAAGTAGGCAAGCTCCGGATCGTAGCCACCCTCAACCAGCGTCTCCCACGCGCTTTTCACGAGCTGCGCCGTTCCGCCGCAGAGCACGGCCTGCTCACCGAAGAGATCGCTCTCCGTCTCGTCCTTGAAGGTGGTCTCCATGATCCCTGCCTTCGTGCAACCGAGGCCGTTCGCGTACGCCATCACGCGTGCGCGCGCGGTCCCCGAAGCGTCCTGATGAATGGCGAAGAGCGCTGGCACGCCGCCGCCGGAGACGTAGACCGAACGCACGAGGTGGCCGGGCCCCTTCGGCGCGACCATCCCAACGTCGATCCCCGCCGCGGGGGCGATGCGACCGAAGTGAATGTTGAATCCGTGGGCGAAGAGGAGGAGCGTCCCCGGCTTCAGGTTTGGAGCAATGTCGCGCTCGTAGAGCGCCTTCTGCCCCGTGTCGGGGGTCGCGATCATCACGACGTCGGCAGACTTCACAGCGTCGGCGACCGAGGCAACCTTCAGGCCGTCACCCTCGGCAACGGCGCGGCTCTTCGACCCCTCCTTGAGGCCAACGACCACATCGAGGCCCGACTCCTTGAGATTGCGGGCGTGGGCGTGCCCCTGGCTTCCGTAGCCGATCACCGCAATCCTCTGACCCTTGAGCGCCTCGATCGGCGCCTCTGCGCTGTAGAACATCTTCACGCTCATCGCTTCACCTGCTCCTCTATGGACCCGCTTCCGCGGGACATGACTACGGAGCCAGTTCGCACCAGCTCCTTGATTCCAAACTCCCGGAGGAGCTCGACCAGTCGGTCGACCTCGCCAGGCTCACCGATCGCTTCGACGACGACCGCATCATCGCCCAGGTCAACGACCCGGCCGTGATGCATCTCTGCGACGCTGACGATCTCGGGTCGATTGCGCTTCGTCGCGCGCACCTTAATAAGGGCGAGCTCGTGCTCCACGATCGAGTCGTCGGTCACGTCTTGGACCTTCAACACGTCGATGAGCTTGTAGAGCTGCTTCGCCGCCTGCTCCACGTGCACCTCGTCGCCGAGGATCGTGAGGGTCATGCGCGACGTGCCCGGATCGTCGGTCGCCGAAACGGCGAGCGACTCAATGTTGAAGTTGCGCGCGCGCATAAGGCTGGCGACGCGATTCAGCACACCCGGGCGGTTGTTCACGATCGCCACGATCAGGTGGCGGCGTGCCTCGCCCGATCCTGGAAGGCTGCGTGCTGGCGCCTGGCTGCTCGGGGTCATCGCGCCGCCCCTCCGCTTCCAGAGCCGTCGGCGGGATCGGCCGGATCGCGGCGCGGACCGCTCGCGCCGTCGGTCACGTCTTCGCCGTCATCGCCCCACTTGTCGATGAGGTCGGAGAGCCCCTTTCCGGCGGGCATCATCGGATACACATTCTGTCGCTCGGCGATCTCGAACCAGATCATCGCCGGTCCATCGACCGCGTTCGCGGATGCAACTGCGGCATCGACCTCTTCAGGCTTCGAGACCTTCCAGGCGGGAACGCCGTACGCCTCGCAAAGCTTCAAGTAATCAGGGCCGTTCAGCTGCTCAGAGTGGTAGTTGCCGGCGTAGACGATCTCCTGCCACTGTCGAATCATCCCGAGCTTCTTGTTGTCGAGCAGCGCGATCTTTACCGGAATCTTTTCTTGCACGATCGTCGCCAACTCCTGCAGCGTCATTTGGAAACCGCCATCACCGGCGATCGCCCACGAGCGCTTCTCGGGAACAGCGACTGCGGCGCCCATCGCGGCGGGGAGTGCAAAGCCCATCGTGCCGAGCCCGCCCGACGAGAGGTGCGAGTTGGTGCGGCGGAAGCCGCCGTAGCGCGCCACCCACATCTGGTTCTGGCCAACGTCGGCGGTGAGGTTGGCGTCGTGGTCGCAGCCTGCAGCGATCCGATCGACCACGAAGTCGGCGGAGAGGACCCCATCGCGCCAGCCGCCCGACCCATGCCATGGCGACTCGACGCTCTCGGCGCGCCAGGTGGCGAGTTCTGCGAAGAGCGCGGCACGACGCGATGCGTCGACCGTATCGATGAGCGGAAGCAGGGCGCCGAGCACGCTCTTCGCGTCGCCAACAACGGGAATATCGGCGACGACGTTCTTGCCGATCTCGGCCGGATCAATGTCGACATGCACGATGCGCGCCTTCGGCGCGAAGGTGCGCACGTTTCCGGTCACGCGATCGTCAAAGCGCATCCCCACCGCAAGGATCAGGTCGGCGGATTGGATCGCGCGGTTCGCGTGCTTCCAGCCGTGCATCCCCATGTAGCCGTAGGCGAGCGGGTCGCGCTCATCGATCGCGCCGATCCCGAGCAGCGTCCAGGCGACGGGGATCTGCGCCTTGCGTGCGAGCGCGAGCAGCTCGGTTTCGGCGTGCGAGATCAGAATCCCGTGCCCAACGAGGAGCATCGGGCGCTCTGCCGCGGTGATCGCCTCAGCGACGCTCTTGAGCTGTCGTGGATGTCCTTCCATCTTCGGGCGGTACCCCGGAAGTCCGGCGAGCACCTCCTCGTCGCTCGGATGCGGCGCCGACGTTTGGCCCATGAGCGCGTCCTTGGTGATGTCGACGTGCACTGGTCCGGGTCGTCCGCTCCGCGCAATATGGAACGCCTCGGCGACCACAGCGGGAATCTCATCGGCGCTGCGCACCAAATAGTTGTGCTTCGTCATTGGCAGGGTGATGCCCGTGATGTCGATCTCTTGAAAGGCATCCTTACCAAGGAGCGCGCCGGGAACGTTCCCGGTGATCACCACCATCGGCACCGAATCGAGCATCGCGGTGCCGATCCCGGTGACAAGGTTGGTGGCGCCGGGGCCGGAGGTGCCGAGGCAGACACCAACGCGACCGGATGCGCGCGCGTAGCCGTCGGCGGCGTGCGCCGCCCCCTGCTCGTGGCGCACGAGGATGTGTCGCAGCTTCGGATGATCGGCGAGCACGTCATAGAGCGGAAGGATCACGCCGCCGGGGTAGCCCCACATCACGTCGCTCCCCTGGCGCAGCAGCGCCTCGCAGAGTGCGTCGGCACCGATGCGCGGTCGCGCACCGTCGCGCGAATCAATGCGCGCGTCACGGAGCATCTCCTTGCGCGCGCGCTCGGACTCCGCCGCAGCGGCGGTCCCCGCGCCTGGAACGTGCCCAATCTGCGTCATCGCGCTCCTTTCCCCTGAGAACACGAAACCCCCGCCTCGTTGGCGGGGGTTCTGGGTTCCGTTCGGTCGGTCTCTACGTCCGCCCGCTCGTCTCCTCAGCCCCGCCGGGGCCGAATAAGCGACCCGAGAAGGTCGCCGACCCCCTCGATAATCGCGAAGTGGCGTACGAGGACGGCGATCTCGATCGTGCCCTGGAACGCCCCAACGGTTGTCATGAGAGATGCAGCCTACCAGAGGCGATGCGCCGCGGCGAGGGGGGAGCGCCTCGTCTGCGCAGGGTCAAACGGGTGGTCAGCCCCTAGAGGACATCGTGGGCGCGCTTCACGATCGGGCGATCCATGCGGAACGGCTCGTCGGCCACGGCGCTGCGGCCGATCAGCAGGTCGACGGCGCGACGAGCACCCCCCGCAGAGCACATCACCCCGTGCCCGGAGTAGCCGGTGTTGACGTGCAGCCCAGCAAGCGCGGTGGGTCCAAGGAGCGGGCGATGGTCGGGGGTGTACTCGTACTGCCCCGCCATCAGGTGCCACGACGGCACGCCGCGGCGCCAGACCTCGCCCCAGAACGGCGCGAGGTTCGCGAGCGCGCTCGGTGATGCGGGGTCGAGGAGCGCCGTGGCGTATGCGGCGTCAGTCGGCACCTCAAGGAGCGGCTCGCCCACTGGTGTCGCCGGATCGGTGCGCAGCGCGTAGCAGCCGGCGAGCGCCGGTCGCCAGTGCGAACCGGTCTCGTCGTCGATCGTCATTGGCGCGGACTGATCAATATCAGGAAGTTCGGGGATGACGAGCTTCTGGCGAATCGTTGGAGCGATCGGCACGTCGATGCCGGCGATCGCGCCAACGACGCCGCTCCACGGTCCAGCGGCGATCAGCGTGTTCGCGGCGTGCACCGTGCCACGGCTCGTCTCGACACCGATCACAGCGCCGCTGACACCCGCTCCGTCGCGCACGAACCCGTGCACTTCGACGCCGAGTGCAAACTGTGCGCCGCCGCCAGGGAGCGCATCGGGGATGCGGTCGGCGTTTGAGGCGGCGGTTGCGTAGCCGCGCGCGAGCGCGATCTGATCGATGAATCCGTCGCCTGCGCGAAAGCGCGCCTGAATGATTGACGGTGCGAGCATCGGCCAACGGCGTCGCACCTCATCGCCGTCGATGAGCTCCACGTCGGTGAGCCCAAAGCCGCGTTGCAGCGCAACGAGCTCGCGCGCGCGCGCGGCGCTCGCCTCACTCCGCGCGCAGAAGAGATACCCCTGCTGCCGAATCCCAAGGTCCCAGCCATCGAGCCCGGTGCGCGCCGCGAAGTCGAGATAGAGGTCAACCCCCTCGCGCACGAGCGCCAACTCTTCGGCGTTGTCGTGTTGCAATCGAAACGCTCCGGTTGCCGCGGCGGTGGTGAGCGAGGCGATCTCTGCGCGCCGCTCCACCACGAGTACCTGGAGTCCGGCACGCGCGGCATAAAAGGCGGTCGCGGCGCCAGCAATCCCGCCGCCAACAACGATCAGGTCGACGCGCGAAGGGAGCGCCCCGTCGACAACGCGCAGCTCTGTGCTCACCCCTGCGCCAGTCATTTGATCGCCATTACTTACGCGCCAGCCGCACTCCGCGCCGCGCGCAGCCGCTCGGCGATCGCAGCGGCGTCGTCGGCTGCGGCTCCGCCGAGGAGTCGCGCGCCAACGCCGAAGCCAACGGCGCCAGCCGCGGTGAGCGGCGGGATCTCCTCGAGTGACACGTTTGTTGGCACGATCTTTGCGTTCGGGCTCGGGGCCAAGACCGAGCGAAGGAAGGCCGGCGCGTCGATGGCGAGCGCCGGGAAGAGCTTCACGAAGGTGGCGCCGCTGCGCTCTGCCAGCGCGATCTCCGTCGGAGTGAAGGCGCCGGGGAGCCAGCCGACCCCCGCCTCACGACAGGCGACGCCCGTCTCTGGGTCGGTGATCGGCGAGACGACGAATCGCGCCCCTGCGGCGATCAGCCGCCGCGCCGCGACCGCGTCGTAAATGGAGCCGACGCCAACGATGAGTGCCGGGTGCGAGAGGGCGAGGTTGCGGATCGCGGCGAGCGCCGCCTGCTCGGCCCCGTCACCGCGCAGGAGCAGCTCGAGCGCAGGTACGTTCGTTGCGATGCAGGCGTCGGCCCAGGCGCGCACCTCAGCCTCGCGCTGCGGCGGGATCGCCGGCAGGAGGCGGGCGCTCGCGAGGGCATCGTGGAGCGCGTTGGGCGCATGCGGCGCTGACATGCCGACATCATCGCACGCTCGGCACCGCGCGCGGGAGGCGTCGCCCCCCTCTGGTACGCTCGGCGCATGGCGAAAACGATCGTCGAGAAGATCTGGGACGAGCATCTGGTGAGCCAAGAGGAGGGGGCGCCCGCCATCCTCTCCATTGACCTGCATCTCGTCCATGAGGTGACGAGCCCGCAGGCATTCAGCGGGCTACGCTCCCGCGGCCTCACGGTGCGTCGCCCCGACAAGACGGTTGCCACCGCCGACCACTCGATCCCCACCACGCCGCGCGACCTGCCGATCGCCGATGAGATGGCGGCGGCGCAGGTGCGCACCCTCGAGAAGAATTGCGCCGAGTTCAGCGTCCCCGTACACGGCTGGGACTCCCCCTATCAAGGGATCGTCCACGTGATCGGGCCAGAGCTCGGCCTCACCCAGCCGGGGGCAACGATCGTCTGCGGCGATTCGCACACAGCAACACACGGAGCGTTCGGCGCGCTCGCCTTCGGCATCGGCACGAGCGAGGTCGAGATGGTCCTCGCCACGCAGTGCCTGCTGCAGCGCAAGCCGAAGACCTTCCTCGTGCGCGTCGACGGCACCCTTCGCCCCGGCGTATCGGCGAAGGACATCATCCTCGCCCTCATCGCCCGCATTGGTGTGGGCGGCGGAACCGGACACGTCTTTGAGTACGCAGGATCAGCGATCCGCGCCCTCTCCATGGAGGAGCGCATGACGATCTGCAACATGAGCATTGAGGGGGGCGCACGCGCCGGGTTGATCGCCCCCGACGAGACGACCTTCGCCTATCTAAAGGGACGCGCGCACGCGCCAAAGGGGGCAGCGTGGGACGAGGCGGTCGAACGCTGGAGGCGCCTCCCCTCTGACCCTGGCGCAACGTACGACAAGGAGATCGTCATCGACGCGAACACGCTCGAGCCGATGATCACTTACGGAACGAATCCGGGAATGGGTCTGCCAATTAGCGGCGTGATCCCCGACCCTGCGAACGAGAGCGACCCTGCCGCAGCGCGCGGCCTTGCGCGCGCCCTTGAGTACATGGGCCTCACCGCGGGGCAGCCGCTCCTCG
>QWQR01000060.1 GCA_003670745.1 Chloroflexota bacterium
GAGGTGCTCGCACGCATCATTGACGGGAGTGAGCCGATCGCAACGCTCCCAGCAAAGGCGGCGCTCCTCCCCACCGCGACATGGCTCCTCGACGAGGCGGCGGCCTCCAAGCTCACGGGACGGTAATCCCCCACTTCGCACCGAGCGCGCGGGTGACCGCGGTGCGCTCCGTTGCCGAGAGCGTGCGGTTCCAAACGGCGAGCTCCGAGATCCCGCCGGTGAAGGTGCGCAATGTACCTGCAAGCAGCACGCCGCCGATCGTGTCGAGCAGATCCGAAGAGGTCACACTCACGCTGAGGTCTGTCCCCCCATTGATGCTCGCGTAGTCGGTTCCTCCAGCCGTGGTGCGCACGAGCACAATCAACCGTCCCGTTGCCGGAGTGACCGTCGCGGTCGCCGTATAGGCGTCGTTCACGTAGAAGCGAACCTTTGATGTGCTGAGGAGAATCCCCGTACCTCGGCTGCGTATCCCCAGGATTGGATACGTGCCAAGCGACGAACTTACGCGAAAGACGATCGCAAGCGTCAGTGGCTCAAACGGAATGCCTGGGCTGATGCTGAGCCCGCCTGCAGAGAACGTCGCCTCGGCGAAGCCGGCACTGCTCCCCAAGAGCGGCGCATTGAAGACAGCCTCTTCACGCCCGTCACGACCGACCGGCGACTTATCGAACCACCACCGCGTTCGCGCCGCGGTATAGAGCGTTGATGATTCACTCGCATCGATCCAGAGTTGTAGCCCAGATGCGACACCCCCTGGTGCCTGCCAGCTCCCTGCACTCACCGCGACCGACGCGCTGCTGCTCCACCCCGCGCCACTGATGATCGGAAGGGTGAGTAGCAAGAGCACCACTCTCGGCGCAAGCCGACGTTGACGCCTCAGGTTGCGCTCCAGCTGAGGGGGAGCTGAAGCGCTGCAAGCTGCGCACCCAGATTCCCAAGGAGCGTCACCGCGACCTCACAGCGCACTCCGACGGGCCAGGCGGCGGGATCAACACGCAGCAGCTCACCCGTTGACGAAACTGAGGCGCTCCACTCCGCTGTGAGCAGATCACTTGCTGCCCACCAACTTGACGTTTGGGTGGTCGCATCGCGACATCGCGTTTCGATGCGTAGTGAGCGCGCCAGCGCCTTTACCCCCGCGTTCGACGACCCGGCATACGCCGAAAATGCGGCCGGATCGATCTGCAACACGTGTGGTGAACTCTTCGACCAGCCGAGCAGCAGCGACGCCGTGACGCGCCCTCCGGGGAGCAGGCGGCCACTCGCGTCTGCGCCGACCGTCGAAATTGATTCGATCGAGAGCGCTGCGACCGTGGCGGATGCGGCAGAGAACCCGATCGGGCGCCGCGCGGTGAATGTCGCACCGACGCGATCAAACATCTGCCCAAGGATCTCCGAGAGCGGCGCAACCGGGATCACCGCAACGAGCAGTCCATGTACATCGCGGTCTTCGACCACCCCAGCATCGGGCGAGATGCTGGCGTCGCCAGCGGTCCGCCTCCATCCGTCACCGCGCTGAATCACGCGGTGCAGCAACCAACCGTTCGGAGAGCCGCTCCGTTCGCCCCGCAACACGATGGATCCGGGCCCACCAAATACAGCGAGCGGAAGTGCGGCGGTCACTACCAGGTCGCCAGAGTGAATCGTCGGCGCCATGGACTCCCCCTCGACGATAAGGAGGCGAAGCCCGAAGGCTGCAGAGAGGAGCGCTACCGACAACGCAGGGAGTACCGCAACGATCAGGCTGCCTCGCATGACTCACCCATCACGCCGTGCGGTTGCGCGCCTCGAAGACGAACGAGACCCCCACGCTGGATCCTGAACCACTGCTGCTGTTCGCTGGGAGCGAGAAGGTGAACGTGTAGGTTGCGCTGGTCGCGCTCGTACCCGTCGCAGATCCACCGTTGCGGGAGCCCCAGGTTGCACCGATCGGCGCTGCGAAGCTGGCGTAGCTGATCAGTCCAGAGAAGCTCCCCGTATAGAGCGTTGATGCGGCCCCGCCGCCGATCGACCGTGTGACCGTCACCTGCAGCACCGCACCGAGCCCGCCGCTATCGGCGGGCGCTCCCGTGAAGTCGGCCCAGAGCGCGATGTCGGTCATCGGGCTTGGGGTCGTGACGGTGGAGGTGTTGGTGACGGTCAGCGTTTGGGTAAAGCTCGATCCTGGGCCGATCGCGGCAAGGTCGGCCCCGCCGAAGGTGAGCCGCTGCACCCCGCCGGCGTCGAGCGCAACGACACCGCTGCTCAGGCTCCCTTGGATCGGCGCCGCCGCCGTGAACGCGGCGCTGGTCCTTCCAGCACTCGCGCCGATGAGAAACGTGGCGGCAATCAGCCCGATACCGCGTGCCACACGGCTGAATCGTTTCGCGCCTCGCCCTTCCTGTTGCTCCTTCATTGACTCCTCCATCGGCGGGATGGGCGGGAGGGGATGGTGCCGGCCGAGAGATACGCGCCGCGTATCAGGGTTAGCGCAGCGATCGGCTAGGATCGCCTGCGATGGGAGTACCTCGACGCGCCTGGCTCCACGTGATCACCGGCTGCATGAGCAGCGGTAAGACGGCTGAGGTCGTGCGCCTCCTCACCCGCATGCAGATCGCCGGCCAGAGCGTGCTGCTCATCACCCCTGCGCGCGATACGCGCGTCGCCCCGGGCGAGGTGGTGAGCCGCACAGGAACGCGGTTCCCGAGCATCGTTGTGGGCGACACGACGTCGCTGCGCAACGAGGTAAACCGCATTAATCCCGATGCTGTGGCGATCGAAGAGGCGCAGTTCTTCGGCGACGACCTCCCCGATGTGCTCGAAGAGCTGGCCGCTGCGCCGCGTACCGTGATCGTAAGCGGTCTCGACCAGGACTTCGCCGGCCGCCCCTTCGCAACGATCCCCTCGCTCCTCGCGCGCGCCGACGAGATCACGAAATTGACCGCAATCTGTGTGCAGTGCGGTGGCGAGGCGACGCGCACGCAGCGCCTACGCAACGGTAAGCCGGCGCGCGCCGACGACGAGCTGATCGTGATCGGCGGCATGGGTGGCGACGACACCTACGAGGCGCGCTGTCGCGGCTGCCACGCCGTCGTTCGATAACGAGATGCTGCTCGACCAGCGCATCGCCGAAGCGGCGGTGCGTGCAGCGAGTGCACACGAGACACCCCTCTTCCTCACCGACGCAGCGGCGCTCGAGGCGAACGCTGACGCCGTTGCCGCAGCCTTCCCTGATCCGTGGCTGCGCGCCTATTCACTAAAGGCCGACCCGGAGCCGTCGCTCGTGCGCAGGTTGGCTGCACGCGGCTGGGCGGCGAACTGCGTCTCGCTCGGTGAGATCGCGGCGGCGCGCGACGCGGGGGTTCCTGCGAGCCAGACCACCCTTGAGGGGATCGGCAAGAGCGGCGCTGAGCTTGATGCCGCCATCGCCGCATCGCTCGCAGGGACGCCACTCCGCTGGATCGCGGTTGAGTCGCTCGACGAGGCGCGCGATCTTGGCGATCGCGCCACTGCGGCAGGGCTCACCGCTCAGCGACCGCTGCGCGTGCTACTGCGCCTCAACCCAGGCATCGAGCCTGGCACGCATGCGGGCCTCGCCGTTGGCCGCGCCTCCTCAAAGTTCGGCATGGATCGCATTGAGCTCGCCGCTGCGGCGAAGGCACTGAGCGCAGCTCCGGGGCTGCGCATCATCGGCGTGCACCTGCATGCCGGATCGCAACTGCGCGATCAAGTGGCATGGCGCGCCGCGGTGGACGCCGCACTCGACGCGTATGCGGAACTCGCCGCAAGCGGCGCCCTTGACGACGCGGCGCTCAAGAGCGATGGAACGCTCTGCGTGGGCGGCGGTCTCCCTGTCGATCTGGGCACGGTGGAAGATCTCCGTGCGATCGCCACCGAATTTGCTGCAACCTGTGACGCCGCATGGGCCGCCCATGCGAACAAGGGGGTCGCTGCGACGCCGCCCGTGCGTGCGGTCGAACCGGGGCGCGCGCTTGTGGCAAGCGCAACGATCCTGCTCGCTCGCGTGTTGCACGTGCGAGCGCGGCACGAGGCAGTGATCGGCGGACTCGCCGGCCCACACGGCTCGCCGAAGAGTGCGGCGGAGTGCGAGCGTCAAGTGATCATTGATGCAGGAATGACCGAGATCGCGCGCCCAGCCCTCTATGCCGCGTGGCACCCTGTCGTTGCGCTCAACAGCGGCGCCGCTGCTGACGGGGAAACCCTCTCAGCGGTGCACGGGCCCATCTGTGAATCGACCGACGCGCTCGGAGCGCATCTCCTCCCGCGATCAATGGCGCGCGGTGATCTGGTCGGAATCCTTGGCGCTGGAGCTTACGCAGATGCGATGCGCAGCCCGTACAACGGCCGACCGACGCCGGCGCGACTCACCCTCGAGCGCGACGGCTCTTTGACGCTCGACCGACAGCGCGGCGCCTCGACGGAAGGATCGCCTCCCACTCGGCGATGAGCACGGCACCGAGAATTGCGGCGCCGCCCACGAGCTGCATCGGCGTGAGCCGCTCACCAAAGAGGATGCCCGCCGCAACGATCGTGTAGATCGGCTCAACGGTGCTGATCAGCGCCGCGCGCGCTGCGCCGAGGCGCTGCGCACCAATGAAGAAGGCGCCGATCGGCAGGATCCCCGAGATCGTTGCAACGCCCAAGATCGGTGCGATCGCATCGGTGGGGATCGGCAGCGGCAGTAGGTCGCGGCCAAGTGCAGCGCGCACGGCGAAGACGCCGATAGCGGTGCCGAGCAGGCTGAGCGGAACGGCGACGAGCGGTGATTCACCACCCTTGGAGGATGCGCCGGTCCCCGCCTTTGATTCTCCGCCGAGTCGTGCGGCGAGGATGATGTAGCAGCTATAGATGATTGGCGATGCGACGCTCAGCACAAGGCCGATGGCGGCAGGCTCCTTTGCGGCGGGGATGCCGCCGACACCAAGCACGACACCAGACGTTGCAACTACGAGCGCAATCCACGGGCGCCAACCCGAAGGGGATCGCGCGAAGAAGATTGAGAGCACCGCGACGA
>QWQR01000007.1 GCA_003670745.1 Chloroflexota bacterium
GGCGATGCCGCCCGAGGAGTCTGCGGTGAACTGCGTCACGACAGGGCTCCCAGTTGCCGGGGTTGCAGTGACGGAGAGGACCTGGCCAGGCTCGCTTGATGCCTCGATACGCACGGGGGCGTTCTCGATACGTGCCCCCTCAGTAGGGCCGAGGAGCTCGAGCTTCGGGCCGCCCCCCGTCGGCAGGGGCACGATCAAGACACGAGTCAGGGTTTCCGCACTCGCCGTGCCGGTGCCGTCGTCGAGCGCAGTAATGCTCAGCTCGTTCTTTCCGCGGTCGAGGGGCACCTCAACGCTCCAGAGCCCCGTCTCGTCGGCGATCGCCGTGATCGTCTCTCCGCCGAGCCGCTCGATGCGGATCCGCGCCTTGGAGTTTGAGGTTCCGCGCATCTCGACTGAGAGTGTCTCTGCATCAAGGGTGCTGACCGCTTCGGCCGGCGTCTCGATGCTGAGCGACGGTGGTGCTGCGTAGCGAAGGACTTGGGCGCCGACGAAGAGCGCAACGACGATCGCAAGGAGGCCGATGCCGCCATAGGTGGTGAGGCTACGCAGGGCGCCACCGCCGAAGCGTGGCGAGCGGCTCGGCTCATCGGAGCGATAGGTTGCATCGGCGCGCGTGATCGCAGGAAAGCCAGCCCAGCTTCCGACGATCGCCTCAGGATCGAGGTCGAGGTAGGTGGCGTAGGTGCGGAGCATGCCGAGCGTGTAGATGCGTTCGGGAAGGTACGCGGGGTCCTCTGCCTCGAGACCGCGGATGATCGGCACGCGAATGCGCAGCTCTGCGGCGACGCTCTCGATGCTGATCCCTCGCGCCTCCCGGGCGGCGCGCAGTCGCGCCCCTCCGCCGATGCTCCGTCGCTCGTCGCTCATCCCTGCTCCTCATCTGCGCTTGGTGCACCGCCATCACGCATCGCAGCGTTGCGGTTCACGACGCGCGCATTCGATCCGTCGAACGCGCCGATGTAGCCGCGCTCCTCGAGCTGGTCGATGATCCGCGCCGCGCGAGCGTAGCCGATGCGTAGGCGACGCTGCAGGAGTGAGGCCGAGGCGCGGTCATGCTCCTGGACCACCGTTATCGCCTCCTCAAAGAGTCGATCGGCCTCCTCGCCTCCCCCGTCGCCGCGAGATCCGCCTGTGCCCGTAGCGCCGCCACCCGCTTCGACGATGCCCATTTGGTAGTCAGGGAGCCCCTGGTTCCGCCAATGCTCCACCACTGCCGCGATCTCCGCATCAGAAACGAAGACGCCCTGCAGGCGGATCGGCTTCGGCGCGTCGGAGGGCTGGAAGAGCATGTCGCCGCGACCGATTAAGTCCTCTGCCCCTGGTGCGTCGAGCACCGTGCGCGAGTCGACCTGGCTCGCCATCGAGAAGGCGATACGGCTCGGGATGTTCGCCTTGATGAGGCCGGTAACCACGTTCACCGAGGGTCGTTGCGTTGCCAACACCATGTGGATCCCCGTAGCGCGCGCCTTCTGGGCGATGCGCACGATCGGCTCCTCGGTGGCACGGCCATCTTGCATCATCAGGTCGGCGAGCTCATCAATGATGATCACGATGAATGGGAGGCGGTCGTTGTCGTCTTCGCGGCTCTCGTTGTACGCGGCGAGGTTACGCGAGCCGGCGGCCGCAAAGATGCGATAGCGCGACTCCATCTCGGTGACCGCCCAGCGCAGGGCGGCCGATGCCTTGTCGGCCTCAGTGATCACCGGAACGAGCAGGTGCGGAAGCCCGTTGTAGCCGGAGAGCTCAACGCGCTTCGGGTCGACGAGGATCAGGCGCAACTCCTGTGGTCGCGAGCGGAAGAGGAGCGATGCGATCAACGCGTTCACCATGACGCTCTTCCCAGAGCCAGTTGCACCGGCGATTAGCAGGTGGGGCATGCGCGTTAGATCTGCAGCGCGTGCTGCGCCCGCCACATCGCGCCCGAGAGCAAACACCAACTGCGACTCGCCAGTGGCGAACTCAACCTCTTCGAAGATGCTGCGCAGGCCAACGATGTGCGTGTCACGGTTCGGAATCTCGATCCCTACAACGGAACGCCCAGGGATCGGCGCCTCAATGCGAATTGAACGGGCCGAGAGCGCCATGGCGAGATCGTCGCTCAGAGCTTCGATCCTGCTCACGCGCACGGAGGGGTCCGGCTCGAGCTCGTACTGCGTGACGACTGGGCCCGCGCTCATGCCGACCACTTCGGTCGGGATGCCGAAGCTCGCGAGCTTCTCGACGATGATTCGGCTGTTCGCGTCGTGGTCCATGCCAGCGCCGCCCTTGCCAACGGCGTGGGCCTCAAGCAGCTCGACTCCGGGGAGTTCGTAGGAGCGGCCTTCGCCAGAGCCGAGGGCGCCGCCACGGCGGAGCGGTGCCCCATCGCGCACGCTCGCCCCTGCGGCGCGTGGCGGGGCAAAGGTGGCCGAGAGCGGAGCGGGTGCCGCGGCCGCCTGTGCGGCGATCGGCCGTTCCTCATCAATCTCTTCTTCGCCATCTTCGTTGTTGTCCCAGCCTTCAGCAGCCTCATCGTCCTCTTCGCTCGGCGAAAGCTCCGCATCGGCCGCCGCGGCGCGACGCTCACGCGCCGCCTCGCGGGCGGCGGCGATACCGCCGACCCCCTTCGCCACGGCACCGGCGCCGAGCGTGGCGGTGCCGAAGAGGAGCGAGAAGAGGCGCCGCACCTGTGTTTCGGCGAGCAGGAGGCCGATGCCAATAAGGATCGCAGCCCACACGGCGAGCGCGCCGATCGAGGTCAGGAGCCCAGAGAGGCCGTTTCCGGCAATGCGCCCGACGGCTCCCCCTCTTCCGGGGAGGAGGATCTCGATGATCGCGTGGAGGGCGATCAGCGCCACGAGTGCGAGGGTGATGCGGATTGGGACGCGCGTGGCGCTCTCGGCGCGACGCTCGTACCAGATCCCGAAGCCGATGAGCGCCGGCGGAAGGATCCACCTCCCCGCGCCGAACCAGGGGGCGATGACGTCGCGCAGCGCGTCGGCAAGCAGGCCACGGCCTGGGAGAAGTAGGCCAACGGCCAGCACCACGCCGGTTACCGCAAAGGCGAGAAAGATGATCGTACGAAGCGCACTGCTGCTCGCGAAGCGCCCCCCGGCGCGACCAGATGAACGCGACTTACGCGCCACGATCTAGACCTCCACGACCACCGGAACGACGAGCGGGCGTCGCCTCGTCTCGCGGTGGAGGAAGCGCGAGACGGCCTCGCTGATCTGGGCCTTGATGAGCGCTGGCTCAGAGGAGCGGTCCCCCTTCGCCTGGAGTGCGCGGAGCGTAATCTCGATCGCCTGCTCCACGAGCTTGTTGTCTTCGTCACCGTTCAGGAATCCGCGCGTGACGAGCGCGGGGCGACCGATCGGGCGGCCGCTCTTGCGATCGATAGATGCGACCACGACGACGATGCCGTCGTCGGCGAGGGTGCGTCGATCGCGCAGCACCACCTCGCTGATCTCGCCGACCGAAGATCCATCGACGAACACTTGACCATGGGCGATCGCTGGTCGTCGTCGGGCGCTCCCGTCGGCGTGGAACTCGATCGGCACGCCGTTCCCCGTGATGAAGACGTTCTGCGGCGAGACGCCCATCTCGGTTGCGAGGCGCCCATGGGCGACCTGCATGCGCATTTCGCCGTGCATCGGCACGAAGTTCTTCGGCTTGGTGAGCGAGATCATCATCTTCAGCTCTTCGCGCGAAGCGTGGCCGGAAACGTGTACCGGTGCGATGGAGTGATAGATCACGTTGGCGCCGGCGCGGAAGAGATTGTCGATCGTGCGACCGACCGCCTCCTCGTTCCCGGGGATTGGCGATGCGGAGACGATCACCGTGTCGCCGAGCTGGATCTCGACGTTGCGATGCTCAGCGTTCCCCATCTTTGCGAGGCCAGCCATCGGTTCGCCCTGGGCGCCAGTCGTTGCGATAACGAGCGGCTCCTTGACGCGACGCGCGATCTCCTCTTTGGAGATGAACGGGCGCTTCAGGGTGAGGTAGCCGAGCTCTTGCGCGATCTTTGAGTTCTGCTCCATTGAGCGGCCAACGACGGCGACGCGACGCCCGAGCGCCTCGGCGGCATCGATCACCTGCTGGATGCGTGCGATGTTCGACGCGAAGGTTGCGACGATCACGCGCCCCTGCGCCTCGCTCATGATCCCGCGGAAGGTTTCGCCAACGACGCGCTCACTCGGCGTGTAGCCGGGCACCTCGGCACGCGTGCTGTCGGAGACGAGGGCGATCACGCCTTCGGCGCCGAGCCTGGCAAGGATGTCGAAGTCGGTCCCTCGTCCATCAACTGGCGTCTGGTCGAACTTGAAGTCGCCAGTGTGGACCACGGTGCCGACCGGCGTGTGAATCGCGAGCCCCATCGCGTCAGGGATCGAGTGGCCGACGCGGAACGGCTCGATCGTGAAGGCGCCGAGTTCGAGTCGGTCGCCTGGATCGAGTTTGCGCAGTGGGTTCGCCGAGACCTTCGCCTCTTTCAGCTTGTTGGCGAGAAGCCCGCGGGCGAGTGTGCTCGCGTAGACCGGCACCCCCGGGAACTCCGGCAGGATGTGCGGGAGGGCGCCGATATGGTCCTCGTGCGCGTGGGTGATCACCACCGCCTTCACCTGACGCTTGCGCTCGCGGAGGTAGGTGACGTCGGGGATGATGATGTCGACCCCGAGGGTCGTCTCGTCGGGGAAGGCGAGGCCGCAATCAACGAGGATGATCTCGTCGCCGTACTCATAGACGTAGAGGTTCTTGCCGATCTCCCCCATCCCGCCGAGCGGGATAAGGCGAAGCGGCGGGCCCCCGACAGGGGCGCGTTGAGGTCGTCGGCTCAAGGGTTCTCTCCTTCGAAGAGTCGGAGCTGATGCTGCTCCGGGGGCTCCTGCATCTGGGACAGGGTAGCCGCCCCACCCGCTCCGCGGGCAGCCGCCCTGCGGGCACGTGCGGGGTCAAGGGCGCGGGCGAGTGCAGCGACGTCACGCTCAAGGGTCGGCCGGAGCGATCCATTGTGGAGCGCCGCCGCTGGGTGATAGAGCGGGAGAAGCGTCGCGTCGGTGGGAATCGGCGCCCCCGCTGCAGGGGAAACAACACTGCCGTGGGCTGCGGAGATCTTTGCCGCAGGGGCAAAGGAGTGCAGCGCGTGGCGGCCAAGCGGCGCCACGATGAGCGGGTCGAGGATCTCCATCTGGCGGCGCAAGAAGGGGGCGCACGCGGCGACCTCTTCGGGCTCTGGGTCGCGATTCGCCGGCGGATGACACTTCACAACGTTCAAGATGTAGACGTCGTCGCGCCGGAGGCCGATCAGCGCAAGGAGGCCACCGAGCAGTCGCCCTGCAGCGCCAACAAACGGTCGCCCCTCGACGTCCTCAGTGGCGCCTGGGCCCTCGCCGACGAAGACAATCTCCGCTGTCGGACTCCCCTCGCCGGGGACACTGCGGGTACGGCTGGAGCCGAGCGGGCAGGCGCGACACGCTTCGATCTCAACGGCGAGTGCCTCGAGCGCCGCACCCCGTGCGGCGGCGTCACTCATGCAACAGCCGGCGCGCGACGAGCAGCTCGGCGATCTCTACCGCGTTGGTGGCGGCTCCCTTTCGAACGTTGTCGCTTACGACCCAGAAGGCCAAGCCATTCTCGACACTCTGGTCAACGCGGACACGTCCGACAAAAATCCCATCGCTCCCCGCCGCCTCTGCTGCGAGCGGGTAAGTATGCGTCGCTGGATCGTCCTGTACAAAGACACCTGCTGTCTGTGCAAAGACTGTCCTTGCGCTCTCTGGACTGAGTGGTCGCTCCAGCTCAACATGCACCGCCTCGGAGTGGCCAACCTCGACCGGCACGCGCACAGCGGTAGCGCTGATGCGTAGCGCTGGGAGGCTGAGGATCTTGCGGCTCTCGTTGACGACCTTCGTCTCCTCCTTGGTGCTCCCGTCTGGGAGAAAGATATCGATTGCAGGGATCGGGCTCAGGACTACGGCGTGCCGCACCGTTGTTGAGGCTGGGGTCTCCCCGGCCACGAGGGCGCGTTGCTGCGCGCGCAGGTCTTCCACGGAGTCGCCTCCTGCACCGGAGACCGCCTGGTAGGTGGCAACGACCACGCGTCGCAGTCCGGCCGCCTGCTGCAGGGCGTGAAGGAGCGGGGCGAGCTGCATCGTGGAGCAGTTCGGGTTGGCGATGATCCCCTGGTGCCCGTCGAGCGCCTCGGGGTTCACCTGGGATACAACGAGCGGCACGGTGGGATCCATACGCCAGGCGCTGGAGTTGTCGACGACCGTGCAGCCGCGCTTCGCCGCCTCAGGTGCGAGCTGGAGGCTCGCCCCGGCGCCGGCGCTAAAGAGGGCGATGTCGACCCCCTCGAAGGCATCCGGCATCGCCTCGGCTACGGGGATCTCAGCGCCCCGGAAGCGCACGCTGCGACCGGAGGCGCTCGCGGCGAGTGGGCGCAGCTCGGCAACAGGGAAGTTTCGCTCCTCGAGGATCTGGATCATCGTGCGCCCGACGAGACCCGTAGCGCCGACGACGGCTACGACGAGCCCGGGACCCTGGCGCTCCGACGCGTTGCTCATGCGGGGAGTATAGAGGCGGCGGGGTCACCCCCGACCGCCTCGACCCTCCTAACCCTGCGACTCAGTCGCGCGGGGTCGCCTTGTGGCGCTGCATTGCCTGTCGGCGCGAGAGGTTAACGCGGCCCTGACGGTCGACTTCGGTGACGATGACCATCACCTCGTCGCCGACGGCGACCTCATCTTCGACGGTGTTGACGCGGTAGTCGGCAAGCTCTCCGATACGGATGAGCCCCTCCTTACCGGGGAGGATCTCGACGAATGCGCCGAAGCCCATCAGTCGTGTGACCTTCCCCATGTAGAGCGCGCCGACCTCGACCTCCTTGGTGATCGCGTTGATCGCGTCGACGACCCCCTTGGTGCGCTCTGGGTCTGCCGAGGCGATCTGCACCGTCCCGTCATCCGAGACGTTGATGTTCACCTGGAAATCGTCCTGCATCTTGCGGATCACTGCGCCGCCCTTGCCGATGATGTCGCGGATCTTCTCCGGATTGATCTTCAGCGTGGTGATGCGCGGCGCGAAGTCCGAGAGCTCTGGGCGGGCGGTCGAGATGACAGCCTCCATCTTGTCGAGGATCGCAAGGCGCGCGGTGAGCGCATCCTTCAGCCCCGTCGCGATGATCTTCCCGTTGATCCCAAGGACCTTGATGTCCATCTGCAGCGCGGTGATCCCATCGCGGGTCCCCGTCACCTTGAAGTCCATGTCGCCGAAGGCATCCTCTTTTCCGAGGATGTCGGTCAGCACGATGAACTCGCCATCGGGCTCAGACATGAGGCCCATGGCGGCTCCTGCAACAGGCGCCTTGATCGGCACACCTGCGTCGAGGAGTGCGAGGCTCGAGCCGCAGGTAGAGGCCATCGACGTCGATCCATTCGACGTGACGCACTCCGACACGACGCGAATCGCGTACGGGAACTCTTCCGTCGATGGGAGAACCGGAAGGAGCGCTCGCTCAGCGAGTGCGCCGTGTCCGATCTCGCGTCGACCGGGGCCGCGCATCGGCTTGTTCTCGCCGGTGCTGTATGGAGGCATGTTGTAGTGATGCAGATAGCGCTTCGTCGTCTCTGGCGAGACGGTGTCGAGTCGCTGCGCTGCGGTCACAGGCCCGAGCGTTGCAACGCTCAGTGCCTGCGTGTCGCCACGCGTGAAGAGCCCCGAGCCGTGCGCGCGTGGCAGCAGCCCCACCTCTACGGTGATCGGGCGGATCTCGTCGACCTTGCGGCCGTCCATACGGATCCCCTCCTTCAACGTGAGGTTGCGGGCGGTCTTCTTATGCGCCCAGCCGAAGAGGTTCTTGCCGACGCGCGCCTTGCGGCGTGCGGCCTCAAGGAGCGCCTTCGGTTCGCCCTTGCCGCTACGAGCGGCGCGGATCGAGTCGGCGATCTCACTCTTCAGTGTCTCGAGACGGGCTGGCAACTCGGCGCCGAGGGCGATCAGCAGCTCAGCTGTGGCCTCCGCGTCGGGGAGCGCGCGATGGTTCGGTGTCGTCGCGACGCCGAAGGTACGGGCGAGGTCACCGAGCTTGTACGACTCAGCCTCGGGATACGCCTCCTTGAAGAGGACGAAGGTGTCGAGGTAGCTCCCCTGCTCCACCGCAAAGCTGCGGCCGGCGCCGAGCGCCTCGTCAAGGAAGCCAACGTCGAACCCGAGGTTGTGGCCAACGAGGATCGAGCCGTCGGCGAAGGCCTTCAGCTTCGTGGCGGCCTCCTTCGGGGCGACCCCTCCAGCGACCTCCTTCGTGGTCAAGCCGTGCATCTGGGCGCCGACGATCTCGTTCCCTGCATTCACGAGTGTGCTCCAGCGATCGGTGATCTTGCCACCCTTCACCTTCACTGCGGCAACCTCAACGAGGTCGGAGAGCTTCGGATCAAGGCCGGTCGTCTCTGTATCAACGATCACGAACGATGCGCCGCTCTTCGCCGCTTCGGCGAACGAGAGCACGCTGTCAATGTTCGGCTCAATGTACGGGACGCGCTTCGCCTTCCCGACCTTTTCTCGCAGCTCCTCCTGGAGCTTCACAAGATCCTTGATCGCGTTGTGGCCAAACTCAATCGCCTCGGCCATCTTCGCCTCGCTGATGAGGTTCGCGCCTGCCTCGACCATCATGATCGCGTCGCGCGTGCCGGAGACCACGAGGTCAAGATCGCTCCCCTTCAACTCATCAAAGGTTGGATTGATCACGAAGGCCCCGTCGATCAGTCCGATGCGGACTGCGCCGATTGGTCCGAGGAATGGGACCTCAGAGATCGTGAGCGCCGCGGATGCGGCGATCGTGCCGAGGATGTCCGGATCGTTCTCCTGGTCGTGGCTGAGGACGGTGATGACGATCTGCACGTCGTCCTTGTACCCCTCAGGGAAGAGCGGCCGGATCGGACGGTCGGTGAGTCGCGCAGAAAGGATCGCGTTCTCGGAGGCGCGTCCTTCGCGCTTGATGTAGCCGCCTGGGATCTTGCCGGCCGCGTACATGCGCTCTTCGAACTCGATCGTCATTGGGAAGAAGTCGAGGCCTGGGCGCGGGTCGCTGCGATTCGCGGTGCCAAGCACCATGGTGTCGCCGTAGCGCACCGTGACGGAACCGCCGGCGAGGCGCGCCATGCGCCCTGTCTCGATCGTGAGTGTTCGGCCGCCGAACTCGGCGGATACGGTCGTGATGTTCATCTCTGCTCCTGTCAGGCTCGCGCTCTACGGCGCGTCAGCCACGTGGGTACCAGCCGAAGCTGGAGGGGGTGGTTAGCGGCGAAGTCCGAGCTTCTCGGTGAGCGCGGCGTGGCGCGCTCCATCTTCACGCTTGAGGAATGTGAGCAGGCGGCGTCGCTGACCAACGAGCTTGAGGAGCCCGCGGCGCGAGTGATTGTCCTGCTTGAACGTCTGAAGGTGGCGGGTGAGGCCTTCGATCCGCTCCGAAAGGAGTGCGATCTGGACCTCGGCGGAGCCAGTGTCTCCGGCGTGTCGCCCGTTCTCAGCGACGATCCGCTGGGTGGTTGTGGTGTCGAGGGGCAAGGCGTATCTCTCCTGTCTTCTCGGGCCCCATTGGGCGCCCGTGCTTCTCACATACTTTCGTGGATGGTTCCTAGGGTAGCGATCAGGCGCCGACCCGTCCAGCGAGGAGGGCGGCGCGGAGCTGCCCCCCATCCTCGAGCCGCTCGGCGTCACGGCCGACCCCTCTGGCTCGCCCCTCGAGGGCGGCGGAGGGGAGCTCGATGGTGGCGGTGCGGGGGTCGAGGCGCCCCGTGGCGAGGCGCCCCGTGAGCGGGAGGCGCCCCACGGCCCGTGCGGCGTGTCCAAGGCGGAGGCGATACTCCCCCGCCGGCGGGAGGGCGAACCCCTCTGGGCCCCCCTCGAGGTGCAGGGTAGACCCCCTCAGGAGCCCTGAGACGGCGTGGGGGCGCCCCAGCATCTGGGCCGCCGCGGCAAGTTCGCCCGACGCGATCGCACCCCTGATGCGGGTGCTGCTGATGGCGGTGCCGCCCGCCCGCGCCTCGGCAACGGGGTGGACCTGTAGCCCACGGCTGCCGCCCCAGGCGCGAATGCGCGGGAGGGTCCCCTCACGACCCTTGCCGAAGGCAGATTCGGGCGAGAGGACGAGGCTGCGCGCCCCACCCCCAGCAACGAGGCGAGCAAGGAAATCCTCCCAGGGGGTCTCCCGCATCGCTGCGTCAAAGGGGAGCTCGAGAAGCCGGTCGACCCCCGCGTCGGCGAGGCGAAGGGCCAGCTCGACGTCATCGAGGAGGCGGGGCGGCAGGCTGCCGCGCAGCAGCAGGTCGGGGTGCGGATCGAAGCTGATGTGCAGTCGCTGCAGCCCCGAGGCGGCGGCGAGGCGGGCCGCCGCGCCCAGAAGGCGTTGGTGGCCGCGGTGGAGCCCGTCGAAGACCCCGATCGTTACCACCGTACCGGTTGTACGGAGGGGATCCAGCTCGCGGGACTCCAACGCCTCCCAGCCGATGATGCGCGGCGGGAGGCTCACGGCAGCGGCGCCTCGGATCGTGCGCCCTCGGATCGCGCGTCGATGAAGACGCGCTCTGGCTGGGCGCCTGTTGCGGTGGCGCGAGCAAGCGCGACGAGCTCCCCATCGGCGACGAGGCGTACGAGCTCTCCGTCGAGGATTCCGCTCGGGCGTGGCGAGAGTTGTGCGCTGCTCATCGTCGCCCCGTCGGCAAGGAGTGGCAGCGCCGCAGTTGCAACCTCGAGCGCGGGGATACCGTCGAGGCCGGCGTCGAGCGGCAGGAGGAGATTCGCGAGGCGTCGCTCCCCCGCAGCGAGGGCAATCGACTCCATGGAGTGCGCCGCTCCAACGTTAAAGTCTCCTGAGCCGACGCGCCGGAGAGCAACGAGATGGGCCCCCGACCCCGCAGCTGCACCGAGGTCGCGCGCCAACGCGCGGATGTATGTACCAGAGCTCACCTCAAGGTCGGCCTCCATCAGCGGCTCATCGGCGCGGGAGTCGTCCCAACTCGTTAGCTCAAAGCGCCGCACCTCTACGGCACGTGGTGCAAGCTCAACGATCTCTCCGGCGCGTGCGAGCTCGTAGGCGCGAACTCCGTCGAGGCGTTTCGCTGAGTGGCTCGGTGGGATCTGTTCAAGTGCGCCGCGAAATCGTGGCAGCAGCGACTCAACCGTCGCGCGCGTTGGCGGAGCTCCCGCTGTGCCGAGGCGTTCGCCATCAAGGTCATCGGTCGTCGTAGCGCCGCCAAACGAGAAGGTCGCGTGATAGTGCTTCGCGCCGCCGAGGTGCAGTCCGGCGAGGCGCGTTGCCTTGCCGAGAAGGAACACGAGCAGCCCCGTTGCAAATGGATCGAGCGTTCCGCCGTGACCGATGCGCGGCTGTCCAGCAAGGCGGCGAACTTTGGCAACCACATCGTGGCTCGTTGGTCCGCTCGGCTTATCAACGAGGAGCAGCCCGTCGATGCCGGGCGTGCTCGGGCGACGACGCGCCACGGTTACGACGCGCTGGCGCCAGCGCGGAGCTCGGCGACGGCCTTCAACGCAGCACCGCTCGCCTCCGCGAGCGGCAAGGCGATGGTCGCGCCAGCAGCGCGTGCGTGACCGCCGCCGCCGAAGACAGCTGCAATCTTCGTCGCATCAGGTCCCAGTTCCTTTGTGCGAATGGAGAGGCGCGTGGCGGTCGGGCCGTCTTCCTTAAGGAAAAGAGCGACGTCTGCCTCAACCACCTGCGCGAGCGCATCAACGATCCCCTCGCTCTCTTCGGCGGTCGATCCCGTCGCTGATAGATCGGCGAGTGAGAGTGCCGCCCAAACGGTACGACCAGCATCGCTGCGCTCAACGCGCCCAAGCACGCGTGCATGGAGCTGCAACTGCGAGAGCGGTCGTGAGCGATAGAGGCGGCGCGAGATCTCGCTGATCGGCGCGCCTGCTGCCAGCAGCAGTGCAGCAACCTGCAACGTGCGTGGGGTCGTGTTGCCGTGCTGGAACGTTGCCGTGTCCATGATCAAGCCCGCACCGAGTGCCGAAGCGATCGCCCCGTTATCGGCGGCAAGATCGGCGCCAAGTGCGATGCCAAGGAGGGTGACCATCTCGCACGTTGCGGCGGCGGTCGGGTCGATCCATGCCGTCGGCGCGTCGGAGTGATTCGAGACGTGGTGATCGAGGATCGCCCGCGGTATCGTTGCAGGCAGCGCAGCCATCAACGCCCCTGCGCTCCCCGCTCGTGCCGGATCGGCACAGTCGACGAGGATCGCCGCGTCTGGCTCCCAGGCGGGAGCGGTGCGCACCACGCGACCGATCGTTGGAATCACGTCGTAGACCGCTGCTGGGGCGTCGGCGCTGATCACTGCGACCTCGGCGCCGCGCTGTTCCAGGATCGCCTGAAGTGCAAGTGCAGCGCCAAGCGCATCACCGTCGGGGCGCTCATGCGGCGTGATCCACACGCGCCGCGCTCCACTGAGAAGGGCAACGAGCGCCGCTGGGACAACCGCAGCTGCTACCGGCGCAAGGGTGGCGGTTGCGCGCGCTAGTGCCTCTGCGTGGCGCTCACTCTGCATCGGGCGCCACCTTCACGCGTCCACTTCGTGGCGTCGGCTCAGGGAGCGGCGCAAGCTCCGTTGGATGAGCGGTCTCGCCATCGGCGAGGCTCCCGAGCAGCTGCTGAATGCGAGCGCCACGCAAACCACTTTCGTCGATCGCAAAATGGAGGGCGGGGACGCGCTTGATCCGCAGCCCCTTCGAGATCTTCGTACGCAGGAACGGAACCGCGCTGCGCAGCGCAGCGAGTGATGCGGCCTGCTGCTCCTCGGAGCCGATGAGGCTCACGAAGACCTTCGCGTGACGCAAGTCTGGAGTCGTTTCGACGGAGATGATCGTGACGAACCCGAGGCGAGGGTCGCTCATCGAAGAGGAGACGAGCGTGCCGATCTCCTCGCGGAGCAGCTCGTCGACGCGCGGCATTCGCTCGCTCATTGGGCGAGGGTCCTCCGCGTCGACTGCTCACCGACAATCTCAAGGATGTCGCCCTCACGCAGCTCGATTCCTGGCCCAAGGCCGATGCCGCACTCCTGGCCCTCTTTCACCTCGCGAACATCGTCGCGGAAGCGGCGGAGCGACTCGACCACATCGCCCCCGGCCGGCGACCCGCCACGGAGGATGCGCACCTTGGCGCCGCGCGTGACGCGCCCCTCGCGCACGATGCAACCGGCGATGATGATCCCCTTGCCGACATCGAAGAGCTGCTTCACCTCGGCGCGACCCTCAACGATCTCGGACTTCTCTGGGTCGAGCATCCCTTCGATGGCAGCACGCATGTCGTCTGCGAGCTCGTAGATGATCTCGTAGAGGCGCACGTCAACCTTTTCGGCGTCGGCCATGCGGCGGGCACCTGGGGTCAGCGTGGTCGTGAAGCCGAGGATGATCGCGTCTGAGGCGGAGGCGAGGAGGATGTCGTTCTCGGTGACCTCGCCGGCAGAGGCGTGGAGGACGTTGATCCGCACCTCGTCGCCCTGCAGCTTCTCGAGTTGGTGGACGATCGCGTCGAGTGAGCCGGAGACATCGGACTTGAGGATGACGCGAACCTCTTTCCCCTGCCCCGACTGAATGCGCTGATAGAGCTCCTCCATCGTGGCGTGTCCACCCCCCTCACGCCCACTTGCGGCGTTGTCGCGGAAGCGTTCGGCGATCTCGCGCGCCTCGCGCTCGTCGCCGACCACACGCAGGATGTCGCCACTATCGGGGACCTCGGGGAGCCCTGAAACGACTGCGACGCTCGAGGGGCCGGAGAGCTTGATCCGTGCCCCGTCGGCGTTCTCCAGTGAGCGGACGCGCCCGGCGACCCCGCCGGCGACGACGCTGTCGCCAACCTTCAGGGTTCCGGTCTGAACGATCACGGTGGCGACGGGGCCGCGCCCCTTGTCGCGTCGCGCCTCGATCACGGTGCCCACAGCGGGGCGCTTCGGATCGGCGCGGTAGTCGCCCATGTCGGCGACGAGCAGGATCATGTCGAGAAGTTCATCGAGCCCGGCGCCGGAGCGCGCGGAGACCGCCACGAGCGGCACATCGCCGCCGTACGCCTCGATCACCACGTTCGCCTCGGCGAGTTCGGTCTTCACGCGATCAGGATTTGCGTCAGGCTTGTCGATCTTGTTGAGGGCGATGATGATCGGAACCTTCGCAGCGCGCGCGTGGCTGATTGCCTCCTTTGTCTGCGGCATCACGCCATCGTCTGCAGCGACCACCACAACGGCGATATCGGTAACCCGCGCGCCACGCGCGCGCATCGCGGTAAAGGCCTCGTGACCCGGCGTGTCGAGGAAGAGGATGCTGCGTTCGCCGCGCTTCACCTCGCTCGCGCCGAGGTGTTGCGTAATCCCACCACGCTCGCCCGCTGCAACAGTCGTCTTACGCAGCGCGTCGAGGAGGCTCGTCTTTCCGTGGTCAACGTGGCCCATCACCGTGACGATCGGCGCACGTGCTACGAGGGTGGCGTTCGGGTCTTCCTCAAAGAGCGTCTCCTTGGTCGCTGGAGGCGGCGCCGCTGGCGCCTCGCTCGGTTCGGCCTCAGCGGTCTCTGGCTCAGGCTCGGCAACGTTGAATCCGAGCTCGGTCGCGATCAGCGATGCCGTCTCGCGATCGACGCCCTGGTTCATGGTGGCGAAGACACCGCTACGAATCAACGGATTGATGATGTCAGCCGGGTTCACGCGCAGTAGTTGCGCGAGCGCACCGACGGTGATCGAGCTCGGAAGCACCAGCACCTGCGATGGATCCTGTGGCGTGATTGGACGAGGGGCGCGGGGCTCCGGGGCGCCACGCTCTGGACGGACGGGTCGATTGCTCTTCCGTTGCTTCGTCATGCTCCCCTCCTCTCCGTCGCTTGTCGCTCACGCAGCGATTCGTTTAGCCGCTCAACGTCTTCTCGTTCAACCTTTCCTCGCAGCGCCCGCGCGAGCGTGGCGGTCGTCGTCGCAACGTCAATCGCCTCATCGCTGGCACAGATCCATGCCCCGCGTCCTCCGCTGGCACCGATCTCCAGGCCGCCGTTCGCAGCACGAGAGATTCGCACCATCTGGCTCGTGTCACCAAGGCGCCTGCACGCGACGCAGGTGCGCTCGCCGCGGTGCGTCGTGCTACGCCTCGCCTACCGGCTGTGCGTCGCTCTCGTCCGTCGCTGTGGCGGCGACCTCCTCCCCTCCTTCAGGGGCAGCCGGTGCGTCGCTGGCGATGTCGATGCGGTATCCGGTCAGTCGCGCAGCAAGGCGTGCGTTCTGACCCTCGCGACCAATCGCAAGGGAGAGGGCGCGCTCAGGAACGATGATCCGCGCGGTCTTCGTCGCCTCGTCGATCACCACCGAGCTCACCGGGGCCGGCGAGAGGGCGCGACCGATCATTTCGGCGGCGTCGTCAACGTGTCCGATGATGTCGATCTTCTCGCCGCCGAGCTCCTCGACGATCGCCTGCACTCGCGAGCCGCGCTGCCCGATGACAGCGCCGACGGCGTCAAGGCCGGGGACGCGAGAGAGGACGGTGATCTTGGTGCGACTTCCTGGATCGCGCGCGAGCCCGACGATCTCGACGCTTCCGTCACCGATCTCGGGCGCCTCGATCTCGAAAAGCTTGCGCACGAAGTCCTTGTGCGTGCGGCTCAACATGATCTCTGGTCCTCGAACGGTGGTGCGAACCTCCAAGAGGAGCGCGCGCACGTTCTCGCCGATGCGGAAGGTATCGAGGGTGCTCTGCTCCGTCGCAGGGAGATACCCCTCGGCCTTGCCGAGGTCGAGCACCAGGTTGCGCCGGTCGGCGCGCGCGACGACGCCGGTGACGATCCCCCCCGCCTTCTCGGCGAAGGAGCGCATCACGCTGTCGCGTTGAATCTGTACAAGGCGAGCCTGAAGGGTCTGGCGCGCCTGTGCCGCAACGATCCGGCCGATCTCAGGGCTCAGCTCTTCGGTCTCCACAAGATCGTCGACCGCGGCGTCAGCCTTGGTGCCTCGCGCCTCATCGACCGTCCACTCCGCCCCAGGCTGGAGGACCTCCTCCACGACACGGCGGGCGCGGAAGACGCGCATCGCACCGCTCTCTGGGTCAAGGCGCACATGGATATCCGCAGATCCGTGCTTTCGGTTGAGGGCGGCGCCGTAGGCCTCCTCCGCCGCCAGGAGGACGCTCTCTCGGTCGATCCCCCGCTCCGCCCCCAGTTGCACGAGGGCGCTCACCAGCTCCTTGCTCATCGGCAGCCTCCTTTTGTTCAGTCGACCCCGAATAAAAAAGACGCGGGGTCACCCACGTCTCTTCGTCCGGCGGCCGTTATCGGGGGAATCATAGCACGGGGGTCCCCCCGATTCTGGACTCGAAGGGGGCGCGCACGGCCTGGCCCGGCCGGCACGGGGCTTGCGTCGCCATCACCCTGCGAGAGGGGGCTAGGGGCTGGGCCGGCCGGCTACGAGGCTGGTGAGGTTTCCTGCGGCACCGCGGGATAGTGCTGGACCACATAGGCGTCGAGGATCTCGATGAACTCCGCGACAATCCGATCGCCACGGAGCGTGGTGCGGAGTGCGCCATCGACGAAGACGGGGGCAACCGGCTCCTCGAACGTTCCCGGAAGGCTGATGCCGAGGTTGGCATGCTTCGACTCGCCAGGGCCATTTACGACGCAGCCCATCACCGCCACCTCGAGCTCCTCGACGCCGGGGTGAGCGCCTCGCCAGCGCGGCATCTGCTCGCGTAGGTAGTCTTGGATCTCCTTGGCCATCTCTTGGAAGAAGCTACTCGTCGTTCGGCCGCAACCCGGGCACGAGGTGACCTGCGGCGTGAAGGCGCGCAGCCCCATCGACTGCAGGATTTGCTGCGCCACCTCGACCTCAAGGGCACGGTCGGCCCCAGGCTCAGGGGTCAGAGAGACGCGGATCGTGTCGCCGATCCCCTCGTTGAGCAGCACGCCGAGGGCTGATGCGCTGGCGACGATCCCCTTCGCCCCCATCCCCGCCTCGGTGAGGCCGAGGTGCAGCGGGTAGTCGCAACGCCCGGCGAGCTCGCGATAGACATCGATGAGGTCACGCACGTTCGATGTCTTTGCGGAGAGGAGGATCCGGTCGTGTCCAAGGCCCGTTGCTTCGGCGAGCTCCGCGGACTGCAGTGCGCTCCGAACAATCGCCTCAATGGTGACGGCGCGCGCCGATGTTGGCGCTGATGATGCAGCGTTCTCCTCCATCAACCTCGTGAGCAGATCCTGGTCGAGCGATCCCCAGTTCACGCCGATGCGCACCGGCTTCCCGTTGTCGACCGCAATCTTTACGATCGTCTGGAAGTTCTCGTCGCGGTGCTTTGTTCCGACATTGCCGGGATTGATCCGGTACTTCGCGAGCATCGCCGCCGCTGGCGGATACGCGGCGAGCAGCTTGTGGCCGTTGTAATGAAAGTCGCCGACGATCGGCACCATCACACCGAGATCGGCAAGACGTGTGGCAAGTTCGGGGAGCGCCTTAGCCGCCGCGTCGGTGTTTACCGTGACGCGAACGAGTTGGCTCCCCGCCGCGGCAAGGCTGGCAACCTGCGCCGCTGTTGAGGCCGCGTCGGCGGTGTCGGTGTTCGTCATCGACTGCACGACGATTGGATGCGCAGAGCCGACGAGCACTCCCCCGACGTCGGCGCTCGGGGTCGAGCGGCGCTTGGGGCGGAGCAGGTCGGGGCGATCGGCGGCCGGCCGCGCCACCACGTTGAGATCGCGCGCCACTATCCCTGCCCCGTGAAGATGCGCAACAGGTCGCCGAAGGTGACCACTGCGAAGAGGGCGAGCATCGCCACTGCGCCGACGATGATGAGCCGCCGCTCCACGGTCCTGCCGCGTGCGCCACCGAGCGCACGGCGGAGCAGCAGCCCTGCGATGCGCCCGCCATCGAGCGGTGGGATCGGCAGCAGGTTGAGCACGGCAAGGTTTGCGGAGAGAAGGCCGGCGAAGCGCAGCAACCCTGCGATACCGATTGATCCGGCCGCCTCGGAGACGCTCACCGCAATGCCGATTGGGCCCGTGAGGCCCGAACCGCCACCGCTAAAGGGCGCGGCAGCGATTGCACCGAGCCCGGCCAGAACGGCAACGGAGCTGGTGACCGTCTCGGTTGCACCGATCGTGATCGCTTCAAAGAGGGAGCGGTCGTACGCTCCCGCAGCCGCAAACTCGCGAATCGAGATCCCGAGTACCCCGCTGCGAAGTGCACTCTCGCCGTCGCGGAGCGTTGCAGTGACGTCGCTACTGACTCCGCCACGCTCGATGGTGAGCTTCACCGCTTCACCGACGTGTGTCGCAAAGGGGCTCCCACCCATACGGTCGAACGCTGCGCCGTTGATCGCGGTGATGCGATCGCCAATCTGTAGGCCAGCAGCTGCGGCTGGTGAGTCGGCCTGAACGCTGCCGACGACCACTGCGCCGCGCTCGGCGAACGGGCCAGCGACGGCGGTGAGCAACACGAAGGCGAGCAGGAAGTTTGCGGCGATCCCCGCGAGCATGACGAGCACCTTTGAGCGGAGCGAGGAGCGATCCCACCCCTCCGGCTCGTCACTCCCCTCCTCGGCGCCAACCATGCGCACGAATCCGCCGATCGGCAGCGCGTTGAGGGTGATCGCCATGCGCCCACGTTGGGCGATCGTCGCGACGCGCGGCGGAAAGCCGATCCCAAACTCGTCGATGGCAATCCCGCGCCAGCGCGCGGCAATCAGGTGTCCGAGCTCGTGGATGACCACGAGCGGGACGACGATGAAGATCATGGCGAGGAGTGGCCCGAGGATGCCACCCAAGAGCGCACCGAGATCAGGCACGAAGTACCTCAGGGATCGGCAGCGCCGTGGCATAGGCGCGTGCCTCTGCGTCGAGCTCGAGGAGCGCTTCAACGCTCGTCGGAGTCGCTCCACCCTCCAGGGCAGCAACCGTTGCCTCAAGGATCACGGGGATTGCGCCGAACCTGCACTCGCCAGCTAGGAAGCGGCTGACCGCCACGTCATCGGCGGCGATGAGAGCGCTCGTCGCACGAACCCCAGAGCGCCCCGCTGCGAGCGCGATGGCGAGGCCAGGGAAGCGCGCAAGGTCGGGGGCGTCGAAGGTGAGCGCGCCGCGCGCCGCCAGGTCGACGGGAGGGATCAAGCGCTCCATACGCTGAGGATACCCGAGGGCGTATCCGATCGGCCCACGCATGTCGGCGCTCGCGAGCTGGGCGATCGTCGAACCGTCGCTGAACGTCACGAGCGCGTGCACCACGCTCTCCGGGTGCACGAGGATGCCGACGCGCTCCATCGGCACGCCGTAGAGGCGTTGCGCCTCGATCGCCTCGAGCCCCTTGTTCACGAGCGAGGCGGAGTCGATGGTGATCTTTGCCCCCATGCTCCAGGTGGGGTGCTTGAGCGCTTCGGCGGGGAGCGCTGCGGAGATCCTCTCCGCCTCCCAGGTGCGAAACGGTCCGCCGCTCGCCGTGAGCCAGAGGCGCTCCACACCCGCGGGGTCCTCGCCGTTGAGGCACTGCCAGAGCGCTGAGTGTTCGCTGTCGACCGGTCGCAGCCGCTCGAGCGGCGTGCTCTTTGCAGCCTGCGCCGCGCGCCGTGCCCCGGCCATCACCAGCTCACCACCGGCGACGATCGTCTCCTTGTTAGCGATCGCGACCGCCGCCCCGGAGTCAAGCGCAGCGATCGTGGCAGGGAGCGCCACCAGCCCCGTAGTTGCCACCAACACAAGGTCCGGCGCAGAAGAGAGGACGAGCCTCTCCAGCTCTGATGAGTCCCCACCAACGAGCAGCGTCGCCGCCGGGTGCGCCGCCGCTACGGCGTCGGCGGCATCCGATCGCCGACCGCAGGCAAGGGCAACAACCTCAAAGCGCTCTGGGTTCTGCGCGATGATGTCGAGCGCCTGGCTGCCGATCGAGCCAGTTGCGCCGAGGATCGCAACCCTCTGGCGCATCTCAGCCACCGAGGGTGAACGAAGCGATCAGCGCCACGGGGAGCGCGAGCAGCAGGCTATCGATGCGATCGAGCACGCCGCCGTGACCAGGGATCAGCGTTGACGCGTTCTCGGCACGAGCGGCCCGCTTGATCATCGATTCGAGCAGGTCTCCACCCTCGGCGGCCACCGCGGTGAGCGCCCCCCAGAAGATCCCCCAGAGCGGCGAAGCGTCGAGGAGCAGCACTGCGACGAGCGCACTCGCAACCGCTGCCACGGCAACGCCACCGACGAGGCCCTCGATGCTCTTCTTCGGCGAGAGGCTTGGCGCAAGCTTGCGTCGACCGTATCGGCGTCCAATCAAATAGGCGCCAGAGTCGGCGCCCCAAACAACTGCGAGGAGCCACGCGAGAAGTGGCGCGGGGAAGCCGACGCGTGCCGAGGCGAGCGCTGGCAACAGCAGCAGCGGTGAGAGCCAGAGCGCCACCGTGAGATCGGCGATCAACCCGTGCGCGCGCTCAAGAATGTGGTCGTGATCAGCGTCGAGCAGCACGTAAAGCTCACCAGCGATGATCGATAGCGCAGCGATCGAGAGCACAACGATCGCCGCGCCCCCAGAGATCGCGCCGCCGAAGAGCGTTACGGAGAGCATCAGCGCAATGCGACGCTCCGACGCAGCACCGCTAAAGGCACCAAAGAGGTGCGCCCCCTCCCGCGACGCCAAGGCGATCAGGGCGAAGGTGACGAGGTAGGTTCCGAGCGGCCAGGCAAGGAGCAGGACGCCTGCAGGCACCACGTAGAGCGCACCGCGGGCCCTCTCGCGCAACACGCTGTTCGCCAACACGCCGCTCATCATCGGCCGAACCGCCGCGGGCGATCAGCGTAGGCCTGCAGCGCGCGGTCGAGGTCCGCTGCGGTGAAGTCGGGCCAGAGGGTCGGCAGTGTGATCATCTCGGCATAGGCGGTCTGCCAGAGAAGGAAGTTCGAGAGGCGCTCTTCACCTCCGGTGCGAATGAGCAGATCTGGATCTGGGATTCCCTTCGTGTAAAGATGGGCGGCGACGCTCGCCTCGTCGATCGCCTCAGCCTTCACCCCAGAGCGGACGATCGCGCGGACCGCGTCAATGATCTCCGTCCTCCCTGCGTAGTTGAATGCCACATGGAGGTGCATTCTCCCGCCGGCGGCAGTGGTTGCACACGCGGCGGCGATCCGTGCCGCAGCGTCTGCAGGGAGCTCATCCAGCCGGCCGAGGAAGTCGACGCTGATGTCGTTCTTGGCAAGCTCAGGCGTCTCGCGCTCGATGGTGCTCGCGAGAAGGGTAAAAAGCTGCGCGATCTCGCGATCGGCGCGCCCCCAGTTCTCACGGCTGAACGCATAGACGGTGAGGTGTTTGATCCCCAGCTCTGCGGCACGGGTGACGACACCACGCAGCGCCTCGGTGCCAGCTGCATGCCCATCGAGCTCGTCAATGCCGCGGTCGCGGGCCCAACGTCGGTTGCCGTCCATGATGATCGCCACATGGCGCGGGGCAGCGCCAACCACCGCCTCAGCGTGGACGAGTGACGGAGCGTCTTCTGGTCGGCGCAGGCCGCCGTCGGTCAACTCTCGAGGACCTCGCGCTCCTTCGATGCCAGCAACTTGTCGATCTCTGTCGTCTTCGCGTCGGTCAGCTTCTGGAGGGCGTCAAGGCGTCGATGTGCCTCGTCGCTGCCGATCTCCTTATCCTTCTCGGCACGCTTCGCTGCCTCCTGCTCATCGCGTCGCACGTTACGGATCTCGATACGCGCCTCTTCGGCGCGCTTGTGCATCTGCTTCACCAAGTCTTTGCGTCGCTCTTCAGTCATCGAGGGAACGCGGAGGCGAATGACGCCGCCATCGACGGCGGGGGTCATGCCGAGCTGCGCGTTGTTCAGCGCCTTCTCGACCGCAGCGATCGCTCCAGGGTCGTATGGCTGGATCACGAGCAGCGTGCTCTCAGGGACGCTAATGCCTGCGAGCTGGTTGAGCGGCGTCGCGGCGCCGTAGTGCTCAACGACCACGCGCTCCACGAGCGAGGCGCTCGCCCGGCCGGTGCGGAATCCTCCTAGGTCGCGGCCGAACGCCTCGACCGCCTTTGCCATGCGCACGTCAACGCTCTCGCTCATCGCTCCCCCTTCGAACTAATCATGGTTCCAACATCTTCGCCGCGCACGGCGCGCAGGATGTTCTCCGGCGCATCGAGATCAAAGACGACGATCGGTAGGTCGTTCTCCATGCAGAGCGAGACCGCCGCCGCATCGAGCACCTTCAACCCATCTACGAGCACCTTCGTGTACGAGATCGCAGAGAAGCGCTTCGCGTCGGCGTGCTTCGCCGGATCCTTGTCGTAGACGCCGTCGACCTTCGTCGCCTTGAGCACCACCTCGGCGCCGATCTCCACGGCGCGTAGCGCCGCGGCGGTGTCGGTGGTGAAGTAGGGATTGCCGGTACCGGCGACGAAGACCACGACGCGCCCCTTCTCCATGTGGCGCTGCGCGCGACGTCGAATGTATGGCTCGGCGACCTCGTTCATGTCAATTGCCGTCATCACCCGCGTGGGGACCCCGGCGCGCTCGAGTGCATCTTGTAGCGCAAGGCCGTTCATGGCAGTGGCGAGCATGCCAATGTAGTCGGCAGTCGCGCGATCCATGCCGGTTGCGGCGCCTGCCATGCCGCGGAAGATATTGCCGCCACCGACCACGATGCCGACCTCAACGCCGAGATCGCGGACGCTGCGGACCTGCTCAGCGACGAAGGCGACGACCGCCGGGTCGACGCCGTAGGGCTGTTCACCGAGAAGCGCCTCACCGGAGAGCTTGAGGAGGATCCGCCGGTAACGCGTCGCCCCGCTCATCGCATGCCTGCCGCGCCCGCGGCGGGGCTCAGAGCTCCTCGCCGAGCGCGTAGCGCACGAAGCGCCGAACGCGAATGTTCTCCCCGATGGTGGCGATGGCGTTGGTGATCAAACCGGCAACGCTCTGCTCGCCGTCACGGAAGGGCTGGTCAAGGAGGCACACCTCTTCGAACCACTTGCGCAGCTGCCCCTCAACGATCTGTGCGCGCACCGCCTCAGGCTTCTTAGCGAGCGCCTCATCGGCCTCGAGCTCCGCGCGCTTCGCAGCAAGCGTTGCGGCTGGGATCTGCTCCTGGCTCACGTAGAGCGGCGCCAGCCCAGCGATCTGCATCGCGATGTCGCGCACGAGCTTTTGGAACTGTTCGTTGCGAGCAACGAAGTCCGTCTCGCAGTTCACCTCGAGAAGTACGCCGACGCGACCCCCCGTATGAATGTACGAGGAGACGACCCCCTCACGAGCGTCGCGCCCCGCCTTCTTCGCCGCCGCCGCGAGTCCAGCCTCACGAAGCGTTGCGACCGCCTTCTCGACGTCGCCGCCAGCCTCTTCGAGTGCGCGTTTGCAATCCATGAAGCCCGCGCCGGTTCGCTCGCGAAGGTCCTTGACCGCCTCTGCGCTGATTGCCATGGCGAACCCCTTACGCGACCGGTGCGCCGCCAGAGGCGGGCGCCGCGGGCGGATCTTCGTCTGGCGAGAAGCTGAGCGTTCCCGTTGCGCTCATCGCGGCAACGAGATCGTCCTGCACGTCGGATGGGAGCTGCTGCGATTCGGCCTCGCCGGCGGCGGCGGCCGCCTCTTGCGCCTCGATCTCTGGGAGTCGCGCTGCGCGCTCTGCTGCACCCTCAATCGCTGCGTCGGCAACAGCCTTGCAGATCAACTTGATGCACTTGATCGCGTCATCGTTCACCGGGATCGGGTACGTGAGCTGGTCTGGGTTGACGTTGGTGTCGGCGGTGCCGACGACCGGGATCTGCAGCTTGTTCGCCTCGGTCGCCGCAAGCGTCTCGCGGCTCGGGTCGATGATGAAGACCATCCCTGGGGCACGGCGCAGTCGGCGCATGCCGCCAAGGGTGCCGCGCAGCTTCTCGAGCTTGTCGCCGAGACGCGCCGCCTCCTTCTTCGACATGATCGCGAACTCGCCAGCCTGCTCTCGGGCCTCAAGCTGCTCCATGAGGGTGAGGCGCTTGCGAATCGTCTGGAAGTTCGTGAGCATCCCGCCGAGCCAACGCTTCGTCACGTATGGCTGGCCGGCGCGGGTCGCCTCTTCGGTGATTGGGCCCTGCGCTTGCTTCTTCGTTCCAACGAAGAGGATCGTCTCGCCGCTTGCGGCGCACGCGCGCACCGCGTCGAGGGCGACCGCGAGGTGCTGGGCACTCTTCGCGAGGTCGAGGATGTGGATCCCATTGCGCTGGGCGTAAATAAATGGCGCCATCTTGGGGTTCCAGCGCTTCGTCTGGTGCCCGAAGTGCGCACCGACCTCGAGGAGGTCGCGCATCGTCACTGCTGCCATGGTTCTCCTTGCACGGTTATTCCACCGCGGGACGTCGTCGCGACCCCGAAGGGCCACCGTTGCGGGACGTCTGACTCCGCGTGCGTTCTACCCGCCTTGCGGCGAGGGCCCCGTTTGCCGGGTGCCCGCAGATCCTACCACGAGCCCTCGACCCCTCCGCGGGCCGCTGGGCCATCGCTTCGGGCCTAGGTGATCCCTCGGATGAGCCGTAACCGTTCACCCCCATCGGGGCCGAGAACAAGGAGGAGGTCGATACGTTCAAGGGCCGGGAGCGCCTCGCGCTGGCGGCGGAGCGCCGCAACCTTGCGCGCGCCGAGAAGTTGCAGCGGGGTTGCTGCGCCTACCGAGGGTCTGCGACGCACCTCGACCGCGACGAGTCGCCAGCTGGGGTCGCGCGCAAGGAGGTCAATCTCAAGGCCAGCGAGACGGTGGTTGCGCACAAGGATGCTCCAACCGGATCGCTCGAGCGCCGCTGCGGCGATCTCCTCACCCGCTCGCCCACGGCGCTGACGCTCTCGATGCTGACGATCTCGCTGCTGGCGCTCTTGATCGCTCGTCACCCGGTCAGTCTTACGTGGAGCGCTTACCCTCGGCACTCCATACGCCAAGCCGCGCGGCAACAGGGGCAAAGCTGCGGCGATGGTGCGGCGTCACGCCGATCGCATCGAGCGCGGCGAGATGGGCGGGCGCCGGATAGCCAACGTTTCGCTCCCAGGCGTACCCGGGGTATCGCACCGAGAGTCGGCGCATTAGGTCGTCACGCAGCACCTTCGCCACGATTGAGGCGCAGGCGATCGGATAAACGCTCACGTCGCCTCGCACGATCGTCGCATGGGGGCCGATGAGATCGCTGAGCTCTCGCGCCGCTGACCCGTCGACCAACGCAAAGTCGATTGGAGCGCCGCGGCGGCGAACGAGCTGGGCGACGGCACGGCGCATTGCAAGGTGCGAGGCGGCGCGAGGATTGAGTCTCTCCACCTCTCGGGCCGAGGCGGCGCCAACGCCGATCGCGACCGCTACGGCGCGAATGGCAACCGCGGCGCGTTGGCGCTGCAGTGGTGTGAGCGCCTTCGAGTCAGCGACGCCGCTGATCGGCTCACCAGCCGGCATGAGGATCGCGCAGGCGACGACGGGTCCTGCAAGCGGGGCGAGGCCGACCTCATCGATGCCAATGACGGCGCGCTGCGGATGACCGTGATGAATTTCGAGGTCGCGGGTGGGAAGCTCGCGGCCGATACGCGGCCGCGCTGGCGTCACTCCGGCGTCGCGTCCGTCGCAGCTGCGGCGTCGCCGCCCTCGGCCTCAGCCGCGGCGGTCGGTTCAGCGCTCGGCGCTGGTGCAGCCTCAACGGCCGGCTCGACGACGGTTTCAGTGACCGGCTCAGCGGTCGCAGTTGCGACAGCGGGGGCGGCGGCTGCCGCCGCGGCGGCGGTTGCCGCTTCAGCCGCGGCGCTGTCAGCGGCGGCCTTCGCAGCCTTTGCGCTCGCCTTTACGGCCTTCGCGGTTGCTACTGCTTCGGCGATCTCTGCGGCGTCACCCAACTTCTCGCGGAGCGAGGAGCGCTTGCCGACGCGATCACGCAGGAAGTAGAGCTGCGCGCGGTGTGAGATGCCGTGACGCACGACCTCAATGGAGTCGATGCGGGGGCTGTGCACCTTGAAGGTGCGCTCCACGCCAACGCCAGAGGCGATGCGACGAACGGTGATGGTGAGGCCGAGTCCGCCGCCGTGCATGCGCATGACGGTCCCCTCGAAGGTTTGGATTCGCTCGCGCGTACCCTCGACGACCTTCGCTGCGACCTTGACGGTGTCACCCGTCTTGATCTGCGGCAGGTCGGTCTTCATCTGTGCGTCGGTAAGGGCGCGAATGATGTCCATTGGTCACTCCGATGTGGTGCGGCGGGAACCCTGCCGCGACGGACGGCGAGGATAGCACAGGGCTCAGCGGCCCTCGCTGGGCTCTAGCGCCCCCTCTCCCCCTCTGGGGCCTTGCCCTGCGGCTCTGCCGGCCGCCCTGGCGCACCGCCCCGACGCGCGGCGCTCCGCCGTGCCGCCTCGCCCTTCCGCCATGCCGCAACCGCACCATGATTCCCGGAGACGAGGATCTCGGGGACACTGGCGCCGCGAAATTCAGGGGGCCGGGTGAACTGCGGATACTCGAGAAGCTCTGGGGTAGAGAACGACTCCTCGTCGAGTGAGGCGGCGTCGATCGATCCAGGGACGAGTCGAAGGATCGCGTCACAAAGTGCGATCGCAGCCGGCTCCCCTCCCGACAAGACGAAATCCCCCAGGCTCAACTCAAGGTCGACGTAGGCGCGCACGCGGTCATCGACGCCTTCGTAGCGCCCACACAAGATGATCAGGTGTCGACGCGCGGCAAGATCTCGCGCTCGCTCTTGGCGCAGCGTCTCACCGCCGGCATCGAGAAGGATCACCGTTGATTCTGGGGTGCGAAGCGCCTCGATCGCTGCGACGAGTGGTTCTGGGCGCAGCAGCATGCCGGCACCCCCACCGTAGGGGGCGTCGTCTACGGCACGATGCTTGCCGATCCCCCATTCACGCAGGTCGTGCGCTGTGAGCGTCGCAAGGCCGCGCTCAATGGCGCGCGCAGGGATGCTCGCGGCGAGCGCTGCGGTGATCGTCTCAGGGAAGAGCGAGACGACATCAATGCGCAGCGCCGCCTCCCGTTGAGCCGTTCCGTCAGGCACGCTCGCCCTCCTCGCCGCTCGCCGCCGCCGGCACGCCGCGCACGCCTCCGCGTCGCGGGCGCTGCTTCCGGTTCGGATCCTTGATGCGTGCTCGGCGCGGCTCGAGCTCCATGACGCTGAGGTCGGCGACGATGACCCCAGCACGCGGGTCGAACGTGGTGATAACAGACGCCACAGCAGGAAGATCAAGTTCTCCGCCGTCGGGGGTGCGAAGCAGATAGACCTCGGCGCCACCTGCGCGATAGCAATCGACGATCTCGCCGATCGGGTCGCCTGCTGCGTCGCGCACGGTGATGCCGATCACCTCGTCCCAAGAGATCGGATCGCTCGCCTTCGGTGCGACGGCGAGGGCGACCGTGAGGAAACGTCCGACGAGCGGCGTGGCCGCGTCGCGTGACTGCACCTCGCGAAAGCGCGCAAAACTCCCCGGCGCAGCTGGCTGGAAGTCATCGACCTTGAGGGTGCGTCCGTCGCCCTCGATGGTCAGGATTGACCCGATCGCAAAGCGCTCTTCGGGGCGGTCGGTAAGCATCTCGAGGCGGAGCGTTCCATCCAGGCCGCGGAGGCCGCGCACGCGCGCGACGCGCAGGTGCCGTTCGCTCTCAGCCGATCTCGAGGACGTAGTTCTCTCCGGTGCGGTTCGAGACAACTTTCAGGAGGCTGCGCAACGCCTTGGCGATGCTGCCATTGCGGCCGATGACGCGACCCATGTCGTCCTCGTCGACGATCAGCCGCAGAACGATGGCATCGCCATCCTCTTCAACCTCGACGCTCACGCCGTCAGGATTGTCGGCGAGGGACTTTGCGACGAATTCGACGAGCTGCGCTGCAGGCACTTACGCCTCCGTTGCTGGCGCGTCAGCAGGGGCGGCTTCAGTGGCAGGTGCAGCGTCAGCGGCAGGTGCCGCTTCGGCGGCCGGGGCTGCATCAACGGCTGGAGCATCAGTGGCGCTCTCAACGACCGGCTCAGCGGCAACCTCTGCTGCGGCCGCCGCTTCAAGTGCGGCGTCTGCTGTCGGTGCGGCCTCAACCACGACGGTCTCTTCGACCTTCGCAGGGCGCGTGCCAGGCTTCGTGTAGCCGGCCTGTGCCGACTTCGGACCAGTCTTGCCGCCAAGGCTGTTTACGCCGGCGCGCGCCTTGCCGATGAGCTTCGTCACGACCTCGGAGGGCTGAGCCCCCTTGGCGATCCATGCATCAATCTTTGGCAGATCAAGGACGAGGGTGAGCGGCTCGGTGCGTGGGTTGTAGTGGCCGAGGATCTCAAGCGAGCGCCCATCACGTGGCGAGCGGCGGTCGGTCGCGACGACGCGATACGACGGCTGACCAGTTGCACCGACGCGACTCAACCTGATACGAACGCTCATCCCTGTAGGTTCCTCCATGGGGCTCGACGCTTCGGCCGAGCCGGTGACCCCGGCAGACCGGGAAGTTGTCGTCGGATCGTACCCGCTCCGCGCGGTTGGCGCACTCCGACCCCGCCGCTACCGCCCGAGGAGCCCTGCCCCAGAGGCGGCGAGCAGGGCCGAGAGGAGCCCGACCCCAATCGCCAGAGCGGCAAGGAGCAGGGCGAGGAGGTTGTTTCCTGAGCGCTGACTCATCGTCGTCCCCCCCGCTTCTTCGCCTTGCGACCCCCCTTCGGGGGTGTCCTGCCGCGAGCGTGCTTCGAGGGTAGAGCACCGCCCCCACCGACCAGGCGCGCGGGGTCGATGCCGCCCGTGCGACGCACCAAGACGCGCATCTCCTCAAGGCGCTTCACGAGACGATTCACCTCTTCGATGCTCCGCCCCGACCCGGCCGCCACGCGGCGGCGACGCGCGAGCGTGAGGAGCGCAGGTTCACGGCGCTCACGAGCCGTCATCGAGAGGATGATCGCCTCGGCGCGTCGCAGCTCGCCGCCAGCGACCGACTCCTCGATCTGCGCGGCTGCGCCACCGAGGCCAGGGATCATCTTGACGATGTTGCCGATCGGCCCCATCGACGCCATCTGGCGCAGCTGCTCCAGCAGATCGTCGAACGTCAGCTCGCCGCTCGGTCGCGCCGGCGCCTTCTGCTCCTGCGATCCTTGGGCCCCCGCCGAGGCGACGATCTCGGCGAGCGTTGCCAGATCACCCATCTCCAAGATGCGCCCAGCGATCCGATCAGGATGGAATCGCTCCAGAGCATCGGGGCGTTCGCCGGTGCCGAGATAGACGACGGGAATCCCTGCGCCGCCAGCGATCGAGAGTGCGGCGCCACCGCGCGCGTCGCTGTCGAGTTTCGCAAGGATCAGGCCTGTCGGATCGACCGCGGCCCTAAATCCTTCGGCCACAGCGAGCGCCTGCTGCCCAGTTGCGGCATCAAGGACGAGGAGCCGCTCGCGCGGACGCACTGCGTCGCGCAACTCGACAAGTTCCTGCAGCAACTCTGCGTCGAGGGTGGTGCGACCAGAGGAGTCGATGATCAGCAGGTCACGGCCGAGTCGCTTCGCCGCCTCAAGGGCGCGGCGGCCGATCTCGGCGACGGGGGTGCCGATCGGCTCGCGGTGCGCCGGCACGCCGATCGCGGCGCCGAGGAGGGCGAGTTGCTCTGCGGCGGCTGGTCGGCGCGGGTCTGCGGCGACGAGCATCGGACGGCGACCCTCTCGCTCGAGACGTGCGGCAAGCTTTGCGGCGGTAGTCGTCTTCCCGGCGCCCTGCAGGCCGAGCAACAGAATCGACGCTGGGCGCTCACGGAGGTCGAGTTCGCGGCCCGAGCCACCAAGCGTTGCAGTCAGCGCGCCGTGCACGATGCCCAGAAGGCGCTCACCAGCCCCGAGGCCATCGACAATCTCGCCGCGTGTGGCCTCGTCACGGATGCGCGCAATAAGCGCGTCGGCGACGGAGAGCGCAACGTCCGACTCGAGCAGTGCCGTGCGAAGTTCGGCAAGCCCGGCATCGAGGTCTGCGGCGCTGATGCGGCCGCGTCCCGAGATCTTGCCAAGGGTTGCTCGCAAGCGACTGCCAAGCGCGCCAAACATGGTGCGAGTGTACGATGCGGCGATGCCAACGGCGAAGCCCCTAACCCGCGGACGCGCACCACGGCGCGACGAACCTCGGGCCGTCTCGCGCGATGCGAACCTGCTCGTGGGGGCGCAGGCGATCTCGAGCTTCGGATCGTTCATCACTCGATCGGCGCTTCCGCTGCTCGCCATCCTCGGCCTCGGCGTTACCCCCATTGAGGCGGCGCTCCTCGCGGCGGTCGACCTGATGGCTGCGGCGCTTATCAGCCAGTTCGCCGGCGTCTGGATCGATCGGCTCCCACGACGACCACTCCTCATCACCGCCGACCTTGCGCGCGCAGCGCTCCTCGGAAGCATCCCAGCGAGCGCCCTCCTCTTCGGCGGCGTGACGCTCCCCCATCTCATCTTCGTGAGCGCAGCGAGCGGCGCCTGTACGACCGCATTCGACATCGCCGAGCGCAGCTACCTGGTTGGACTCGTCCCCGCACCGAAGTTGCGCCGCATTCTCGCGCGCCTCCTCGGTATCCGCGGCGCTGCCGAGTTCTTCGGGTTCGGCGTTGCCGGCCTACTCGTCGCCCGTATCGGCGGGCCAGCGGCGATCGGCGTTGACGCGCTCACCTATGTCGCGTCCGCGGCGCTCCTCACCCTGCTCCGCGTCCGTGAGCCTGCGCTGCCGCCAACGTCGGCACGTAAGAGCGTTCGCTACGAGGTGGTCGACGGGCTCCGCCGAACGTGGGCCGAGCAGCCGCTTCGACCACTCCTCTTTAGCGGGGCGGTGATCGGCCTCTACTTCGGACTCTTCCGCTCGTCGTACATGCTCTTCCTCACGCGTGGGCTCGGCCTCGGGCCAGAGGCGATCGGCGCGATCGCGGCAGTCGGCGGGATCGCTGCGTTTAGCGGTGGGATCCTCACAGAACGATTCTCGCGTTGGCTCGGCCTCGGCCGCTCGCTCGCGGTGAGCTATGCGTTGGTCGGCGCTGGGCTCCTCTTGGTGCCGCTTTCGCCTGGGCCAACGCTCCTCGGCTTCGCAATGCTCATCGGCCATCAGCTCCTGAGCGACGGATTCGAGACGGTCTGGGAGGCGAACCAGGCGACGATCCGCGCGCGGCTCATCCCCGATGCGTACCAAGGTCGATCGAATGCCGCCTTTGAAGGCGTCGGGATCCTTGCGCGCCTCACTGGGATCGTCGTCGGCGGGCTCATTGGCTCGAGCGCATCGGGGAGCGGCGCCTCACTGGTCGTTGGTGGACTCGCAGCAGTACTCGTTGGCCTCTACCTTGGCCTCTCGCCGCTCGGGCGGCTCCGCTCCATCGCTGACCTGAAAGTTACTCGCCCGCGCTCCTCGTAACCGTTTCACCGAGCAGGCCGGCAACGAAGGCCGCCGCATCAAACGGGAGGAGATCCTCCGCTCGCTCGCCAGCGGCAATCCAGCGAATCGGCAGGCCGAGCTCCCTCCGTAGCCCGAGCGCCGCACCACCGCGAGCACCAGCGTCGAGTTTGGTGAGCACCACCCCATCGATCCCTGCGGCACGATCGAAGCCGCGCGCTTGCGCGAGGCCGTTCTGACCGAGCGTTGCGTCGAGTACCAGCAGTACCTCGGTCGCAGCGTCTGGTGCAACCTTGCTGATGACGCGCCGAATCTTTGCAAGCTCTTCCATTAGGCCGACCTTCGTCTGCATGCGCCCCGCCGTGTCGACGATCACTGGGGTGAGGTCGCGTGCTGCGGCAGCGGTGAGCGCGTCGTGGATGGCGGCAGATGGATCGCCCCCCGCGCGGCCCTCGATGATCGGGACTCCCTCGCGCTCTGCCAGCAGACGGAGTTGATCGATCGCCGCCGCGCGAAAGGTATCGGCGGCGACAAGGAGTGGTGACGCCCCAGCGCGCTTAGCGCGCGCAGCGAGCTTCGCTGCCGTCGTGGTCTTCCCGGCTCCATTCGCGCCCACGAGCAAGATGATCGCCGCATCGTCGGCAGAAGGCGCGCCATCCGCTTCGCGCAGCAACTCAATGAGGGTGCGTTCAAGGCGATCGCGTGCAGAGCCCCCCGATGCATCGCGCGCGGTTGCAACGATTGCTGCACTCGTCGCGGGGCCGACGTCAGCGAGGAGGAGCGCCTCCTCGAGCGGCTTCCACGTCTCAGCCCCTTCGGAGATCCGGCGCAGCGCGCCGACGAAGCCACTTGCAACCGGCGCGGCTGCCGTTGCGACTCGCTCCTTCTCTTCGGGTTGTGCCTTTCGCCAGAAGGCGAGCCTCAACGCGCCGCCTCGCGTTCGGCGCGCGCCTGATCGGCGATGCGCTTCGCCTCGTCGAGGCGTAGCCCGAAGACGCGGCTCGCCGCATCCTCGCCGACGGTGACGCCCCAGAGGCTGTCGGCCACCTCAACGGTGCCGCGGTTGTGCGTGATCACGATCACCTGGGTGCGCTCACTCAGCTCGCGGATCGCATCGCCGAAGCGCGTCACGTTCGCCTCATCGAGGGCAGCGTCCACCTCGTCGAGCACGACGAAGGGGAGCGGTCGCACGGCGAGCATCCCGAGGAGCAGGGCGACGCCGGTAAGCGCGCGCTCGCCGCCCGAGAGCAGCGAGAGCTGCTGGCGGCGCTTCAGCGGTGGACGTGCGTCGATCTCGACCCCTGCGCGTCGCCCGCCGTCCTCGACGAGGCGAAGCTGCGCGTCGCCGCCACCGAAGAGCAGCTGGAAGTTCGTTGAGAAGCTCGCCTGCAACGCGGTGAACTGTTCGGAGAAGGTGGATTCGACGAGACGATCGAGCTCTTCCATGAGTTGCGCAGCCTTCGCGATTGCGCCGTCGAGATCTGCCGCCTGCGACTCGAGCGATTCGAGGCGCTCGCGGAGCTCGCGGTGTTCAATCGCAATGCTGGCGCCCCCCGCCTCAAGTGGACCGATCTTGCGTCGAAGGCGCTCGAGGGCGCGGAGCTCCTCGGGATCTGGTGCCGCCGATTCCGTCGCGTTGCTTCCTGCAGCTACACCAGACCAGTGGGCGAAGAGCGCAGTCGCCTGTTCGCGCGCACGGCGTTCGCGCGATGAGGCATCGGCCGCATCGTCGCCAGGTGACGCCGCTGCGTCGTCCGCAACCGTAGTGCTTGATGTCGCTTGGGCATCTCCGCCACGAAGGTGCGCAGGGATGCCAGCGGCGATCCGCACATCGTCGGAGAGGCGGCGCCCGAACGTGGCGAGGTCGCCGGCGAGCTCCTCAAGGAGGCGCTCCTCTTCAAAGTCGAGCGACTGACTCTCGCGCTCAAGAGGACGCATCCGTAGGTCGAGCGCCTCCTCCTCCGCGCGCAGGCGGCGCTTCTGATCGTCATCTGCCGCGATCTCACTCTCGATGGCGATCTGTGCCGCGGCGAGCACTGCGACGCGCTGGTCACGCTCGGTGAACGCGATCCGCGCCGCCTCGGCTCGCCCAGAGATCTCGCCAAGCTCCGCGCGCAGCGCCGCGCCGCGCGCCTCAAGTGCACCGCGCTCAGCGGCGGCGCGACTGATGCGCGCAGAGGCGGCGCTGATCGTTGCATCACCCCTGGCGCGCTCCAACTCCCACGAGCGGAGCGCCTGGGTGTCGGCCTCAACGGCTGCGGCAAGCGCTCCGCGTCGGGCGCTCAGCTCATCAATGCGCCGCTGCCAGGTCTCCAGCGCCTCGCGTGTCCCTGCGGCCCCGACGCCGCGTGTGCCAACGTTCGACGACCCGGCGATCTCGCGCAGCCGCTCCTCTGTCCCCGCGATCGCGCTGCGGAGTCGCTCGATGCGAGCGGTCCGCTCGGCAACGCGACGGGAGATCAGGTCACGCCGGCGCTCCGCCTCCGCGCGCTCACCATCGGCGGTCCGAGCGGCGCTGCGGGCGGTCCCCTCCGTGCGGCGTGCAGCATCGATCTGTTCGGCGATCCCGACTAGCACGCTACTCGCCGTTGCCGCCTCGTCGGTGAGGCGCTGCGCGGCGGCGGCGCGACGATCAACCTCAGCGGAGAGGCGGGCGATCTCGTTGTCGAGGAGCGCATCTTCGGGTTCGGTCTCACGCGTGACGACGCCACCAGCGCGAATCACCGCTCCGCTGCGCGTAACGATCACCCCGCCTGCGGGGAGCGTGTCAAGCAGATCGAGCGCCGTTGCGATATCTGGCGCGATCGATACGCCTGCGAGAAGTCGCGCCAGGATCCCGTCAGGATCGCTCAGCACCTCTCCATCGAGCGAGGGCAGGTTCGGATGCGAATGCAGAACCGGAGCGCTGCTCCCCTCAATGAAGAGCGCCCCCTGCTCATCATCAAGGAGCGA
>QWQR01000008.1 GCA_003670745.1 Chloroflexota bacterium
AGATCGACGGCGTTGCAACGACGCGCGACTTCTTCCTTGGTCTCCTCGAGAGCGACGACTTCTTGAAGGGGCGCACCACCACCGCCTACCTCGACGAGGTCGGTACCGAGGCGATCCTGGCCGCCGCGCCGCGGAACGAGCGATAGACTCCGACGATGAGTGACGTGCTCCTCTCCCGCGCGCAGATCGAGGCGCTCATCCCGCATCGCGACCCTTTCCTGCTGCTCGATCGTGTGGTGCTCGAGGATCGCGGGGCACAGCGCCTCGTCGCCGAGCTCGACGTGCGCGCCGACGCCTTTTGGGCGCGCGGCCACTTTCCGGGAATGCCGATCATGCCGGGGGTGCTCCAAGTTGAAGCGCTCGCCCAGGCAATGGCGGTCTACGTGGCGCGCACCGAAGGGTTCGGCGGTCGCCTCGGCCTCTTTGCCGGCATCGACGACACCCGCTTTCGCCGCATCGTGACGCCGGGCGACACCCTCACCCTTGAGATCGTTATGGAGAAGCTCGGCTCGCGCATGGGGCGCGCCAAGGCGACGGCGAGCGTTGCCGGCGAGGTCGCCTGCGAGTGCACCATCAGTTTCATCATTCCCCCCGAAGGGGCCCTGCCGCAGCCAGGCGGCGCATCCGGCAACGCCGGCACACCCGGCACGACCGGAGAAGGAGCAGCATGACGCGCGTCGTCGTTATCTCTGACGTTCACGGCAACATCGCCGCGCTCGAGGCGATCGTCGCGCGCCTACCAAAGGTTGCACCAGATCAGGTGGCGATCCTTGGCGATCACGTGCTCTTCGGGCCGAAGCCGACCGAAACGATCGACCTGATCCGCAAGCTGCAGAAGGGCGGCGCGCTGGTGACCGCCGGCACCGCCGACATCGGCGTCGCCGATCTCGATTACGCCGCCTCGTTCCCCGGACTCGCCGGCGGACTGCCGCCCGCACTTAAGGCGTCGGTGGAATGGGCATCTGACGAACTCGACGACGATCGCATCGAGTGGCTGCGCTCGCTCCCATCGGAGCGTCGCCTCCGCTACGGCGAGATCGCGCTCACCTTTTGCCACGCGTCGCCGGGCTCGCGCACCGTCGGCCTCACCGCCGACCTTGAGCCCTCGACAACGCTCGAGCTCATTAGCCAAACCGACTCACGCGTGGTGGCGGTGGGATTCACACACGTCGCGCGGGTGAAGGATTACGGCTGGAAGGTGCTCGTTGACGCAGGCTCCGCAGGGTTGCCGTACGACGGTGATCCTACGGCCGCATTCGCGGTGATCGACGTTGACGCTGAAGCGAAGACGATCGTCGCCGAGATCCATCGCGCGAGCTACGACAACGACGCGGTGAGCGAGCAGTTGATCGCACGCGGACTCCCTGGTGACGCGTATCGCGCCGCCACGGTTCGCACCGGGAAGCTGGTCCGTTGAGCGCGAACCCCGTGCGCGTTGTTGTGACCGGCCTCGGCGCGGTGTCGCCGTTCGGCCGCGGCGCCGACGCACTCTGGTCGGGGCTCCTCGCCGGTCGCTCTGGGGTGCGCCGCCTCGAGGGGTTGAACCTCGACGGCCAGGAGGTGAACTTCGGTGGCCAGGTGCAAGGGTTCGACCCGTCAGACCTGCTCGAGGCGAAGCAGATCAAGCGCCTCGACCGCTTCAGCCAGTTCGCGATCACCGCGACCGCCGAGGCGCTCGCCTCTGCGGGGTTGCCGCCACGCTTTAGCGGTGCGGCGGCCGAGTCGACCGCAACGATCATCGGCTCGGGCCTCGGCGGCGCCGTCACGATCTTCGAGCAGGCGGCGATCTTTGCCGAGCGCGGCCCATCGCGCATCTCGCCCTTTCTTGTGCCCGCTGCGATCGGCAACATGGCGGCGGGGGAGACGGCGATCCATTTCGGCGCACAAGGTCCTTCGTTCGGCGCGGTGAGTGCCTGCGCAACTGCAGGCCACGCCATTGGCGAGGCGTACGAAATGATTCGTCGCGGCGATGCTGAGCGCGCGATTGCTGGTGGCACCGAGGCGGCGCTCCATCCAGTGGTGATCGCAGGGTTCAACAACATGCGTGCCCTCTCGCGCAGCGCCTCAACGGCGAACGGTGGCGACCCCGCCGCGGCGTCGCGCCCCTTTGACACTGCGCGTGACGGATTCGTGATGGCCGAAGGTGCCGGCGTGCTGCTGCTCGAGCGACTCGACCTTGCCCTGGCGCGTGGCGCAACGCCGCTCGCTGAGATCGTTGGTTACGGCGCAAGCGCCGATGCCGCGCACATCACCCTGCCGTCGCCTGGCGGCTACGGTGCCGTGCGCGCCGCGCGCCGCGCGCTCGAGAAGGCTGGCCGCCGCGGCGCCGACATCGATCACATCAACGCGCATGCCACCTCGACCCCTGAGGGCGACAAGGCGGAGCTCGACGCGCTGCGCACGATCCTTACCGATTCTGCCGACGCCGATGCGGCGCGTGTCGCCGCAGAGCGCGCCGCGCCGCGCGCGACGATCACCGCAACGAAGTCGGCGATCGGCCACACCCTCGGCGCCGCTGGAGCGCTCGGCGCGATCGCCACGATTCGCGCGATGCGCGATGGCCGCGTGCACCCCACGCTCAACCTTGAGCACCCCGATCCACTCATCGGCAACCTCGACATCGTGCGCGGCGCGGCGCGCGAGCAGCAGGTGCGCCTCGCCCTGGTGAATGCCTTCGGTTTCGGCGGACAGAACGCAGCGCTGCTCCTTGCAGCGTGGGAGGGGCGATAATGGCCAACGGCGAGCGTCGCGCCCGTCTCACCAAGTCGGCGCTCCGCGCCCTCCAGACGGCGCGCGAGGCGGCACGCCGCGCGAGCCGCTCCGACTTCACGCCACCCGCCAACCTTGCGCGCGGCGCATCATCGACCCCCTCCATGCCGCCGGTCGAGCGCTTCACGCCGACGCCGCTGCCGAGCGAGAGCGCCCCACAGCCGAGCGCCGCTCCTTCCGCGCGTCGCGCGCGGTCGGGCGCTACGCCGCCGGGCTCTACACCGCCGAGCTTCACGCCTGTGGGGACTACGCCGCCGCGCCCACGCCGCGGCGAACGCCGTGGTGAGCGCAGCGCAGAGCGACGCGGCTTCGGCCTCGCGAACGCCAGTGCGGCAACGCCCGGCGCGCCACTCACGAGCGAAGAGGCGGAGCTCGTCGAACTCATTGACCGTCTCGCCGTGGTCGCCGACGGGAGCGGCCTCGCCGAGATTGAGATCGCCGTTGCGGGGACGCGCGTGGTGGTGCGCAGCCGTGCGGCGCTCGCCGCCTCGAACGTCGTTGCAGTGTCCGGCGCCGCACCGGCCGCATCGACAGCAACGAACGCCCCTGCCCTGGTGCCACCCGAGGGGAGCGCCGCGCCAAAGGCGGCAGCGGCCGCACCTACGCCCTCGTCGGCGAGCGCCGCATTCGTTGTGGCGCCGCTCACCGGCGTCTTCTACTCCGCGCGCACGCCGGGTGACGATCCGCTCGTTGCCGTCGGCAGCATCGTTGCCGTTGGGCAGCCAATCGGCCTCATTGAGGCGATGAAGCTCTTCAACGAGATCAAGTCGGATCGCGCCGGGCGCGTGGTGCGCGTGCTCGCCGAGAACGGTCGACTGGTAAAGGCGAAGGCGCCGATCATTGAGGTCGAGCCGGCATGAGGGCCCCGCGATGAGCACTCCACGAAGCGAGGCAACGCAGCGCATCGGTGGTGAGACCGGGAGCGCAGCGCTGCCGAATCGCACGACGCGCATCATCGGCTGGGGGCACGAGGTTCCCGCAGCGGTGGTAACCAACAAAGACCTTGAAAGCGTCGTTGACACCACCGACGAGTGGATCGTTTCGCGCACGGGGATTCGTGAGCGCCGCATCGCTGGAACCGGCGAGACGACCGCGTCGCTCGGCGCGATCGCCGCAGCGCGGGCACTCGCCGTTGCCGGCCTCGACGCCGATGCGATCGATCTGATCGTCGTTGCAACGCTCACCCCCGATCACCTCATGCCGAGCACGGCGATCCTTGTGAAGGAGGCGATCGGCTCGACGCGCGCCGCCGCCTTCGACCTTGCCGCCGCCTGCTCTGGATTCCCGTACGCCTACGCAGTGGCGCACGGCTTCCTCACCGCAGGGCTCGGACAGCGCGCCCTGGTGATCGGTGCCGAGACGCTCTCGCGCTCCACCGACTGGAGCGATCGATCGACCTGCGTCCTCTTCGGCGACGGCGCTGGCGCGATCGTGCTTGAGGCGATCGACCTCCCCGCCGACCAGGTGCTCGCAAAGCGCCCAGGAACGCTCAGCTTCGAGCTCTCCGCCGATCCTGCTGGCGCCTACTACCTGTGGATCCCGGGCGGCCGCGCCACCGGCGCCGCACCCGACGAGACGATCAAGATGGACGGCGCAAAGACCTACGCCTACGCAACGCGCACCATGGCCGCGGTCGCCCTCGCCGCGATCGAGCGCGCCGGACTCACCGCCGCCGCCGTCGACCTGGTGATCCCGCATCAGGCAAACCTGCGAATCATCGAGTCGGTCTCCAAGTCGATCGGCTACCCCATGGAGAAGATCTTCGTAAACCTTGATCACTACGGGAACACCTCGGCGGCGAGCATTCCGATCGCGATCAGCGAGGCGGTCGCCGCCGGCCGACTGAAGCGCGGCGATGTCTTCTGCACCGTCGCCTTTGGTGGCGGCTACACCTCGGGCGCCTTCGTTACGCGCTGGGATGCCGATCCCGCGAACGGCGCACGCGCCGCGAGCGTGAACGCCGCCGACATCACCATTCGTCGCCCTGAGGGGGCGGTCGCAGCACCAGTTCCCGCGGCGCTTCGTGCGCTGGTAGACGGGCGACGCTCAGCGCGCGAAACTGCGTAGGAGAACCTGATCGGGAGACTCAGAGCGGACGATTTAGGCATGAAGGATCAAGGAGGGGCGATGTTCGATCTCACCGGGCAATCTGCGATCGTCACGGGCGGGGCCCGCGGGATCGGCCGCGCTATTGCTGTCGCCCTCGCCACCGCCGGTGCCGACGTGCTGATCACCTACAAGGGGAACGCCGCCGCCGCTGAATCGGCGATCGCCGCGATCGCCGCCACCGGACGCAAGGGGGTCGCGCTCCAGGCCGATGCCGCCGATCCCGACGCCGCTGTGACGGTGGTCACTCGCGCGATGCAGGAGTTCGGCAAGGTCGACCTGCTCGTGAACAACGCGGGGATCACCCGCGACACGCTGATCTTGCGCATGACCCCCGAGCAGTGGCGCGAGGTCCTCGACACGAATCTGAGCGGCGCCTTTTACATGACGAAGGCGGCGGTGAAGGAGATGCTGCGCGCGAAGAGCGGGCGTATCGTGAACATCACGAGCGTCTCGGGCCAGGCGGGGAATGCCGGCCAGGCGAACTACTCATCGGCGAAGGCCGGAATGATCGGCCTCACCAAGGCCACGGCGCGCGAGGTGGCGAGCCGCGGCATCACCGTGAACGCCGTCGCACCTGGCTTCATCGTGACCGAACTCACCGCCGATCTCCCCGACGCGATCAAAGAGGGGGTCAAGGCGCAAACGCCGCTCGGCCGTTTCGGGGAGCCCGAGGAGATCGCCGCTGCGGTCGTCTTCCTCGCCTCAAAGGAGGCGGGCTACATCACCGGCCAGGTGCTTGGGGTGGACGGCGGACTGGTGATGATGTGACGCGTCGCTCACTGAGCGGCGCCGTCGCACTCCTGCTCGCGCTCACCACCGGCCTCGCCGGTTGGTCAGGGCTGATCCCCGCGACGCCCGTCGCGCGCGCCGCTGAGGCGAACATCCTCGGGAGCGACGGCCGCTACACGATCCTCTTCTTAGGGAGTGACAAGCGCTGTCGCGCGATGGGCTCGCCGCTTGGCGCCGAACGGTGCGCCAGCCTTGAGGAGCAGGCAACAGCAGCGACCACCGATGCAGAGCGCAACCGTTACGTGTGGTCGCGCGCCGCCGACGCCGCCGTTGGCGTGTCGTCGAACAAGGCGGGGACCGAGCGCACCGACGTGATGTCGCTCCTCACCGTGAACCCGGCGACCGGCGAGGCGTCGGCGCTGAGCATTCCGCGCGATATGGAGTACTTCCCGCTGAAGCCGTCGCTCGCCTCGACCTTCTGTCGCCCGGGGCGCAAGACCTTTAACGCCAAGGTCAACGCGCTCTTTGTGTACGCCCAGCTCTGCATGTCGAAAACGCCGACGCTCGACGGCTGGGAGCGCTCATCGCTCGCTGCGGCGAAGGTGAAGGAGGAGCTCGCCTGGGCGCTCGACATTGAGATCGACGATTGGGTGCTCGTCGGCTTCGGCACCGCCGACATCATGGGGGCGAAGCTCGACGCGCTCGCCCCTGGCCCAACGGTCGTGCGCCTCAACGATAAGAGCCGCTTCGCCTCGTGTCGTGAGAACACGCTGCGCCCCTGGAAGGGGAGCAGCGCGCGCTATCTCGACGGCAACATGGCGTCGAACGCGCGCTACGGCGACCTGCTCTTCTTGCGCCCCGGTGCCCTCGATCGCCGCACGATTCGCAGCGGCGGCAAGTACGTGTCGATCTCTGCCTGGCAGTACGCAAACTGCGCGGAGCCGAGTGCTGAGGGGTCGGCGAGTTCCGATGGCGCCACCAGCACCACGCCGCGCACCACGAGCCCGCACTACATCACAGCATCGTGCGCCGAGAGCGGATCAACGGCGACAGGGTGCGCCTTTGATGTGCCGAGCGACCTGTGGGTCGGCTTCGGCCGCGCCCGCAAGTACGACGGCGACACGAGTCGCATTCGTCGTCATCAGCGGCTCCTCGCCGGCATCACCCTGCGGGTGATCAACGCAGGCGAGACGATCGCCACACAGCTCGCGGCGCTCTCCTCGTTGCGCTGGTACTCCTGGCCGCGACGCAACGCAGCGGGAACGATCGTGCGTTGGGATGCAAGCGCGCCGCTCGTGCGCGGCAGCATCACCGCCGAGAAGGTCGCACCGATCTTCCGTGCCGTCGCCACCGCAAAGGCGCGTCTTGAGATCGGCCCCGACGCCCCTGGTGGATGGCGCTCGTTCTTACTTCTTGGCCAGAGCGTCACCTTTGACGGGCGCACCTGCCGGGTTGCTGGGGCGAGTCGCTTCTCATCAGGTGACCTCACGCCGCGCCTCGCCTGCACGCGCGCCTGGATCTCAACGGGGTTCGGGCCGGTAGAACTCGCGCCGTAGTTAGGCGCCGAGGCGGAACAGGTTCGCGAGGATCACGCCAACGTTCAACACGGCGAGGAGGGCGACCGCCCCCCATCCAGCAGCGCGCAGCCAGCGTGGGCTCGCGTGCACGCCCAAGAGCCGCTCGCTGCTCGCCAGTCGCACGATGAAGGCGAGGATGATCGGCAGGAAGAGCCCCTGCAGGTACTGGCTGCTGATGATCGCGCCGACGGGGTCGAGCCCCGGGATCATCACCACGATCGCGCCAATTGCCAAGATCACGGTGAAGATGCCGTAGAAGGCGGGCGCCTCACTGAGCTTCTTGTTCACCCCCGACTCCAGGCCGAATGACTCGGCGATCGCGAATGCGGTGGTGAGCGGCATGATCGCCATCGCCAAGACGCTCGCGCCGAAGAGCCCCGCGCCGAAGAGGATCGTTGCGAACGATCCAGCGAGCGGCTCAAGGGCGACCGCGGCGTCGGCGGCGGAGGCGATCGGCTTTCCGGTTGCGCCGAGGGCGACCGCCGTTGCGATCACCACACAGGCGGCGATGAAGTTTGTCCAGATCGATCCAAGGATCGCGTCGGCGCGCGCGGCGCCGAGCTCCTCAACGTCGATCCCTTTTTCGGCGACCGCCGACTGCAGATAGAACTGCATGTAGGGGGTGACGGTGGTGCCGACGACGGCGACGAGCAGGAGCATCTCGGCCCCCGAGACGCCGCCGAGGCTCGGGTTCGTAAGCGACGAGGCGACCTCGGCCCAGTTCGGCTTGGCGAGGAGCGCCGCGGCGATGTAGGCGAGGAAGACGGCGGTGAGCGAGAGGAAGATCCGCTCGACGCTCTTGTAACTGCCGTACACAACAAGTACCCACACCACGAACGCCGTGAGCGGCGCGGTGACGGCCACCGGCGCGCCGAAGATCGCGAGCGCCGAGGCGGCGCCGGCAACGTTCGCAACGGTGTTCGCAAGGTTTGCGAGCAGGAGCACGATCATCGCGAAGAGGGTCCAGCGCACGCCGAAGTGTTCGCGGATCAGATCCGAGAGACCCTGGCCGCTTACGACGCCGAGGCGCGCGACGGACTCTTGTACCAGCGCGAGCAGGAGTGCGGTGAACGGCAGGACCCAAAGGAATCGGAGCCCCGTCATGGAGCCGAGCGTTGCGTAGGTGGTGATGCCGCCCGCGTCGTTGCCGGCGACGCCGGCGATTAAGCCTGGGCCAACGACGGCGAGGAAGGCGATCGGGCCGCGACGACGGCGGAAGGTTTCGCGCAGGCGTAGGAGCGGGATGCGTGCGAGCAACGCGAAGAAGCCGCCCGTGGCGCTGCGGTCGAGCTCGAGCGGGGCGACGACGCGGCGGTCAGCCACGCTTCACCCCACGCTTCGCGCGCGGCTTCGCCTTCGCCTTGCCCTTCGCTGTTCCCTTCGCGGTTCCCTTTGTGCGTGGGCGCAGCTTGGCGGGGAGTTCGATCGGGCCACCTGCGGCGAGGCTCCCGGCGCGAATGCGACGTGGCATCTCGTGGCGCCACTCCTCGGGGAGCACGTCCCAGAGCGCATCGGCGACGGTGATCACACCGACGAGTCGACGCCCCTCGTCGACGACGGGTACGGCGACGAGGCCGTAGCGCGTGACGACGCGCGCCACCTCATCGGCGTGCGCGAGAAGTTCGACGGCGACCGGCTCGTCCTCCATGAGCTCCGCAACGGGGCGCGATGGCTCCGCGAGCACCAGGTCGCGCAGCGTCACCTCGCCGAGGAGTCGGCGCTGCGCGTCGACGACGTAGATCGCAAAGGCAACGTCGGCGTCGGGCTTCAGGCGGCGAAGCGCCGCGAGCGTTGCCGCGACGGTCGCAGTCGGTCGCACCGCAAGGTGCTCGGTCGTCATCAATCCGCCGGCGCTCGTCTCTGGGTGGGCGAGGAGCTCACGCACGTCGTCGCGCTCCTCCTTCTCCATGAGGCGCAAGATCTCCGCGCGGCTCACCGGCGAAAGGTCGGCGACTGCGTCGGCCGCCTCATCGGGGCTCATCTCTTCGAGTAGGTCAGCGGCGCGTTCTGGCTCAAGGTCTTCGAGCAGGTCGGCGCGCACCTCGGGCTCCAACTCCTCGAGCGCCTCGGCGGCGATCTCGTCGTCGAGCGAGCTGATCACCTCGGCGCGATCGCGCGGCGTGAGCTGATCGATGATCGTCGCAAGGTCGGCAGGGTGCAGCTCGGAGAGGCCAGCGTGCGGCACGCGCAGGCGCACTGCAGCGATCGTGGAGCCGAGCGGATCAACATCCTCCCAGTCGATGTACGAGGCGACGCGCGAGCGCCCGCCAGAGAGTCGATCGATCCAGTGCTCGGGGAGCCCGAGTCGACGCAAGAGTCCAGCGGCGCCAACGTCGACGGCGACCACGCGCATCGCCCCCTCAACATCGTCGAGGAGCACGTCGTTGGCGCGCACCACCTTGCGCCCGTCGATGTCGACGATCTGGCGATCGAGCAGGTCGGCGCGCAGCAAGATCTCGTTGTCACGCTTCCTGAAGCGGCTGATGTCGATGCGCTCCGTGCCGAGTCGCGCGCCGTCGGCATCGAGGCGCGTGACGGAGCTCCATGGCAGGTAGATGCGGCGGCGCCCGGTACGCACCACAAGGCCGGTCACGGGTGGATGGTTGGCGCCGACCGCCGCGATGAGGTCATCGATCACGCCAATCGCGTCGGTGCCGCCATCGCGAACCGGTCGTCCGATGAGTCGAGAGAGATGGAGCATGTTGCCTCCGAGCTTGTTGCCGATCACCTGCCGGCGCCGCCCGAAGGGGCGAGCTAGCGGGCGACCGGCCTAGATGAGTCGTCCACGGTCCGTTCGGACCTCCACAGCTTTGAGCCACCAGCGGCGGCCTCGTCGCGGTCAGTCTACGCGCGCACTCCGCAGCGCGCTACCCTTCACCTATGAGCGGAGCACGACGCAGCAGGTTCCTCGACGGCGATCGCCTCGCCCGATTCGCCGACACGGCCGCCGAGATCGGCGTCGCCGAGGTCAGCCGCCCCTGGGCCGAGACGTACATTGCGATCGGGGTCGCCTTCGTGGTCGCCCACTTTGCGAATGGCGGGGCTACCACCCTTGCGGGTGCGGCGGCAGCGCTCCTCGCCGCCGTGGGGGTGAGCGCGGTCCGCCGCTCCGAGGTCCCGGGGCTGCGTACAGGATCCGAGGTGGTGCTGGGTGGCCTCATGGCGCTCGCCGTCGTTGGGGCTGGGCGCATGGTCCCTACCGGAATCATCGCCGCGATCACCCTCGTCGCCGGACTCGCCCTTTTGCGCGCCGTTGTCGCCTGGGAGTTCCACCTGCGCCAGATCCCTGGTGGCGCCACCCATCGTGATCGCGTCGCGGCGCTCGCCGTGTCGACGCTCATCCTCTTCGCCGCCTCGATCGGCGTCGCGGCGCTTGTGCCTGGCATCATCACGATCCCTGGCACGCCGAGCGCCCGCCCCGACGCGGTTGGACCGTTTGCGATCCTCGCCGTCGGTGTCGGCAGCGCAATCGCCGCAATGCTTCTCGCCGGTCGCATGGCGAGCCTCCGTCGTGAGCCGCAGGCGGCGATCTTCCGTGACGCGCTTGGCGCCGGGGCAATTAATGGCGCCGCCTCAATCTTGTTCGCGGCACTCGGCGCCGCGCGCCTCGCTGGGCCAGCGGGCCTCGCGATCCTCTTTTATGCCCGCGAGCTCTGGGCGGCGACCCCAGAAGGGGAGCGCCGCGATCAGCGCCTCCTCCTCGAGATTGCCGCCCTCGTGCTCGCCACCGCCGCAGCGATGCTCTGGATCGGGGTCGGTCGCTAGCGATCGGCTATCCTTCCCCTCCCGGCGCCCCCCTCGGAGCGCCCCGCCCGGTTCGCCGCGCGGATGACGATGTGAGGAGGAGCCCGTGACCCTCGCCAACGAAGCCGCAGCACCGAAGCCCGCGCGCGTCGCCAAGGAGCAGGCGGAGATCGCCCTCAAGGCCGCAGCCGGTGGTCGCTGGCAGGATTCAGCAGAGGCGAATCGCGCGATCCTTGCGCTCGGCGCAGAGATTCGCGTCGAGGAGCGCATCGAGGCGCAGAACCGTCTCGCGAAGGCGCTCTGGGAGCTTGGCGACCTTGCCGGCTCTAAGAAGGAGTACCAGGCGACGCTCGCGCTCGATCCGCTCAACCGGATTGCTGAGCGCAACCTCGAGCGACTGAAGGGGCTCATCAAGCAGGTCGGCAAGAAGACGACACCAAGCTCCGAAGGGGCGACGACCCCGGCGGGGATCTTCATTCAAGAGGCCGGCACTACCGGATTCGCCCAGCTCACCAACGTCGTTGACGCGGCAACGCTCGCGCAGGTGAACTCCGGCGACGCTGTTGAACTTGTGGTGGTTGGCACGCGACTCATCGCCAAGGCGAACGGCGTGGAGATCGGTCGCGTTGAGCCGCGCATCGCCGCGCGACTCGTGAAGCTGATCAGCGATGGCAATGTGTACAGCTCGGGGATCACCTCGATCAGCGGCAGCGACATTCGCATCATCATTCGCGAGGAGCGAGTGAGCACGCAGAACGTCGGCAAGGTTTCATTCCCGACGGCGATGCGCACAAGCGACGAGCGCCCGTACACGAAGGGCTCGTTCTTCCGCGACGAAGATGGATTCGACGACGATGACGACGAGAGCTACGAAGAGGAGGTTCTCCCGGTGGAGCGCGCCGTCGCTGAGCCGCCAGAGAAGACCGCAGACGACGCCTTCCTCCCTGAGAGCGAAGAGGTCGCTTCGGAAGACTGATCGGGGGGTTCGGCGGGATGATCCGCAGCGACATCGCGCGACTCCGCTGGGCCGTCTCCGCGGCAACTGCCGCTGAGGTCGACCTCGTCGTTGACCTCGCCGCCGAAGACGCATCGCTCGCCCTCGCCGCAGCGTCGCTTGGGCGACGCACGATCCTCCACGCCACCGATGCGCTCGCCGAGTGGCGCGCCGTCTTCGCCCTGCGTCCGCCAAGCATCCGTGCCTTTGATGCGGCGGCAGAGGGGCTGCTCGGCCAGATCGCTGACGCGCTCGACGCCGGGTGGCGCGGCTCCTGCGCAACCTGCGGTCAACCGTTTCGTGTGAGTGCCTATCGCTGGGACGACCCGGCGAGCGCCGATGATCTACGCGCGACGCCAGCGGCGCGACGCGGCACCTGCGCCGCCTGCCGCGCCAGCGGTGGGCGCGGTGATGTTGGTCAGGCGCCTGCGGGGGAGCGCATTGACGCCGTTGAGATTGACCCCGAGCTGCGCGCAGAGGGCGACGGCCGCTGGAGCGATCGACAGATCGCCGGGTTCAACGCTGCGCGTCGCGCCCTTCTCGCCTCAACAGAGCCCGCCCCCGTTCTCGACGGACTGCGGATCGCGGTCGCCGAGGCGGCGATCGCCGCGGCGCGCCCTGTGCGCAGTGCGCGCGGTTGGTGGGAGGTCGCACCGCGCCAGGCGCTGAGCGACGCATTCGCAGCGCGACGACTTGAACTCTTTGAAGGCGAGGCGCCACCGCGCGAACTATCGCTTGGTGCAGATACGGCGAGCCTGCGCTATCCGGGGCTCTCCGTCATCTTGCGACGTGGTGGAGCGGGCGCGCGCGGCGCGCTCGCGGCACTTGCAGCGTCGGCCCCGCAACTCTCCATCGCGCTCGTGCGGATCCGCATCGTCCCGGCGGGCGGTGCCGTTGAGCTGCGCAGTGCAGCGATCCGTTGGGCTGCGGGCGACGCAGGTGCCGAGGAGCCGCTTGATGTCGCCGACCCGAACGATCCGGTCGCAGTCTCCGCATCAATCGCGCGCATGTTGGTGGCGCTGAACCCGCTCTTAAAGCGCGGGGCGGAGATCATCGTTGACCTGCCGCAGGGTGTCGAGGCGCTCGCCGGTGCCGTCGCTGCTATCGGCCTCGCCGGTGGAAGCGTGACCGCGATCACCGATCTCAACGCGACGGATCGCGCGGCTGGTCGCGCACTTCGCGCCCGCCTTCCTGGGGTTGCGGCGGGGAACGGCGTGCCGGCGACGCGCCGCGAACGGGTCGCCGAGCGTCTCGAGGGAGATGCTCTCCAGCGCCGAATCGCCGAACTTATCTGCGTGCGTGGTGAGCCGACGATGCCGGCCGCGCTCCTCCCCGCCTATGCGATGCGCCGCTCCGCCGATGCGGAGATCCACGATCCAACCGTCCTGGCTGCAGAGCTTCACGCTCTGCTACAGATCGCCGCGACGCTCCCTGCGGCGGGCTCGCTTGCTCGCGTTGTTGCGGCGGGGGAGGGGCGCTGCTTTGTTGACGCGCGTGCCGAGCGCGAGTCGCTCGCCACTCCTGCGGGAGATCGGCTCGACGCGGCGGTGTACGCCGCAGCGATCGCCTGTGCGGGGGATCGCGGCGCCTTTGAGGAGCGCCTCGCCGAACTCGACGCGAGCCCCATTGCGCCGGAGCCTGCGCTCCGCGCCGCGCTCGTTGCGGCGCATTTGGCGCCGAGCGATCCCGCCGCGCACGCTGGAGGCGCAACGCCGCGCTACAGCCAGGCTGCTGCGACGGCACGTCGCATTGAGCTCATCGCCGTACTGCTGCGCCTGGCGCCCCGCCTCGGACTCTACGCCGCGGTGAGCCCCGCCCTCGCCGATGTGCGAAGCGCCGAAGGGCCGATCCTTGAGAGCCTCGCCGCGCGCGATCCGCACGATCCAAACCTTCCGCTTCGCGCCCGCTCCGATCGCGCCACCTACGACCAGGTCGAGGCGATCTTGTATCGACGCGGCAAGGCGATCCTGCTCTGCGAAACGTTTGTTGCGACCGCACCGCTCGCGGCACTCCTGCTGAATCGTCACAGCGGCATTCCGAACGATGCCGAAGTCGTGCGACTGCTCGTTGCAGAAGATGCGCTGCTGCCGCTCATTTCATTGCGCCTTGAGCGCGACGAACGCCTGGCGCGCGCCTGGCACGAAGGGAACTGGCACGCTCTCTCGGCGAGCCGACTCGCCACCTTCGCGCGCCTCCCTGAGCCGCGCCTCGGCGACCTTGAACCCTTCCTTGGGTTCGACCCGTCGAGCGTGGAGCCGATGCAGCTCGACCTCGCCTCACTCGGCCTCGGCGACGCTCCAGGTGGCTCCTAGCGTCACTGGAGCGCCCGGAGCGCGGCTGAACGCCCCGCCGCGCCACGACTGCGCACAGGATCGAGCGCAGCCCGTATCCTGAGCGCACGCACCACCACCGAGGCAACCCGTCAGGGCGTGCCGTTAGGGGTGCACCAGCGCCGGGGTTCCCGGAAGGAGCAGAACGTGTCGAAGCCACTCTCCGCCAACGATCAGGCCGTCAAGACGCTCGCCGACGATCTCTGGAAGGAGATGCTCGCGAGCTCGCCGATCTGGGGGACCTTCCTCGGCATTGAGGTGAACGACGGTGCGCTCGACGACAACTCCGAGGCTGCGCGCCTGCGCGACCGCGCAATGTGGGAGAAGTACTCAAAGGCCGCCGCAGCGATCGGTGACGATGGGCTCGACATTGAGTGGAAGATCACCCGCGACCTGATGAAGGTCGGCGGCGAGATCGCCATCGAGCGCGATGACCACCGCATGGACCTTCTCGCCGCAGTCGACCACATGGACGGGGTGCAGACGCTCCTACCGCAGCTCGCAACCTTCCAAGATGCGAAGACGCCCGAGAAGTTCGCGAAGCTCGTGAGCCGACTCAAGGCCTTCCCGAAGTTCATGGACGGCTATCTCGTGCGCATCGCCGAGGCCGAAAAGCGCGGCCTCGTCGCCTCGAAGATCTCGACCGAGCGTCTGATCGCGCAGCTCGAGGGGCTGATGAAGATCACGCCGGCAGAATCGCCGATCGTCACCGCCGCGAACGTCGCCGGCGATGCTGAGCGCGCAGAGCTTGCCAAGATCGTCGCCGAATATGTCGACCCGCAGATCAAGCGCTACTACGATGCGGTGAGCGGCAGCTATCGCGGCAAGGCGCGCGAGGTGCCGGGACTCTGCTCCGCGCCGAACGGCGCCGAACTCTACAAGGTGGCGATTCGCGCTTGGACCGGCCTCCCCCTTGATCCGAAGGAGCTGCACGAGATCGGCCTGCAGGAGTGGGCCGACATTCAGGAGGAGATGAAGGTCATCTCCACGAAGCTCGGCCACGGCGGCTCCATTGAGAAGCTCCGCGATGCGGCGGAGTCCGATCCGACGAACGTCGCCGCAACGAAGGATGCGCTCATCGTGCGCATCAAGGAAGACATCGAGCGCGGCTATGCCGCCGCAGGGAAGGTCTTCGGACGCTTCCCGAAGGCGGGCTGCGACGTGAAGGCGGTTGAGGAGTTCAAGGAGAAGGACGCACCCGCGGCCTACTACTTCGGGCCAGCAGCCGACGGCTCGCGACCGGGCACGTACTACGTGAACGGTTACGACCTGCCGTCGCGCTTCTTGCACGCGCTCGCGCCGACCACGTATCACGAGGCGATCCCGGGGCACCACTTCCAGATCGCCCTCGAGATGGAGCTCGAGTTCCTCCCCGACCTGCGCAAGCACGCCTCGCACCTTGCGGGGAACGCCTACGTAGAAGGGTGGGGTCTCTACTCCGAGCGGCTCGCCGATGAGCTCGGCCTCTACCGCAGCGAGATGGAGCGCTTCGGCATGCTCCAGGGTCAGGCGCATCGCGCCGCGCGCCTCGTCGTTGACACGGGGATCCACGCCTTCGGCTGGACCCGCGATCGCGGCGTGGAGTTCATGGAGTCGGTCGGCCTGCCGCGCACCGACGCGGAGATCGAGACCGATCGCTACATCGCATGGCCGGGTCAGGCGCTCTGCTACAAGGTTGGGCAGCGCGCGATTCAGCGCACCCGTAAGGCGATCGAGAAGCGCGACGGTGACAAGTTCGACATCAAGGCCTTCCACGATCACGCGATCGGTCATGGCCAGATTCCGCTCCCGGTCTTCGAGGCCGAGATGCCGAACTGGGTAAAGCCGAAGGCATGAGCGGCACCGCAGGCGCCGCGGGCGCGTCCCGCGCCGCCTCGCGGAAGCTCGTCGGGATCCTCTGCGCCGTTGGCGCGGCGCTCGCCTGGGGCGCGGGGGCTACCACCTCCGACTTCGTGTTGAAGGGGGGCGTCGGCAACGACACCTTCCTCGTGCTGGAGCTCGGCATCGGCTTCGTCGTCGTCATGGTAATCGGCGCGCTTCGCGGTGAGTTCGGTGGCTTCCGCCACCCGGGGATCGGCCGCGCGGCGCTCACCGGGCTCATTGAGCCGTGGGGCGCCTACACCCTCGGCAACGTCGGCATCATCCTCACGAGCGGCGCCTTCGTCGCCCTCGTCTCCTCGCTGAATCCCGTCGTGGTGGCGCTCCTCGCCGCACCGATCCTTGGCGAGCGCGTGAAGGGGGTCGCCGCCGCCCTCATGGTCGTCTCCATCGCTGGCGTCTCGCTGGTGATTGGTGGTGGCGGCCTCGACGGATCGATTGATCCGCTCGGCGTTCTCTTCGCCGTGCTCGGCCTCTTCTGCGGCGCCTCCTACTCGCTCCTCTCAAGTCGCCTCGTCCGCTCGGTGCCGATCATCCCGCTCGTGGCCCTGCAGCTCCTCGTCGCGGCACTCGCCTCGCTCGTGGTGCTGATCGTGCGTGTCGTCGCACTCGGCGGCGACATTGCACCGCCACACGATGCGGTCACCTTCGCGGTCGTAATCGCCACCGGCATCTTCGGCGGCGCGGCGCCGTTCATCCTCTTCCTTGAGGCAACGAAGCGCATCCCGACCACGATCGCAGCACAGTTCGGCACGCTCGTGCCAGTCGTTGCGCTCATTGGTGGCGTGCTCTTCTTGGGGAATCAGCCGTCGGCGTATCAGCTCGTCGGCACTGGCATTGTGGTGGTCGCTCTCGCCGCGCTCGCACGCTACACGCGAGGACACTGATTCGGTGACGGCGCGGCGCGCACAGATTCGTCGCGCGCTGGCCCTCTCCATCGCGAGCGTCGCCTGGAGCGGTGTTATTGGCGCAACAGCAGTAGTCGCCGCGCTCTCTAGCGGTGCGCTCTCCCTTCTCGGTTTCGGCGCCACGGCGCTCATCGACGCCGCAGCATCTGCGGTACTCATTTGGCGCTTCCGCACCGAGGCGCGCAACCCACTCCGCGCGGCGCAGGTCGAGCGCCGTGCGGAGCGCGCGATCGGCGGCGCACTCCTCGCCCTCGCGGTCTATCTGCTCATTAGCTCTGCGCGCGCACTCCTCGCTGGCCAGCACCCCGCTGCTGATCCGATCGGGATCGCGCTCCTCGCCGCATCGCTCGTCGTTCAGCCGCTGCTCGGCGTCGCCAAGCGCCGTGTCGGCGCAGCGTTGGGGAGCGCCGCGCTGCAGGCCGACGGGCTCCTCTCACTCATCGGCGGCGGACTCGCTGCCGTTGGTCTGGTTGGACTTGCCGCTTCGGTGGTCGCAGGAGTTGATTCGGGCGATGCGCTTGCCGCTGCAGTCGTTGCCCTTGTCGCCCTTCGCGAAGGGGCCGAGAGCCTTCGGCTGAGCTCCGCCGCTACGCGCCGTCGCGGAGCAGCGCGCCGATAAGGATTCGCCCCTTGCGGGCGCGCCCGACGACCGGGCGGTGCGGTCGACGCCCGCCGAGACCATCACGTTCGATCTGGCGCAGGATCTCGCGATAGAGCGCCGCCGCCGTGGCGATGGAGCGTCGGCCGTGGCGTAGATGGCGAATCCCGCCCCCTCCCGCCTCGTACGCAGCATCGGCGCGTGCGATCTGGTCGCGCAGGAGCGCGCGGCGATCCCCATCGCGCAGCGAGGTCGAGCCACTCGCGGCCGCAGGGTCGAGCCCGGCGGCGCGGAGCGCCTCGTCGGAGATATAGACCCGCCCCGCAGCGAGATCCTCGTCGATGTCGCGCAAGATGTTCGTGCGCTGCATCGCCACGCCGAGCGCTCGCGCCGCGCGATCGGCGTCGCCTTCAACGCCGCCGGAGACCCCCAAGATCGCCGCCATGAGGCGACCGACCGTTCCAGCGACCTGGTAGCAGTAGCGCTCGTGATCTACTTCGGTCGCAATGCGTGGACCAAGGAGATCGGCGCGCATTCCTGCGAGAAAGTCGGCGACGGCGTCGCGCGGCAGGAGCGGATAGCGGCGGCCGAGGTCGTCGAAGATCAGCAGCTCGCGGCCGCCGTCAGAGTCGCTGGGCTCGGGGGCGTTGAGCTCGTGGTTGATTGGCGCAGCGTTTGGCGCCTGTGCCCACACCTCGATCGCTGCGATGCGCCGCGTCGCCGCAGCGCGTTCAGCGTCGCTCGATCGCGCCTGAACGTCGACGAGATCGTCAAGCGAGCGGAGCGCCAGGTAGAGAAGGTCAACATCACCGCGCACCTGCGGCGGCAAGAGGCGCGCGGCGAGCGCAAAGCTGCGCGCGACGCGATTGATGGTTGCCCGCGCCTCGGGGAGCAGTGCTGCGACCTGTGGCGACGGTTGCGCTACGGCCACAGCGCGCTCAGATCTTTGTTCCGTTGGGGCTCACGATGTTTCCCGTGACACTCGCTGCTCCGCGTGGGTGCGAGAGGATCGCGCCGCGATAGTCGCGGCGGATCAGGTCTTGCGTTACCTGCGCGGTGAGGAGCGCGCCGGGCATGCCGGCGCCGGGGTGCGTGCCGCCGCCCACGTAGTAGAGGCCGGCGAGGGCGCGGTCGCGGTTCGGCTGGCGGAAGTAGGCCGACTGTTGCAGCGAGGGCTCAACGGCGAAAGCGTTGCCGTCGGGGGCGAGGAGCTCGTCGCGGAAGGTGAGCGGCGTCCACGAGCGTTCGACCACGATCGAGTCGCGCAGCCCAGGGAGTCCCCACTCTTCGAGCCACTCCAACGTGCGGTCGCGGAGCTTCGGCTCGAGCTCGCGCCAGTCGTCGCCCGAGGCGAGGTTCGGCACGGGGAGGAGGATCGCGATCGAGTCGCCACCGGGCGCCGCCATCGCAGGCTCGGTGCGCGACGGGGCATGAATGTAGACGGCGTTGCTGCGCGGGATCCGACGATCGCGCGTCACGTCGCGAATGAAGCCGTGATAGTCATCGCCCACCACAAGTGTGTGATGCAGCAACTTTTCAAACTTCTTGTTGGTACCGAGATACATCATGTGCGCCGACATGGTGGTGCGCAACGGCCGGAGGCGCCACGGGAGTGTGTCGGGGAGATCGGGGAGGAGCGCATCGCGGGCCGTGACGTCGCCGTTGTAGATCACGAGGTCGGCGTCGTGCACCGTTCCATCGCTCGTTCGCACCCCAACAGCCCGGCCGCCACGGTGCAAGATCTGGTCAACCTTGCTGTTCACCGCGATCGTGCCACCCATCTTCTGCACGATCTTTCCGAAGGCCTCAATGACGCTATAGACACCCCCCTCGCTGTACCAGATGCCATCGGCGATCTGTAGGTAGGCGAGTGCCGAGTAGATTGCCGGCACGCGCTCAGGGTCGCCACCGATAAAGAGCGAGTGGAAGCCGAACGCCTGCTGCAGATGCGGCTCCTTGAAGTACTTGGCAACCCAGCCGCCAAGGAAACGGATCGCGTCGAGTCGCGCCATGGTGGGGAGCAGCTTCACAAAGTCGGCAAGATTGAGGAAGTTCTGGCGCCCCGAGACGAGGATCCCCTCGCGGTGGATCGCGCCGGAGTCGGCGAGGAAGGCGTCGAGGTTCGCGGCGTCGGCGGCGGAGAACTTGCGCATCTCGGCGATGAGCGCCTCGCGATCGCTGCCGAAATCAAAGTGGCGATCATCCTCAGTCCAGAAGATGCGATAGCCAGGCTGCAGCTGGCGCAGGGTGACGTGATCCGACATCTTCTCGCCCGCCGCCGCGAAGACCTCTTCGAAGAGCCACGGCATGGTGATGAGCGAGGGCCCGGTGTCAAAGGTGTAGCCGCCCTCGCGAATGCGCGAGGCGCGTCCACCGATCTCGGGACGGGCCTCAAGGATCGTCACCGCCCAGCCGTCGCCAAGCAGGCGAATGGCCGTGGCGAGTCCGCCGAATCCGCTCCCCACAATGAGGGCGCGCCGCTGGCCCGACCCAACCATGTTGACCCCCTTCGCTGCAGTTGCTCCGAGACCTTGCGGTGCCGCCCGAGCGTGTGGCGGCGAGTTATCCACATCGTACGCGGCGGAGCGAAAGGGGGGGCGCCGCCGCGTTGACGGATCGGCGCTGCGGGCTGATGATCCCTTCCCCACGGGGACTAGGTACGTAAGGAGGAGCATGCGCGAAGAGACGGCCCTCACCAGCGAGATTGAGCTGACCGACCCAGGCGCCGGGAGCGCCTCTGAGGCGGCGTACCGCGGAAGCGGCGCCCTTGCCGCCGGCGGCGACGATGCAGCGGTCCGCTCCGTTGACCGCGCAGCAGCACTCCTCGTTGCCCTCGGCGACGCCGATGGTGCCGCCTCCGTCACCGACCTCTCCCACGCGCTCGATCTGCATAAGTCGACGGTAAGTCGCCTCCTCTCAACACTCGAGCGCCGCGGCCTGGTGGAGCAGGATCGCGAGACCGGGCACTTCCATCTCGGCGTCGGGATCATTCGCCTCGCCCAGTGCGCGGAGCGCACCCTCGACCTGCGCACGATCGCAGCCGATGAGCTCGATCGACTCTCTAAGGAGACGCGCGAGACGGTGAGCCTCGAGGTCTTCGATGGTGTCGGCGCATCGGTCGCGATCTGCCAGATTGACGGGCCGAACCTTTCGCCGATGCCCGACATCACCGGTCGCCCCGTTGCGATGCACTCGATCGCCGCCGGCAAGGTGCTCCTCGCCGCGCTTCCGGAGCGCACCGTGCTCGCGATCGCGCGGCGCGGCCTGGTGAAGTACACCGATCGAACGATCAGCGACCCTCGAGCACTCCTTGAAGAGTTGGCGCTCGTGCGCCGACGCGGCTACGCCGTGGCGCAGGGCGAATGGGACGAGCGCATCTCCGCCGCCGCGGTGCCAGTCTCCGATGCGCGCAACGCCGTGATCGCCACGGTGGCGGTCTGGGGTGCGTCGACGCGGGTGACCCCTGCACGACTCCCTGACCTGATCGTTGCGGCGCGCGACGCCGCGAAGTCGATCAGCCTGCGCCTCGGCTGGACTGGCGATCCAATGAAGCGCCCAGGGATCGTGCCGCTCGTGAAGCACGACGATGAAGAGGAGCGCGAGCACCTCGCCGACGAGGGCGACGACGAGGCGGCGAGCTGATGTTCGTCGCTCGACATGGCTGAGGAGCAGCGCGGCGACGCGATCGAGACCTTCCAGGCGGCGGGGGAAACCTTTCCTCCCGATGCCGCAACCGTCGCCGCCGCTAACGCTCAAGCCGAGATCTATGCGCGCGCCGCCGCCGACCCCGTTGCCTTTTGGGCCGCTGAGGCGCGGGAGCGACTCACCTGGCGGAAGCCGTTCACCAAGACGCTCGAGTGGGAGCTCCCCTTTGCGCGCTGGTTCGACGACGGCGAGCTGAACGTCGCCGAGAACTGCGTCGATCGTCACGTTGCCGCTGGGCGCGGCGAGAAGGTCGCCTTCCACTGGATCGGCGAGCCGGGCGACCGCCGCACCATCACCTACGCCGAACTACTCGTTGAGGTGCAGCGCACCGCCAATGCGTTAAAGGGCCTCGGCGTGACGCGTGGTGATCGCGTGGCGATCTACATGCCGATGGTCCCCGAGGTCGCGATCGCGATGCTCGCCTGCGCCCGCATCGGCGCGGCGCACAGCGTTGTCTTCAGTGGCTTCCCTGCGTCGGCCCTTGCCGATCGCATCAACGACGCCGAGGCGAAGGTGCTCATCACCGCCGATGGTGGGTATCGCAAGGGCTCCTTCTTTGAGCTGAAGCCGATCGCCGATGAGGCGATGAAGAGCTCGCCGTCAATCACTGGTTCGATCGTGTACCGCCGTCGCCAGCCGGGGACGCCAGGCGAGACGGCGATGCAGCAGGGGCGTGATCACTGGTGGCAGGATCTTGTGCCGCAACAGTCCACAGACTGCCCCGCCGAGGCGATGCCCGCCGAGCAGCTCCTCTTCTTGCTCTACACGAGCGGCACCACGGCGAAGCCGAAGGGGATCATGCACACGAGCGCCGGTTACCTGCTCGGCGCAGCCCTCACCCATCACGCCGTCTTCGACATCAAGCCTGACGATGTGTACTGGTGCGCCGCCGACGTCGGTTGGATCACCGGCCACACCTACATCGTGTACGGGCCGCTCGCCAACGGTGCGACGCAGGTGATGTACGAGGGGACCCCTGACACTCCCAGCTGGGATCGCTGGTGGTCGATCATCGAGGAGCTGAAGGTGAACATCCTCTACTGCGCGCCGACGGCAATTCGCGCCTTCATGCGCCAGGGCGAAGAGCACCCGCGCAAGCACGATCTTTCGTCACTGCGACTCCTCGGCTCGGTCGGCGAGCCGATCAACCCCGAGGCATGGCTCTGGTATCGCAGCGTGATCGGCGGCGGGCGCACCCCGATCGTCGACACCTGGTGGCAGACCGAGACGGGATCAATTGCAATCAGCCCGCTCCCTGGCGTCACCACGACAAAGCCTGGATCGGCGACCTTCGCAATGCCCGGTATCGCCGCCGACGTGGTGGACGCGAGCGGCAAGAGCGTGCCGCTCGGCGGCGGTGGCTTCCTCACCCTCACCCAGCCGTGGCCATCGATGTTGCGCGGCATCTGGGGCGACCCCGCGCGCTTCAAGGAGACCTACTGGAGCCGCTTCCCCGGCTCGTACTTCGCCGGCGACGGCGCCCGCCGCGATGAGGAGGGCTACTTCTGGCTCCTCGGCCGCGTCGACGACGTGATGAACGTGTCGGCACACCGGATCAGCACCATCGAGGTGGAGTCGGCGCTCGTCGATCATCACAACGTCGCCGAGGCGGCGGTCGTCGGCAAGAACGACCCGCTCACCGGCCAGGCCATCTTCGCCTTCGTGATCCTCAAGAAGGGGGTCGAGGCGACCGACGAGTTCGCACACGAGCTTCGTGGGCACGTCGCGAAGCAGATCGGCGCAATCGCTCGGCCAAAGTTCCTGCTCTTCGTCCCCGACCTGCCAAAGACGCGCTCCGGCAAGATCATGCGCCGCCTCCTGCGCGACATCGCTGAGGGGCGCGCACTCGGCGACGTCACGACGCTCGCCGACGGGGGTGTCGTCGACACGATCCGCAGCAACACCGGCGCCGCCGAGGAGTAGGGGCGCTTCGGCGCCGCGAACCGCTTACACTCGCGCAGATGAGCCGCAACCCTCGCCTCCTTCCGCTTCTCAGCGGCGCGCCGGTCGATCGCCTCGGGCGTACGATTCGCGACGTACGCCTCTCCGTCACCGACCGCTGCAACTTTCGCTGCGGATACTGCATGCCGGCCGAAGTCTTCGGCCCCGACTTCGCCTTTCTGCCGCGCGCCGAACTGCTGACCTTCGAGGAGATCGCCCTCGTCGCACGTGCACTCGTGGAGCTCGGGGCGCGCACCCTGCGGATCACCGGTGGTGAGCCGCTGGTACGCCGTGATCTCGATCGACTCGTTGCGCTGCTACGCGCCATTGAGGTTCCGAACGGTGCAGAGGACGGGGAGAGCATCGACCTCGCCCTGACCACGAACGGATCCCTTCTCGCTCCACTCGCAGCTCCGCTGCGCGGCGCAGGGCTCGACCGAATCACCGTCTCGCTCGACTCGCTCGACCCCGCGATCGCTGCGCGCATGTCGGGGAGCGCGCTCCCGCTCAACCGTATGCTCGAAGGGATCGCCGCGGCGAGCGCCGCAGGCTTCGCGCCGATCAAGCTGAACGCTGTGGTGCGGCGCGGCATGAATGATGCTGGGATCGGGGCGCTCGTTGACTTCGCGCGTGAGGGGGGTCACACGATGCGCTTCATCGAGTACATGGATGTGGGGAGCAGCAACGGCTGGCGCCTCGACGAGGTCGTCCCCGCAAGTGAGATCCTTGCCGCCATTGACGCCCGCCACCCTGTCGAGCCGATCGCACCATCGCGCCCCGGCGAGGTCGCCACGCGCTATCGCTACCGTGACGGCGCTGGCGAGGTCGGCGTGATCGCCTCGGTGAGCGCCCCCTTCTGCGGCGACTGCACGCGCGCGCGGGTCAGCGCCGACGGACACCTCTACACCTGCCTCTTTGCGACCGAAGGGCTGGCACTCAAGCCGCATCTTCGCCCCGTCGCCGACGGGGGAGCCCTTCGCGCCGCACTCGCTGGGCGCTGGGAGGCGCGCGACGACCGCTACTCGGAGCTTCGAGGCGCGGCCACGAGCGCTGGCACCGCTGTTACAGCGGGTCGCGTGGAGATGTTCCGCGTCGGCGGCTGATCCGGGCACGCAACTTTTCCACATCGCGCACTGAAACAGTGCGGAAACGGTGGGGAACTCGCAGAGAGGCCCCAGAAAGTTCGTGGATAAGTTGCTACCGCGCAGCACGCGCGTCGCGCATGCTGTTCTCAGCCCGAAGGGGCCAGCGGTGACCCCGCCGACCGACTTGTCGGCCAGGCGGTACGAACTACGGAGAGGACAGGATCGAACCGGGGGGCAACCCCAGGAGCCGGTAGAGGACCACCGACGCGCGGATTTATTCGTAGCGACGGAGCGGAGGGCTGCCGGGGAGTTCGCCGATGAGGTTGAACGACTCGATCCGATCCCGTAGCGGATGGGACTCGGCGCTCTTGCGTCGCCCCACCATCGGACTGGTCACTTCGGGCGCAACCTTCTCCTTGCAACGCGCATGCAGAAGGGCCCGGCCGCAACTTCTGCGACCGGGCCCTCGCTCACTGCGGTCGAGCAGTGAACCTACGCCTCAGCGCCGTGCAGCTACCTGCACGCAGCTGGGGTGCTCCCTGGATCCGACGAGGTGAACTCCCCAAGTCGGAATCCATGATCGTCCCTGCGTCGTGACGCGAGTGCAAAGGTCACGAGCCAAAGGTCATCCCCGCCCTGTCCATCAAGGCTAGAGATCCCACAGCTCGTACCCCACCAGTTCAAGCGCAGGGTTACGTCGGTCGAGGCTTCATTCACAATGTCGACCTCGTTGTTGATGAAGCTGTTCATCTGCACGTAGACGGCACTCGTGCTCTCGTCAGAGCCTTCCAAAGCAGCCTTGAATCTCAGTGCCATCGCTGTGTTCCCGCTGAACAGGTTCTTATTGATCTTCCAGTCCATATCTGAACCGACACCAGAAGCGTTCATGTGAAGGTTGAGCGCACGCGTACCGGCAGTGCCGGTATCGTGAACATTCCCCTCGCCGCTCATCGTCGGCATTCCGCCCAAGAACGAGTTGTACGTCACGCGCATGCTCGTAATCGGGTTCGAGTCTCCTGCGTTATTCAGCGCCGCAAGATAGCTCACGAACTCGTTGTTGAGGATCGTCAGGTCGTTGGCTCCGTTGAGGAAGATTCCATAGAACACATTCGTAAACGTGTTGTTCTCAATGAGCCAGTGCTCCTGCGGCGCCCCGCTCGTGCTGAATACGATCGCGGAGTCGGTGAACCCAACGAACGAGTTCAGTCGAATGATGGAAGGGTTGAGATCGTCAACACCGCTGCCGACGACCGTGACGCCGACGGAGGCTGAGTTGCTCTCCGTCGCTGCGGTAGTGGTATTGCCACTATTTTTGATCGTGAATCCCTCGATCGTGACCTTGGCCGGCTCGCTCAAGGCGATGGAGAGCACCGGCTGCTCGACCGTGCCGACAGCCTTGCTGAGGGTGACCTTGCCAGAGGCGAGGAGCACCACGCCCTTGGTGATCACAATGCTTTGGCTCGGCGTGAGATTGAGGGTCCCGGTACGAACCTTCAGCGTCGCCCCAGGGGCTGCGCTATCTAATGCGGCGGTGATCGCAGCGTAGGTACACGCCACGTTCACGTTTCTGCTGGAAGCTTCTACCGACGTCGCTACCGTCGATGCCATGAGCGCGAGTGAGATGAGCCCTGCTAGGCGGAGTTTCCTGTTCATAGGACCTCCTACGCTGCGTTGACTCGTAAATACGAGCCACATTCAACGTAGGCTTGCTCTCTCGCGCGCGCTTAATAACAGCCAGTGACTATGACTTAGTTGGCCGCTGTGGATTACTCCGACAGAAGGGGAAGGTTGCGCCCGCTCACTTTTGCTGCTGCAGCCTTCTCGGCCCAGGCGCCGAGCACCTCGTCCTTGTGCGGCCGGATGGGGCAGTGGCCATCCTTGTTCCCCGCCTCGTCGCAGTAGCCGAGCGGCACGCACTTCGGCGCGAGGAAGCCACCAAGGAAGGGGCTCACCGCAAAGATCTCGTGGCGGATCAGCTGGAAGAGGCGGCGGATCTCCCACTGCGCCATGGTGCAGAGGCGGAGCCCCGACATGTGGATGAGCGCGCGCAGATTCACCGTCATGATCAGGTTCGTGCGCGTCGCGTTCGGAAAGACGAAGCGCGCATCTTCAGCTGGGATTCCGGCCTCGACGAGGTCGCCGTAGAGCTCGAGCGCCCCCTGCGTCGCCGCGTCGAAGCGCGCGCGGATCTCGTCATCGGCCTCGGCGACCGATCCTGGCTGCATCGTTGCCGCCTTCTTGAAGGTGACGTAGCGCTGCGACTGCTGGTCGAAGGCGACGCCGGCGCGGTGGCGCACGAGCTGGTGACTCAAGGTGCGCGTCACTCCGGTGATCGCAAACGTGAAGACGATGTGTTCGATCGTGCTCCCGTGGCCCGACTCAATGACCCGGTTGACGAGCTCGCGCTGCTTCGCCGGGTCGATCTCACCCGCAACGGCGCGGCGATAGATCTCCTCTGGCGGCAACTCGGAGTAGCAGGTGCGACAGGCCGTGTAGATGATCGGCACGTAGGAGCGCTCCACGATCTCGCGATCTGGGAAGAGGAGCGTCGCGCTCATCCCCAGCTCGTGTCGGCCAGGATTCTTCGGGATCCCGCTCTTCTTCTTCGGCTCGCTCATCTCGCCCTCGCTCATCTCAGTAGTAGTCCGAGCAGGAGAGGAAGTAGCCGCAGGCGCAGATCAACTTGCACTTGCGGTCGAGCATGCGCGCGCCGCAGTTGGCGCAGGAGGTCATCACCAGCTCGGGGTCGGGTTGCTGCACCGCTGGTGGGGTCTCAGTGGGGGCTAGGGAGCCCGCTGCGGGGGCCAGGGTGTCGACCCCAGTCGCGGCGAGGGTGAGGGGGCTTCGCTCCATGGCGGCGATCCTACCCCGCCTAGCGGAGCGCGGGGCGGGCTGACTCCCAGGGGCCACCGAGCCCGAGGCGGCGGCCGATCAGGGCACGCGCCTCAGCAACGATCGTGCTCGGGCTGGTGCCGCTCGGCAGGGTGCGCACCAGGGCGAGGTCCTCTGGTGCGACCACCAGTCGCCGCGCGACGAAGTCGACGAGCTCGGCCCACTCGTCGCCGACCATCAGCAGCGGCTGCGCCGACGAGCCGACCTGCAGCAGGTTCCATGAGACGGCAACCTCGGTGAGGGTGCCGATCCCACCGTCGAGGGCGATCATCAGGTCGGCCTTCGAGAAGAGGCGGAGGCGCTCAAAGAGGTCGGCGCTGTCGACCTCGCGGGTGACCCACTCGTTGGCGGGAAGGCCGTCCCACGAGGAGACGGTGTAGCCGATCACCTCGCCGCCAGCATCATGTGCGCCGCGCGAGATCGCCGCCATCACCCCTTGGTATCCACCAGTCGCAACGGTGAGCCCCGCCTGCGCGAGTGCACCGCCGAGAGCGCGCGCCGCAGCGAATCGTGGATCATCGGTGCCGATGCGTGCCGAACCGTAGACGGCGACGATCGGGTGATGCGTCACTCGCAGCGCGTGCCGACCACAGGGAGCGTTGACGATACAAGGAAGGCGATGACCGACTCGTCAATGCAGGGGTCACCTCCGCCGACGGCGGTATGCCCCTCGCCGACCTTCGTCAGCAAGACCGATCCTGCAAGCGCCTTCGCGAGCCGTTCGCTCCACGCGTACGGCGTCGCTGGGTCGCCGGTGGTGCCAACGACCAAGATCGGGGGAGCCCCAGCGCCATTGATCGTTGCCGGAAGTGGATCTGCGTTCTGATACTTCCACGCGCCGCAGAGGAGGCCACTCGCCGCCTGGCCGGCGGCGAAGTCGGGCGCCTTCGTCTTGTACTTGTCATAGATCGCTCGATAGTGCGCAATGTCG
>QWQR01000009.1 GCA_003670745.1 Chloroflexota bacterium
GACCTACTCGTTCACCATCCATACGAAAGTTTTGATGCGAGCGTCGATCGCTTCTTCGCTCAGGCGGCAGAGGATCCGAACGTGCTCTCGATTCGATCCACGCTCTATCGAACCGGTGAGGCGTCAAGTATCCCTGCACACCTGATCAAAGCGGCTGAGGCCGGCAAAGAGGTGGTGGTGCTCGTCGAGCTCAAGGCGCGATTTGATGAGGCCGCAAACATCGCGTGGGGTCGAAAGCTCGAAGATGCTGGGGCGCATGTGATCTACGGAATGATGGGGCTCAAGACGCACTGCAAGGCGACGCTTGTGGTACGTCGCGAGGGGGGAAGCGTGCGCCGCTACGCGCACCTCTCGACTGGGAACTACAACCCAAAGACTGCGCGCCTCTACACCGATCTCGGGCTCTTCACGGCAAACGAATCTATTGGTGCCGATCTCGGGAGCCTCTTCAACTACCTCACGGGTCTCGCCAAGCATCCGGCCTACGGCCAGCTCCTGGTAGCGCCAGAGTCGCTCCGCTCGGGACTTACCGCGCGCATTGAGGCTGCGATCACCAGCGCCGCTGCTGGCGGCCGCCCGTCGATTACGGCCAAGGTCAACGCGCTGGTAGACCGCCAAATGATTGAACTCTTGGATCACGCGGCGGCATCGGGGGTAGAGGTTGATCTCATCGTACGGGGGATGTGCGGGCTGCTCCCAGACAAGAAACGTCATGGCGGCCGCCTGCGCATTCGATCGATCGTCGGCGAGCTGCTGGAGCACTCCCGCATCTACCGCTTTGCAATCGACGGGAGCGTCGAAATATTGGCAGGGAGCGCCGACCTCATGGATCGAAACCTCGACCGCCGCGTTGAGGTCCTCTTCCCGCTCCTTGACCCAGAGTCGCAACGTCGCGCAGAGCTCATCATCGCAACGTTGCTCGCCGACACCCGCAACTCCTGGATCCTTCAGCCAGACGGTGCCTGGCTCCGCAGCGAAGAGATCAATCCAGCCGCTCCGGAGAGGTCGGCGTTCAAGGAGTTGAAGCTTGCCGCAAGCAACGCTCACGAGGCGGCGTGAGCCCCAAAGAGGTCGAGCTCAAGTACCTCGTCACCCCAGAGGCGCAGGCGGCTGTGCTCCCGCCGCCACTCCCCAATAGCTGGTCGTATGCGCACGAAGAGCCGACACGCGAGCTGCTCAGCGACGAATACCTCGACGATGACCGAGCGCAGCTCGCGAGCCTCGGGCTGAGCCTTCGTAGGCGGGTTTCTGATCGTGTGCCGGCCCAGCACGGCGACCCTGTCACCACCTATTGGCTCAAGGGGCGCGAGCCTGCTGACGGGGCGCTTCATTCAAGACTCGAACTACAACTCAGCGGGCTGGACGATCCGGCACTTGCAGCGGCGATCGCTGAGCGAGGTGGCGCCGCTCCGGCTCTGCACATACAGGTGCTCCTCAGCCAAGAGCGCGCGTCATGGGTCGTGATGCACGACAGCGGAGCGAAGGGGACGCTCTCCATCGATCACGTCAGCGGGTCGTTGCTGGGCGTTGCACTCTCCTGGGATGAGCTGGAGGTCGAGATCCACGCTCAGGAGGCGAAGGCAACAACCCTTGCTGCTGAGCTCGATGCGGCGCTGAAGGCGCTGCCATTCTTGGCGCCTAACCCCCTCGCAAAAATTGATCGCGCGAGGTACTTAGCGACGCAGGCCAGGGGGTAACTACTCAGGGGATCACGAGATCGATGAGCTCGGAGCGCCAATCGGCGCCAGACCGAGCCAGTGCAACGACCAGCCCCTCTCGAATTCCGCCGCGATCGACCACGGCGACAGATGCGGTCGTATGCCTAAGCAGCGCCTCGAGGATCGAGATGCCGGCGGGAAGCATACGCGCGCGCCGATTGGAGATTCCCCTGGTGCTTGCGATCTCTGATGCCCGCTCTGTAGAGAGGATCTCCCCCATCTCCGCGAGATCTTCGGGGGCGATCTCTCGATCCAACAACGTGGAGGGGACGAGCCGCAGCAGATTCGTGGCGGTCCCGCCGGCAACAACGATCTGACGAGCACGGAGTAACCCAACGCCACCCAGCCCGGCAGAGGCCGCTGCGCGTAGCCGCTCCCAATCCTTCGCTGACGGAGGGCTGTCGTCGCGTTCTACTCCACCGAGTCGCGCTGAGCCGATGCTCACCCCGAACGACCGCGGAGGGCGATTCGGTGCAATGTGCACGATCTCGGTCGACCCACCGCCGATGTCAATCACAACGAGCGACTTGGAGCGATCGTGCGGGTGACGCAGGCCAAGGACGGTGAGGAGCCCCTCCTCCGCATGGTCGAGGACGGCAACCGTCCCCTCAAATCGTGACGAGATGCGGCGAAGGGCCTCGACTCGGTCGTCGGCGCGGCGCAGCGGCTCCGTCGCCACAACTGCGAAATCCTCGGCGCCGGCGCTCATGGCCTGCTCCCGGAAGCCGGCAAGCACCTCGCCGAGCTCGGCGGCTGGACTCTTACCGATCTCGCCTCGGTCAGCAATCAGCGCGCCAAGTTGCAGTGAGTGCGAAGCATCGATCAGCGGCTCGACACGTTCTCCATCTGTAACCGCGACGAGGAGGTGCGTCGAGTTTGAACCAATGTCGGCGACGCCGAAGATCCTTGGCGCCAGGGCGACGCTGCTCTTGCTGCGGCTGGCGAGGGCCTTTCTTCCGGTCGCGCTTCGAGCTGGCATGGGGTGATCCTAACTGGAGTAGGATACGGGCGCATCGACGAATAACCGTGATCGCGAGACTCTAGCGGGGAGGCACTATGCCAAACAACTCTAACGACCGAGAGCGCTCAATCTTCCTCGTGCGGCATGCCGATGCTGGCGACCCGAGTGAATGGATCGGCCCAGAATCCCAACGTCCACTCAGCGAGAAGGGGATCAAGCAGGCGTCGCGCCTGGCGGCGGTGCTGCTCGACTCTAAGTTGCACCTTGACTCCATCCGCACGTCACCTGCTCGACGCTGCGCTGAAACGGCTGCGATCCTTGCTGCTGCTCTTGATGTTGATGCGGCGGTCGACGAGCGCCTCGCCACCGGGCCAGGCCTTGCGCAGCTTCATGAACTCTTCGGAGAGCGTGGAAAGATCAGCAAGCTCATGATCGTTGGGCATGAGCCACAGCTTGCGGCGCTGGTTGCTGAGCTCACTGGAATCCGCAACATCACCATCGAAAAGGGGGCGGCGCTGCGGATCGATCTCTCCCGCGAGATTGCCGAGGGAGCCGGACGGCTCGTCTGGTTCGCGCCCCCGGCGCTCTTCCGCGCCCCAAAGCGCGACCGCTAGCGGCGTCGCTCGCGCTAGCTGCGCGGGACAGCGCTAGCGGCGTCGAGCCGCGGCGGATATCCGGCAGCGAGAAGGTCGCGCTCAATCTCGGCACGATCGGCGTTTCGTGCCGCCACGATCGTTGGCAACAGCGCGTCGAGCGCGACAACGCTGCGCTCGCCGGTGGCGCGATTCGTTAGCTCCGCGCCGCCTGCGTCGAGCGACCGAGGGCTGATCGTCGCCATCCAGGGGGCGCCCATGAGTTCCGCATCCGCGAACTTGACCCCTGGCGTCTCGTCGCGATCGTCGATGAGCGCCTCGACCCCCGCCGCCTCGGCGGCGCCTTCGAGCGCCTGCGCGGCCGCGTCGACGCGCGGATCCTTCTTTGCTGAGAGGAGTGCGACCTGCACGTCGAACGGGGCGACGACTGATGGCCAGGCAAGCCCCTTCTCGTCGTGGTGCGCTTCGGCGATGCAGGCGACGGCGCGCCCTACGCCGATTCCGTACGAGCCCATGATGATCGGGTGGGTCGCCCCTGACTCGTCGGCGAAGGTTGCGCCGAGCGCCGCGGTGTAGCGCGTTCCCAGCTTGAAGATGTTGCCCACCTCAATGCCGTGGGCGATGCGCAGCGGCTTACCGCAGGCGATGCAGGGGTCGCCCCCCTTCGCCGAGGCGATGTCGGCCACGATGTCTGGTGTGAAGTCGCGCGGCACGTTGACGTTGCGCAGGTGGAACCCCTCCTTGTTCGCGCCGGCCACCAGGTTCGGCGATGCGGCGACTAGGTCGTCAACGACCACGATCGCCCCCTTCGCGCCGATCGGTGATGCGAATCCAGGGACCATCCCGGCCGCGCGAATCTCCTCCTCGCGCGCGGGGCGCAGGTCGCGTCGCTTGATCGCGTTCGTCAGCTTCGTCTCCTCCACATCATCATCGCCGCGAACGATCGCAACGATCAAGCGCCCCTCGCCATCGGCGAAGAAAACCGCCTTCGCGGTGCGCTCTGGGCCAACCTTCAGTTGCGCGGCGAGCGCGTCAATCGTGTCGGCGTGTGGAGTTGCCACCTCTTCAAGCGGGAGCGCCACCTCGGCGGCTGGCGTTGGCTTGCGCACCACCGCGACCTGCCGGTTCGACGCGGCGCCGCAGCCGTCGCAGATCGCCAGAGCGTCCTCACCGAACTCCGAGAAGGCCATGAACTCGTGCGCCTGGGAGCCGCCCATCATCCCCACGTCGCTCGCGACAGCAATCGTCTTGAGGCCGAGGCGCGCGAAGATGCGCGTGTAGGCGTGATAGTAGCGAGCGTACGAGCGATCGAGCCCCGCCTCGTCGCGATCGGCGGAGTAGGCGTCCTTCATGGTGAACTCGCGCACGCGGATCAGGCCACCGCGCGAACGCGGCTCATCACGCCACTTTGTTTGGAAGTGATAGACCTGCTGCGGGAGCTGGCGCCACGAGCTGACGAGCTTGCGCAGCAGATCGGCAACGACCTCTTCGTGGGTCATCGCAAGGACCATGTCGCGATCTCCGCGATCCTTGAATCGGCCCATCTCTGGGCCGATCTGGTCGTAGCGCCCCGTCTCGCGCCAAAGGTCGGCTGGGTGCACCACCGGCATGAGCATCTCCTGCCCGTCGATGGCGTTCATCTCTTCGCGGATGACCTGGGTGACCCGCTGGTTGACGCGCATGCCGAGGGGGAGAAGCGAGTAGATTCCAGCGCCGAGCGGACGAATGTATCCGGCGCGCAAGAGGAGGCGATGCGATGGCATCTCCGCGTCGGCCGGGTCCTCGCGCTGCGTCGTGAAGAAGAGGTTGCTGATGCGCATGGGTGGATCCTAGCAGCGGCGCTCAGGGTCCCTGCGCCTGGGGTCGACGGTCCCAGGTAGCGCGCAGGGGGGCGTCAGGCTGTGCGCAGGCGGGCGATCGCAGCGTCGATGCGGGAGAGGAGCGCGGCGCCCCCAAGGAGGCGCATTGAGTCGAAGAGCGGAGGGGTCGCGGTGCGCCCGGTCGCGGCGACGCGCAGCGCCATGAAGAGGTCGCCCGCCTTCCAGCCCGCCGCCTCCGCGACGCCGCGCAGCTTCGCTTCAAGCGGGTCATCGGCCTCAAGCAGGAGCGGCTCCCCCTCGCCGATCCCGTCGGCAAGGATCGGACGCGCCGCCTCGAGCCCGGCGATCGTCGTCGCAGCATCCCAACGCTTCGGCACGAGCAGCGCCGGGTCGTGCTCAACACGATCAGTAAAGAGGAAGTCGGTGAGCGGGATCGCCGCCGAGAGCAGCTGGATTCGCTCGCGAATGATCGGCAGCAGCTTCGCGAGTTCGGCATCGCTGGCGACGCGAGCGATGCGACCGTCTGCCGCAGCGGCGTCGTAGAAGGGACGGAGTCGCAGCAGCAGTTCGTCGACGGGGAGCTTGCGAATCCACTGGCCGTTGATCCACTCAAGGCGGACGCGATCGAAGACGGCGCCCGCCTTCTGCACATGCTCAAGATCAAAGCGCCCCTGCAACTCATCCATCGAGAGGATCTCGTCCTCACTCCCCGTGGACCAACCGAGGAGGGCCAAGAAGTTAATGAGCGCCTCCTGCAAAAAGCCCTCAGCCTGATAGTCGGCGAGTGCCGTCTGGCTCTTGCGCTTGCTCATCTTCGTGCGATCGGGGTTGAGGATGAGCGGCAGGTGTGCGAATCGTGGCAACGGCACGCCAAGTGCCTGGAAGAGAAGGATGTGCTTCGGCGTGTTTGAGAGGTGATCCTCGCCGCGGATCACGTGGGTGATCCCCATGTCGGCGTCGTCGACGACCACGGTGAAGTGGTAGAGCGGCGAACCGTCGGCGCGCAAGATCACCAGATCGCCACCGAGCGCCTCGGCATCAATCTCAACACGGCCGCGCACGAGATCGTCGATCACCACCGCGCCAGCGGGAATCCGGAAGCGCAGCGCCGCAGACTCTCCTGCAGCGACGCGCGTGGCGGCGTCGGCCGGCGCGATCGTGCCACAGCGACCGGAGTAGCGCGGCGGAAGCTTGCGCGCCTCGCGCGCCATGCGCTCGGCGTCAAGTTCGGCAGCGGTGCAGAAGCAGGGGTAGGCGAGATCCTTTGCAAGGAGCTCGGCGGCTACTTCGCGATAGCGCTCGCCGCGCGCGCTCTGTCGATACGGGCCGTGCGCTCCGATCTCTCCCCCATCACCGCGCACCCCTTCGTCGGCCTCAAGGCCGAGCCAGCGCAGCCCCTCAAGAATGTCGCGCTCGAAGTCGGTTGTTGAGCGAGCAACATCGGTGTCCTCGACGCGCACGATGTACGTGCCGCCGTGGCGTCGCGCGTAGAGCAGGTTAAAGAGGGCGGTTCGCGCCGTTCCAATGTGGAACGGCCCGGTCGGACTCGGCGCGATGCGAACGCGCATCAGTGCTGGGGTCTCACTCATTCCTAGATCGTACCCCGCCGAAAGAGAATCGCCGCGATGCGGGCAAGGAGCCCCGGCCGGTCGGTGCTGCTAGGCGCGTCGCGCCACTCCGACTCCCGCTCGTCGCCTCGCTGTGAATCGTCGCTCGGGCGCGAGTCGTCGCTCGGGCGCGAGCTGCGCGGATCACGTCGCACGGGGCGTCGACCACGAGCGCGGTACTCGGCGCCGTGCCGTCGCGGGTCGGCGTACTCCTTTGGGTTCACCGTCCAATAGGTGCCCGAGTTCGGGCCGACCCAGCCTGCGCCGTCCCAGACCGGATCACCCGCGTACGGCTCGTCGGGGTAGGTCGTTGAGCCAGGAGTAGCGCGCGGCGGCGCATCGGGAGCCGCGCTACGTTGCGCGCCTTCGCGGCGACGACGAATCGGCGGCGGCGCGTTGCGTTGCGTCGAAGCTCTGGAGGGTGGCGATGCGACATGCGCAACAGGGCGCGAGCCGTGGCGACCCGCCGCAACAGCCTCGCCGAGCGCCGCCTCATATGCGGCGGTGAGCCGCGCGAAGAGCGCTGGATCGGCGGCGCGACGATTCGACGGAGAGAGATCAGGGTGGAGCGATTTTGCGCGGCGGCGATACGCCGCCTTTACCTGCTCGACGGTCGGCGACGGCGAGAGCTCAAGGAGGCGCCACGCCTCCGGAAGGTGCATTAGCGGCGCAGCGCGTCGAAGGCGGCGCTCGGACGCAGCGTCGCGAGCGGCTCGCCGCCGCGCGGATCAGGCAGGCGTACGGTGCGATGCAGATCAAGCGACGAGGCGCTCGCCACCGCGGCACCGACGGCGGCCAACGCAGCAACCGTGGCGACGCGCCCAGAGCGCGCTGCGCCGTCGCCATCTTCAGTTTTCACGGCAAGGCCGATCCCCGGCGCGCCGACGAGGCAGAGCCCCTCGGCCCCCTGCTTTGAGACGACCTCCCCTTCGCCGCCGCGAATCAGGTCGGTGTCGAGAAAGCCACCCCCCGAAATGAGCCGCGGGTTCGCGATGGCGGCGGCGCGCACGCGAGTCAGTGCGCCGCGCAGCTCGGAGGGAACCTCCGCGTCATTTGGGTGCGCCCAGCGACGCGCCCCCTCCGCTGCGGTGCGGAGCGGTACGGCGTAGGTTGGAATGGCACAGCCGTCGACCCCCCACGGCGCAGCATCAAGATTGACCGAGAGGAGCGCACCGACCACCGCGCGTAGCCGCTGCTGAACCGGATGCGCGTAGTCGTCGTATCCGCGCGCGTCGACGCCAAGCGCCTTGGCGAGGAGCAGCAGCGAAAGATGTTGACCAGAGCACATGTGCTGCAGCAGGTCGCCTGCGCTCCCTGCGCGCAGTGGTGAAGGGCGGCCATGCACCAGGAGCTCTGGATCCAATCCGTGCGCGGCGATCATCGCGCGCGCGACGGCCACATGCTCGTCGGCCCCAGCATGGCTCGCCGACGAGAGGGCGAGCGATACGTCGTCGATCTCAATCCCTGCCTGGGTCGCTGCGAGCAGCACCGCTACTGCAGTGAAGGGCTTGATCGCGCTGCGCAGGGTGACGAGGCGATTGGGGTTGCCGAGCGACGCGATCAGCTTGCCGCCGGCGCCGACCACCGCAACGTCGCCGCGATGTGCCGACTCAAGCACGTCGCCGCGATGCAGCTCGGTGAGGATTGGCGGCGCCTCTCCTGCACCGATCACTACTCCGTCGCTCATCGCTCGCGCCGCTCGCTCAGACGAGGCCGAGCGCCCGATCGACCTCCGTCAGCCCGCGATCAATCACCTCAAATGCAAAGTCGAGATCCTCATCAGAGATGTTGAGCGGCGGATTGGTGAAGAAGCCATTCCAGCGCACGATCGTGTAAAGACCGTTCTCGCGGAAGAACTTGCCGAGCGCCACCATCTCGGGGACCGTCTGATTGAATCCTGCGATCGGCTCCTTCGTCTTCGGATCGCGCACCAGCTCGATGATGCCGAAGAGGCCAATGTTGCGGATCGGCCCGACGCACGGGTGCTTCGCCTTCATGCGCTCATGGTGCGCGCGCAGCTTCTTGCCACTCTCGGCGGAACGCTCAATGAGGTGGTCCTCCTCGTAGACCGCAATCGTCGCGAGCGCCGTGGCGCAGGCGAGCGGATGGCTGTTGTAGGTGAGCCCTGCGCCGAAGACCTTCTCGGCGAAGTGGTCGGCGATCTTGCGACGCATGCCGAGTGCGCCGAGTTGCACGTAGGCGCTCGTTAGCCCCTTCGCCATGGTGATCATGTCGGGGACGACTCCCCAATGGTCGACCGCGAACCACTTGCCGGTGCGGCCGAAACCAGCCATCACCTCATCGGCGATGAGCAGGATCCCGTGTCGATCGCACATCTCGCGAAGCCCCTGCATGTAGCCGTCGGGCGGGATCAGGATCCCGTTCGTGCCGACCACCGTCTCAACAATGATCGCGGCGACGTTCTGCGGCCCTTCGTACTTCAAGACCTTCTCGGTCTCGGCGAGCACCTCAGCGGCGGGGCGTGGCGACTCGGCGCCGAACTCGTGGAAGTCGGGGATGCGGAAGACCCCTGGCATGCCCGGCTCGGTGAACCAGCGTCGCGGATCGCCGGTGGCGGTGAGCGCGCCAGATGTACCGCCGTGATACGAGCGGTAGCGGGCAGCGATCTTATGGCGGCCGGTGAAGAGGCGCGCGATGCGAATGCCGTTCTCGACCGCCTCGGCGCCGCCGTTGGTGAAGAAGAAGGCGTCGATGTCGCCGGGGCAGATCTCGGCGAGCTTTGCGCCGAGTCGCGCGCGCGGCTCTGTCGCCATGAACGGGTTCGCGTAGGCGAGCTTCGCCGCCTGCTCGGTAATCGCAGCGAGCACTCGCGCATCGCCGTGGCCGATGTTGGTGCACATCAACTGGCTGTTGAAGTCGAGGATCTTGTCACCCTCGGGGGTCCAGAACCAGGAGCCCTTCGCATGGTCGATCGGAATAGGATTGGCTCCAGCCTGCGCCGACCACTCGGTCATCGTGTGGCGCTTCGAGAGGGCGACGATCTCGGCGCCACTCATGCTTGTGGTTCCCTTGGCAGCCGTCCCAGCCATCAACCCTCCTCATCGGCGCCTGTAACTCTGGCGCCCGTCGTCGCTCCACCATACCGCCCGCGCCGCACGTCGAGGCCGCCGCAGCGCACGGCGCGCGACGAGATACGCACGAATGGGGCCGCTCCAGCAGAATGCTCCCCATGGCAATGACGATCGAGGCGCTCGCGGCCCAGACCGCCCCCGCCGTCCTTAAGAACTACATCGGCGGGCGATGGGTCGATTCCGCCGGGAGCGAGCGACTGGTCGTGCCAAACCCAGCGACCGAAGAGCCGCTTGCGCACGTGCCACTCTCGACAGGGGCCGACGTTGCCGCCGCTGCGAAGGCGGCGCGTGCCGCCGCCGCCGATTGGGGCGAGATGCCGCCCCCCGAGCGCGCAGCCTACCTCTTCAAGTTGCGTGAGGTCCTCCTCGACAACCGCGACGCACTGACCCGCCTCGTCTCAACCGAGAACGGCAAGGTCTACTCCGACGCCGCCGGCGAGGTGCGCCGCGGGATCGAGGTCGTCGACTTTGCCTGCGGGGCGCCGACGCTCCTCATGGGCCAGAACCTCGACCAGGTCTCGCGCGGCATCGACTCCGAGATGGTCCGCTTCCCCGTTGGCGTCGTGGCAGGGATCACGCCGTTCAACTTCCCGTTCATGGTCCCGATGTGGATGCTGCCGCTCGCGATCGCCTGTGGCAACGCGTTCATCCTCAAGCCGTCGGAGCGCACCCCGCTCTCGTCGCAACGGATCGTTGAGATCTGCGAAGAGGCGGGGATCCCCGCCGGCGTGGTGAACCTCGTGCACGGCGCCGTTGAGACCGTCACCGCGATCATCAACGAACCCGAGATCGACGCGATCAGCTTCGTCGGCTCGGAGCGCGTGGCACGGATCGTCTACGAGGGCGCGGCGAAGGCTGGGAAGCGCGTGCAGGCGCTCGGCGGCGCGAAGAACCACATCATCGCCATGCCCGACGCGGTGCTGGAGCAGAGCGTGCCGAACATCGCCGAGTCGGCCTTCGGCAATGCGGGACAGCGCTGCCTCGCAGGCTCGGTGCTGACCCTTGTCGGCGACGCCGACAAGAAGCTGCTCCCGCGCCTTCTTGACCATGTGACTTCTATCAAGATGGGACGCGGCCTCGACGAAGGGGTCGGCCTCGGCCCGGTGATTCGTGGCGAGGCGCGCGATCGCGTGCACCGCCTCGTCGATGAAGGGATCGCCGCGGGTGGCGAGATGATCCGCGACGGTCGCGGAACCGGCCCGTCGAAGGGATTCTTTATCGGCCCAACGATCGTTGGGATCAACGCCGCATCACCGCTCGCGCGCGAAGAGGTCTTCGGGCCGGTCCTCTCGGTCTTCCGCGCGAAGGATCTCGACGAGGCGCTTCACCTCATGGCCACGACGAACGAGTACGGCAACGCAGCCTCGATCTACACCGCCTCGGGTGGTGCCGCGCGCGAGTTCAAGCGCCGCGCAACATCGGGGATGCTCGGTGTGAACATTGGTGTGGCGGCGCCGATGGCATTCTTCCCGTTCAGCGGTCGCCGCAAGAGCTTCTTCGGCGACCTGCACGCCACGGGTCGCGATGGGGTGGAGTTCTACACCACCAAGAAGGTCATCACCACCCGCTGGTTCTAGACCTCGCCCTCGACTCGATGAGGGCCAAGGCTAGATAAGGGCCAAGAGCTCCTTCACCGCATCGGCCGACTTGGTGAATGCGGCCTGCTCCTCGGGGGTGAACTTCACCTCAATGATGCGTTCGATCCCACCAGCGCCAACGACCACCGGAACTCCGACGAAGAGTCCCTGCACGCCGTATTCGCCTTCGAGCAGCGCGGCGCATGGGATCAAGCGGCGGCGATCCAGCAAGATGCTCTCCACAACCTCGAAGGTTGCGGCGGCGGGGGCGTAGAAGGCGCTCCCCGTCTTTAGCAGCTCAACGATCTCTGCTCCACCACTGCGCGTGCGCTGCACGAGTGCAGCGATGCGCTCGGCCGAGAGCATCTCGGGGAGCGGAATACCGCCGACCGCCGAGTAGCGCGGCAGCGGAACCATGGTGTCGCCGTGACCGCCAACCACGAAGGCACGAACGTCTTCGACGCTCACGCCAGTCTCAAGGGCGATGAAGTGACGGAAGCGCGCAGAGTCGAGCGTTCCCGCCATGCCGATCACGCGCGACTTCGGGAAGCCCGACGCCTTGATCGCCACGTGGCACATGGCGTCGAGTGGGTTGGTGACAACGACGAGGATCGCGTCAGGCGAACGCTTCGCCGCCTCGCTCACCACGCCGCGCACGATCCCTGCGTTGGTGCTGATCAGATCATCGCGGCTCATCCCCGGCTTGCGGGCGATGCCGCTCGTGACCACGATCACGTCGGAGCCTGAGGTTTCGTCGTAGCTATTCGTGCCAGTGATGCGACCGTCGTGGCCGACGACCGGCGCCGCCTCAGCGAGGTCGAGCCCCTTCCCTTGCGGCAGCCCCTCGACGATGTCGACGAGCACCACGTCGGCGAGCCCCGATTCGGCGATCCGCTGGGCCGTGGTGGCGCCAACATTCCCTGCGCCGATCACCGTCACCTTGCGTCGCTGGATTCGTGCCATGTGGCCTCCGTTATCGACTCTTGCGCCGGCCGCCGCGGGGCGAGGTGCCCCGCGCGCGTGTTCGCGCGCTCGCTCGACCCGATCCTACCGCTCCGCGCCGCGGGGCGAGACCCGTGCCCGAGTTCGTGCGCGAATTTGTGCGCGAGCCGAGGCGCAGGCGTAGCAGTGCAACGAGCGCGGTGCCGACAAGGATCGCCCCCATCACGAGGTAGGCGGTCGGCACACCGCCAACGCGCCAATTGTCGAGGCGTAGCCCCTCAAGAAGGAGGCGGGTGCTGGCGTACCAGGCGAGTGCTGCGAGCCCGATGAGGCCAGGGGTGAGCGCACCGCGCAGCCGTTGCGCGAGCGCCGGCAAGAGGAGCGCCCCTGCCAGGCCAGAGAGTGACTCATAGAGGAAGAGCGGATGGAATCGCGTCGCCTCACCGATTGCGCTGCACGAGGTGTCGAGGGTGCGGTATGCGCAGTCGATCGCAAGCCCCCACGGCAGATCTGTCGGCAGGCCGTAGAGCTCTTGGTTGAACCAGTTCCCCCAACGCGCGATCGCCTGCATCACTAAGATCGCTGGCGCCGCCACGTCAATCCAGCGCCATGGGTCCTGGCGCCAGCGACGCAGAATGATCGCGAGCGCGATCGTTCCGGTGATCAGACCGCCTGGTGCGCCGAGCCCCTCATATGGCGGGATGAGCGCGCCGATCGGATTCGCGGCATAGCGATCCCATGCGTCGATCACGTGATAGAGGCGACCCCCCGCGAGCGCGGCGATCGAGACGACCACGAGCCCGGTTGCGATGAGCTCGCTGTTCAGATTCCGACGACGCGCCTCGCGCACCATGAATTGATACGCAACGAGAAGGCCAACCGCGTAGAGAAGTCCGTACCAGCGCACGGCGATAGGCCCGAGCTGGAGCAGGATCGCGTCGGGCGGCGTTGGGATCATTCTCGCCTGCTCCTCCCGACGCTAAACGTTGACGCCGATGAGATTGCCAACAAGATAGGTGACGCCCGCAGCCGCAACGCCGATCCCGAGCTGACGAGCGCCCGAATACAGCGCCGACCGGCCGGTGAGCAGGCTCACCGCCGCGCCAACAGCGAAGAGCGCCAGGCTTGTCGCAACGATCGATGCGACCAACGCGGAGCTACCGCTCAGCAGAATGAATGGGACGAGCGGAACGATCGCGCCAACCCCAAAGGAGAAGAACGAGCCGATCGCCGCACCCCACGGCGAGCCGAGCTCTTCAGGGTCAAGGCCGAGCTCTTCACGCACGAGCGTCTCAAGGGCAACCTTCGGATCTGCCATGAGTCGCTTTGCAATGGCGTGCGCCTCTGCCTCAGGGAATCCGCGGTGGCGATAGAGAGCTGCGATTTCCGCCTCCTCCTCGTCGGGCATCGCCTCGAGTTCGGCGCGCTCCAGTTCGATCTGCCGCTCGAGCAGCTCGGTCTGGCTGCGCATCGAAACGTACTCCCCCGCCGCCATGCTGAACGCACCGGCGAGGAGTCCTGCGGCTCCAGCGAGCACCACGAAGCCGCCCTGCGTCGAGGTCGTTGCGCCTGCGATCCCCATCACGAGCGCAGCGTTGCTTACAAGACCATCGGAGACACCGAAGATCGAGGCGCGCAGCGTGCCGCTGCCACCGGCGCGGTGCCAGGGCTCGCGCGCACTCATCGCCGCGCGCGCAGACTTTGCCTGTGCACCGCCGTCGAGGTCGCGCCAAATCTCCGCATGCTTCGCCTCGTCTTTGGCGATCTCTTCGACCTCGGGAACGTCGGCATGTTCGCCGTAGACCGACTCCTCAAAGCCTTCGAGCGCCTTCACCATGTCACTCACCGCGCGAGTACCGAAGATGCGCGCAAGGATGGCGATCTGGCGCACACGCCAGGAGGGGCGTGGGTGCGCCGGTACCGCTTCGCCGAGCGAGGCGAGCTTCGCCTCCCAGATAGCGGCGTGGCGGCGTTCGCTCGTAGCGATCTTCGTAAACGCATCGCGACGCGCAGGATCTTTCTCTAGGGCGGCGAGTCGATCGTAGAGCCAAATGGCGTCGCGCTCGAGTGCGAGACCGGCGAGGCTCGCGGCGCGGTCCTTGATCTCTTGCATCGACCCTCCAGCTGTTCAGTTGGTGCTGTGTCGGTGAGTCGCTACGGCAAAGCCGGTGACTCGATCCTACGCATCGTAGCGGCTCAGCGCGCGCCGACCCTCGAGGTCGCGAGCCTCGTTGCCGCGAGCCTAGTCGTCGTGAAGGAGGAGCCACCCTTCGGCGTCAACGCTCACCCGGTGCACACCGAGCGGTACCTCGGCGGGTGGGTCGAGCGCCTCCCCCGTTCCAAGGTCAAAGCGCGAGAGGTGGAGCGGGCAGGTGAGCGTTGGCGCGGCAACGCTTGCGGGAGAGAGAAATCCGCGGTCGAGCTCGCAGTACTCATGGGTGCAGACGCCATCGACGGCGTGGATCGCGCCGCCAGCATTCACCACCAGGATCGCGCGTCCGGCGGGCCAAACGAGCCGCATCGTGCCTGCGGTAAGTTCCGCGACGGGAAAGAGTCGCTCAGCTGCCATGGCCGCGGAGCCTATCGCTCGACGAGCGCCGTCTCGAGCTTCGCCGCGAGCGCCTCGCGCAGGCGATCGGCCTCATCTTCCAGCGGGAGCGCCGCAACGACCGGCTCGAGGAATCCCATCACGATGGCGCGACGCGCCTCGGCCTCGGTGTAGCCGCGCGATCGCAAATAGAAGATCTGCGCCGGGTCGATTGGGCCGACCGAACTCCCATGCGCCACGCGCTCGCAGTTCGGCTGATCGATCCAGAGCGACGGGATGGCGACGCTGCGCGCCGTCTTCGAGAGGAGCATCCCAAACTCGCCGAGGTAGGAGTTCGTGCCGCGACCGCTGCGTGGGATCGTCGTGACCCCCTTCACGAAGCCGCGCGACTTGCCGCCGAAGACCCCCTTGGCGAGCAGGTCGCCAATCGTCTTCTCGCCAGTGTGCAGGCTGTAGGTGGTGAGATCGTGCAACTGGTCACCCGAGCCGAAGACCACTTCGACCTGCCGAATCGCTGCACCGTCGCCGGCGAGGTGATGGTCAATGCGACCGCGCACGAGTCGCGCGCCGATCTGGGCGGCGGCCAGGTGCATCTCGGCCCCAGCGCCGAACTCGTGACGGCGCGCCACGATGTAGGCGCAGTCTTCAGGGAGCTGCTGGATCGACGAGAGGTCGAGGCGTGCGTTCGCAGCGAGGCTCACCTCGCTCGTTGCGGCGAGCAGCGCTCGGGCTGGGCCAGGGGTAGCGGCGGCGCCGCCGATCTCCTCGACGACGGAGAGGTGCGCGCTCGGGCCGAGATCGATCGCGGTGCGTGCCAAGAGCGACCCACCTGCCGCCGGAGCGACGAAGCGCACGATGACTGGCGCGTCAATTGAACCTGACGCGAGGCCGATCCGCACGCCAACGTTCCAAAGTGCGCCGATGAGCGCGCTCATGCGATCTTCGCCAACGCCCGCGAGCGGTGTGGCCGCGGGCATGGTCGTGATCGCGAGCCCCGCCGCCTGTGCGGCAGCACCGATGTGTGCGGCCACGCCACGCGCGCTCACCTCAATCACCGCTGCTGCACCACTCGGCAGCGCGCTCGCGGGAAGTTCGCCGATCGCAGGCTTTAGCGCTGCGGGCTTCGCTCCGTCGAGCTCGGCGGCGCGAAGGTCGACGTAGCCGGTGAAGAGGAGATTCGCCTCGGTCGGCAGCGCGCGAAATGCGGCGAGGGCAACGCTGCGCTCAGCTGCACCGCCGCCAGCTGCCGCAACAAGTTCGGCGACCGTGGACTCCGTTGCCCAGTCGATTGGAAGGTCGGCGAGCGCACGACGTGGCGCCGTGGCGCCGGTGGGGGCTGTGGGGGCGAGGCTCACCCCAGCGCTCCCTCCATCTCAAGGCGAATCAACCGATTGAACTCCAGGGCGTACTCCATCGGTAGCTCCTTGGTGAAGACCTCGAGGAAGCCCTGAACGATCAGATTCGTCGCCTCGTTCTCGGTCATACCGCGGCTCATCAGGTAGAAGATCTGGTCGTCGGAGACGCGGCCGACTGTGGCCTCGTGGCTCATCGAGGTGTCGTCCTCTTGAATGTCGATGTACGGATAGGTCTCAGATCGACTCCCCTCGTCGAGGATCAGCGCGTCGCAGCGGACGCTCGTCGTCACGCCGGTGGCACCAGGGGCGACCTTTACGGTGCCGCGATAAGTGGAGACACCGCCATCCTTGCTCACCGACTTGCCGACGATGCGGCTCGTGGTGTTTGGTGCAAGGTGGACCGCCTTCGCGCCGGTGTCCTGATGCTGCCCCTTCGAGGCCACGGCCACCGAGACGATCTCGGCGTGAGCCTTCTCGCCGAGCAGGTAGATGCCTGGGTACTTCATGGTCAGCTGCGCGCCAGTGTTCGCATCGATCCACTCGACCGTGGAACCGGCATGCGCATGGGCGCGCTTGGTGACGAGATTGTATACGTCGTTCGACCAGTTCTGGATCGTGGTGTAGCGCACCTTCGCGCCAGGGAGTGCAATCACCTCGACCACCGCGACGTGCAGCGAGTCGGTCGCCCAGTTCGGCGCGGTGCACCCTTCGATGTAGTGGAGGCTCGCCCCCTCGTCGACGACGATCAGGGTGCGCTCGAACTGTCCGGTGTTCTGGCCATTGATGCGGAAGTAGGCCTGAAGCGGAAGCGGAACGTCGACCCCCTTCGGCACATACACGAATGATCCGCCCGACCATACCGCCGAGTTAAGCGCGGCAAACTTGTTGTCCTCTGCTGGAACGACGGTGCCGAAGTACTTCTTGAAGATCTCCGGATACTCCTTCATCCCCTGGTCGGTGCCCATGAAGACCACGCCGAGCTTCTGCAGATCCTCGCGAACGGAGTGGTAGACGACCTCGGAGTCGTACTGCGCGCCGACGCCCGAGAGGAACTTGCGCTCCGCCTCTGGGATGCCGAGTCGCTCAAACGTCTTCTTGATCTGGTCGGGAACGTCGTCCCACGACTTCTCCTCGCGCTCCGAGGGCTTGCGGTAGTAGACGATCTTCGAGAAGTCGAGCTTCGTCAGGTCGCCGCCCCAGTGCGGCATGGCGCGCGCCTCGAAGTGCTTGAAGGCGCGAAGGCGGTACTCGAGCATCCATGCGGGCTCGTCCTTGGTCATTGAGATCTCGCGGACCGTCTCCTCGGTGAGGCCGGCCTTCGTCTCGCGCAGGTAGGTGATCTCGTCGTGGAAGGCGTACTGCTCCCGCTCGTCGGTGACTACCGGCTTGGCGATCGTCATGGGCCCTCCTCTGCGCTCGGGGGCGCCTCTGCGTGGCGCTGAATCCTGACTGATCCTATCAGGATTATGCGGCCGAGCGGCGGAGGCTCCCCTTCAGGCCGTCGATGAGGCTGTAAACGACCGGCACGACGAGGAGGGTGAGCAGCGTCGAGGAGAGAAGGCCGCCGATGACGACGGTCCCCAACTCCGCGGCGATGATCGACCCCTCGCTCGGCCCCGCCGCGAGCGGCAAGAGCGCAAGGATCGTTGCAACTGCCGTCATGAGGATCGGGCGCACGCGCGTCGCGCCTGCGCGCATGAGCGCCTCACGCGTCTCCACCCCTTCATGGCGCAGCTGTTCGACGCGATCCAAGAGCACGATTGCATTCGTCACCACGATGCCGATGAGCATCAGGAAGCCGATCAGTGCCGAGATGCCGATCGGGCGATTGGTGAGCAGGAGCGCCGGGAAGGCGCCGATCACCGCCAGCGGCAGGCTGAACATGATCACGAGTGGGTCGACGAGCGAATTGAAGACGACCACCATCGTGAGATACACGAGCAGGATCGCAACCGCCATCGCCGTGAAGAGTCCAGCGAACGAATCGTTCTGCTGTTCGGTCACGCCAGCAAGTCGCACGTCGACCGCGCTGAGCTTCCCGCCGTCCTTCAGGCTCTGGACCGCATCCTTCACCGCCGTGTTCACGGCACCTGTGTCGGGGCTCGAGATCTCGCCGGTCACGTTAGCGGCGAGTGACTGGTCAATGCGCGTGATGCTGGACGGGACCGAGATCTCTCGCACGGTGGCAATCGCGGCGAGCGGCACCCGAGCGGCGCCGATACGGTACGCGCTGAGCGCGGCGACATCGGCTACGAGCGACGAGTCGATCTTCATTGAGATGTTGAGCTTCTCCCCCGCGACCTCCATCTGGCCGATCTCCGAGCCGACGAGCAGGTTGCGCACCTCACCCGCGACCTGCGCTGCAGAGAGCCCGACGGCGGCGGCCTTGGAGGCGTCGACGGTCACCTCGACCTGTCGACCAGCCTTGACGAGGTCGCTCTTTACGTTCACCAGGTCGCCGTTCTCGGAGAGCTTCGCGACGATCGCGTCGGAGGCTGCAGCAACGTCGTTGGTGCTGGTTCCAGTAATGATCACGGAGATCGCATTGGAGCCGGCGCTAAAGCCAATCTCCTCAACGGTCACCGTCCATCCATCGGCACCGACCGGCGCTAGGAGGCTCAGGAGTCGCCCCTTCGCCGCGGTCAGATCGGTCTCCGGGTCAAGGATCACCGTCATGCGCGCAGCATTTGGCGCACGCCCAGTGATCGCTGCGGTAAGTGTCTGCGATCCGGTCGCGTTCTCACCGGGGATCGACGTGGTGACAAGCTGCACCTGCGCGTCGCTATCAAGCAGCGCATAGGCCTCCCGGCTGTGATCGAGCACGACCGCTGTGGAGGTTCCAAGCGGCGGGTTCACCGTAACGGTGAGAACCTTTTCGCTGCCGCTGTTGAGGAACTGCGTCGGGATCTGACTCACCAGCGAGGTGGCGCCAACGAAGAGCGATGCGGCGATCGCCAGCGTGATGAACTTCGTCGCGCGGCTGCGCAACGCAGTGCCAAGCACTGGAAGGTAGAGGCGTCCCCAGATCGAAATCTCTTCGTGCGTGCCTTCAACCGCGTACGGGACCTTGGCGTTGGCGCCCTTCACCTTAACGAGGAAGTAGGCCAAAACCGGGATCACCGTGAGCGCAACGATGAGCGATGCGAGCAGCGCATACGTAACGGTGAGTGCGAACGGAAGGAAGAATTGGCTGATCAGGCCACCGACCACGCCGAGCGGCAAGAAGACCGCGATCGTGGTGATCGTCGAGCTGGTGATCGCCGAGGCGACCTCACGCGTGCCGTTCAGCACCGCATCGCCGATCGGCTCCCCCTGACTGCGGTGGCGATAGATGTTCTCGAGCACAACGATCGAGTCATCAACGACGCGGCCGACGGCAACGGCGAGGCCACCGAGGGTCATGATGTTGATGGTGATCCCCGAAACCGACATGGAGATGATCGCGGCGAGGAGGCTGAGCGGAATGCTCACCGCCGCAACGACCGTGGAGCGAATGTTCAGCAGGAAGAGGAAGATCACGAGCACGGCAAACGCAGCGCCGAGCCCACCTTCGCGCAGTAGAGAATTGATGGAATCAATGATGAAGGTTGAAGAGTTCGTGACGATTGAGGTCTCAACCTTCCCTGGGTGGGCCGCCTTGAAGTCATCAAGTGCGGCGATCGCGTCTTGCGCGGTCGTGACGGTGTTCGCCTCAGCAGACTTCGACACGCTCACCGAGAGGCCTGGCTTGCCATTCGTCTCGGACCAGCCCGAGGTGTGCACGTCGGCGACCGAGATGGTGCCGACCTGGCTCAGAAGCACCGGCTGGCGGACGCCACCTGCGCCGACGCTCGCACCAACGATGAGTCCCTTCAGCTGGTCGAGTGTCGTGAAGCGTCCGGTGGCAGAGACCGGTACGAGCGCTCCGCCAATTGGGAGCTGCCCCGCCGGGAAGGTGAGGTTGTTCGCCTGGATGATCTGCTGGACCTGGCTCATGCTCACGCCGCTCGCGGCGAGCTTTGTTGCGTCGAGCTGGATATACGCCTGCTTCTCGACGCCGCCTGAAAGGTCGGCCGAGGCAACACCGGTTACGGCGCGAAGGTTCGGCAGCAGCTCGTCGCTGGCAAGGGTGGCGAGCTCGTCGAGCGTCATGTCACCCTTCGGGCTGATCGTCGCAATCACCACCGCGGCGGAGTTGATGTTGTAGTTGCGCACCACTGGGGTGACGCCCGACGGAAGCTTCGCGGCGGCAATCCCCGCCTCGACTTGACGCAGGATCTCCTTCACGTCGCTGCCATAGGCGAACTGCGCTGAGACAAAGCCGAGGCCGGTCGTCGACACGGAGCGGAGCGATTCAACGCCAGAGACGCCCGAGACCGCCGCCTCAATCGGCGCTGCGACCTGCTCGGCCACGTCGGCGGTGCCGGCGCCCGGGTACGGGGCGATCACCGTGACGATCGGGAAGTCGATGTTCGGAAGCAACTCCTGCTTGAGGCTCCCCCAGCTCGCGACGCCGCCGCCGAAGAGGGCGAGGGCGACAAGGATCGTCACGCTGCGCTTGGCGACGGCGAGCTTTGTGAGGAAGAACATCAGGGCGCTCCTTCGTTATTCGTTGGTGCGGCGACCAGGATCGGCGCCATCCCCGCTAGTATCGCGGATACCCGCCGATGACGCAGCGGAGAGAGACGCAGATTAAGGAGCGTGAACAATGACGACGCGAACGGCTTCGGCAACCTGGAACGGAACGCTGCTCGAAGGGAGCGGCACAATCACCAACGTTGAGAGCGGCGCGATCGGCGCGCTCCCCGTCAGCTGGCCACGACGCTCCGAGGCACATGAAGGGGTCACCTCACCTGAGGAGCTCCTCGCTGCGGCACACGCCGCCTGCTTCGCCATGGCACTCTCCGGCGCACTTGCGCGCAACACCACCCCTGCCGAGCGACTCGACGTCTCTGCAACGGTCGCATTCGAAAAGGTCGAAGCTGGCTGGCGCGTCACCTCGTCAAAGTTGACGTTGAAGGGCGTTGTTCCGGGGCTTGATGCAGCAAAGTTCGCTGAGATCGCCGAAGGGGCAAAGGGTGGCTGCCCGATCTCCTCGGCGCTCGCCGGCAACGTTGCAATCTCGCTCGAGATCGTCGCCTAGCTCCGCGCTCAACCTACTCGCGCTCAACCTATTCGCGCTCGACCGAGCTCAGCCCTCGCGCACGGCGCAGATTGCGGCGGCGGTGCCGCGCGCGATCCGATCAAGCTCTGCGTCGCCAATCACGAACGGCGGACCGATCACCAGTTGATCGCCATCCGTTCCGTTCGCCTGCGCGGTGGCGCTGTACAGAAGGAGCCCGTCGCCCTCCTGCCCTTTTGCGGCGGTGAGGATGCGCTCGGTAACGCGCGCGCTCCGCGGGTGCGGCGCCTTACTGCTGCGATCCGCCACGAGCTCGATGCCGATGAGCAGCCCGCGCCCACGCACCTCGCCGACCCACGGCTCGTCGGCGAGCGCCTCAACAAGTGCTGCTCGCAACTGCGCGCCGCGCGTTGCCGCGGCCTCAACGAGTCGTTCGTCGCGAAGGATGGTGAGCACCGCGCGCGCCACCGCCGCGCCGGGGATCGAGTGGCTGTAGGTGAAGCCATGCACGAACCCCGAGGCGATGAGCGGATCGGCAACGTGCTGCGCGGCGGCCACAAAGCCGAACGGCCAGTAGCCGCTCGTTGCCCCCTTCGCCGCGATGAGCAGGTCGGGGGTCACGTTCCAGTGGTTCACGCCGAACCAGGTGCCGGTGCGCCCGAATCCGGTCATCACCTCGTCGGCGACGAAGAGCACCTTGTTGTGAGCGCACCAGGCGCTTACCGCCGGCCAGTAGTCATCAGGCGGAACCGCTGCGGCGAGCGTTGCACCCACGATCGGCTCGGCGACGAACGCGGCGATGCGCCCCGGTCCAACACGTGCGAGGAGCGCGTCGAGTTCTGCGACTGCTTCGGCGCCGCTGCCGATCGCGTCGGCGCCGGGGAGCCCGGCGCGATACGGATACGCCGCCGAAACATGTTCAAAGCGACCGAGCCACGGCTCGTACGGCTTGCGCAGCCCACGTCGCCCTGAAAGGTCGAGCGCGCCGAGCGTGTTGCCGTGATAACTCCCCCAGCGACTCACGACGACGGTGCGATCCGGCTCGCCCTGCGCGAGCCAGTAGGCGCGCACCATCTTGAGCGCCGTCTCTGCCGCCTCGGAGCCGCCGGAGACTGGGTAGAGCGAGGGGTGCTGCATTGGAAGGAGCGGGCCGAGCTCGGCGACCCACGCCTCGAGCGCGTCCGCAGTGAAGGCGCTTCCATGGGCGTAGGCGATGCGCCCCATCTGTTCGGCGGCGGCAGCTGCAACCGCACCGCGCCCATGACCAATCCCAACGACGATCGCGCCGCCTGCGGCATCGAGGTAGCGTCGCCCCGTTGCGTCAGTAATCCATGCGCCATCACCGCTCACCGCGCGCGGCAGTGCCGCGCCACCGCGGCTGAAGATCGACGCGCCAGCCTTCTCAGTCATGAGACTGAACCATGCGATACAGCGCGCAGCTCATACGTAGGCGCCAGTCGGATCGAGCTCTTCGCGAATGAGCCGCAGCTCTTCGGCGCTCGGCGGCGGGGTGGTCGGCACGTCACCGGTTGGGATGCGGATCTTCCAGCCAATGCTCTCGCGCACCGCGTCGAGCGTCGCGCCAGGGTGCAGGGTGCGCAGTGTCATCTCGCCATCGGCGTCGAAGCCGTAGACGGCGAGGTCGGTGACGACCACGGTCGGCCCGGCGCTCAGCCACCCCTCGTCGTGACGCACCCGCTCGGCGTGCGCCGCGCCGTCGAGGTGACCGGGCGAGGTGCGGAAGTCGAGCCTCTCCACGAAGCTGCGCTTGCTCTGGCGCATGATCACCATGATCTCCTTCGCGTTGATCGCAATCTCGCAGGCGCCACCAGATCCAGGGAGTCGCGTCTTCGGCGCAGCGTAGTCACCGATCACCGTGGTGTTCAGGTTGCCGAAGCGATCGATCTGCGCGCCGCCGAGGAAGCCGACGTCAATGCGACCCCCCTGGAGGTAGAGGCCGAAGAGATCGTGCATGGAGACGGTCGCCGTTGAGCCGGTGACGATCGTCGGATCGCCGATCGAGAGCGGCAGCCGGGCCGGGCTGGCGCCGAAGACCCCCGCCTCGTAGACGAGCTCCATCTGCGGGGCGATCGTGCGCTTGGCAAGGTTCACGGCGATGTTCGGCAGGCCGACCCCAACAAAGCAGACGCGGCGCCCCTCAAGGGCGCGTGCCGCGGCGACGACCATCAACTCGTTCGGCGTCGCCTCTGGCCCCTTCGGCGCGCTCATCGGTAGTCCCCGTAGTCAACGGATCCCGACGGCGCGGGGGTCGGGCGGAGCGCGCGCAGTCGTGCGGCATCCATCTTTGCAATGTAGGCGGCACGATCCGGCACCTCGTAGACCCACTCGCGCAACCACTCGTCGGTTGCGGCGGCCTCGCGGCTGATCGCATCCCATTCGCGGTAGAAGGCGTTGTCGCGGTCGTAGGCGCCCTGCACATACGACGGGTGTGCGCCGAACGGCTCATGCACGACGGCGTTCACGATGAGGCCGGGGACGATCGTGCGATTCGGATCGGCGCGGATCGTTTCGGTCGGCACGATCTCTTCAACAACAGCGATCACGCGCTTCGCCGCAAACGCCGCCTCTTTCTGGCAGCCAAGCAGCCCCCACATCTGCACGTTCCCCTCTGCGTCGGCGCGCTGGGCGTGGATGATCGCAACGTCGGGGTTGAGCGGTGGCACCGCCCAGATCTTTCCGTCACCGTATGGGCTTTCCACCTGACGAATCAGCGGGTTCGCCGCTGGCAGGTCGCTCTCCGAGTAGGAGCGGAGCGGATAGAACGGCAGTCGATGCGCGCCGGCAACGTAGCGACCGACCATGCCGTGATGGCTGTACTCCTCGACCTCAAGCAGCGACTCGCCAGGGGCGAGCGCCGACGGCTCGGTGCGGCGACGAATGGCGTGGAGTGAGCCGACGCCTGGATTGCCGAGCCAGCTAAAGATCAACTTCTTTGCGCATCCCGCGGCGACCATCTGGTCGTAGATCAGGTCGGGAGTCATGCGGGCGAGCGTCAGGTTCCGACGCTTCTGTCGAATGATCTCGTGGCCAGCGGCAAACGAGATGCAATGGGTGAACCCTTCGATCGCTACCGTGTCGCCATCGTGCACATGCGCTGCGATCGCATCGCGCATGGTGTGGAGCTTGGATCCGGTCGCTCCGGACACTCCGCGCTCCGCGGTCAGGTCTAGCGCCGCGCGGCGACGGCCGCTGCAGCCTCGGCGAAGATGCGGACCGCCGTCTTGATCTCTTCGGCGTTGACCACGAGCGGCGGGCTCATGCGCACGCCGCGGTCACCGCAGGTGAGCACCAACAGGCCGCGCTTGAACGCCTCAACTTCGACCTCAGCCGCGGTGTCGGCATCAGTAAAGTCGACGCCGATCATCAGGCCGATGCCGCGAATGTCGGTGACGGTGCTGTTCCCCTTGAGCGCGGCGCGCAGCCCATCGACCGCCTCCTTGCCGCGTGCCGTGGCGTTCTCCATCAACTTCTCGTCGCGGATCACCTCGAGCGTCGCGATCGCAGCGGCCGCGGCGACGGGGTTGCCACCGAACGTCGATCCGTGCGAGCCGGGCTTCCAGCGCATCCAGTGCTCCTTGGCGATCACGGCGCCGATTGGCATGCCGGAGCCGAGCCCCTTCGCGGTCGCAATGATGTCGGGCTCAATGCCGAAGTGCTCGATTGCCCACATCTTGCCGGTGCGCCCAACGCCGGACTGCACCTCATCAACGACGATGGCGATGCAGTACTTGTCGGCGATCGCCTTCAGGCGCGGGAAGAAATCTTTGTCAGGTACGACGTAGCCGCCCTCGCCCTGCACCGGCTCAACCACGAACGCGGCGATCTCGTCGCCAGGGATCGTGCGCGCGATGATGCGCTCTTCGAGCTCGTCGAGGCCATCGCTGCCGAACGGCACGTGCAAGAAGCCAGGGGCGAGCGGTCCGAAGTGCGCGTGGTACTTCGCCTTGGAGTTGGTCAGCGTCAGCGCGCCGAGGGTGCGACCGTGGAAGCCACCGACGAAGCCGACGATCCACTGGCGGCCGCTCATGTAGCGGGCGAGTTTGATCGACGCCTCGACCGCCTCGGTGCCGGAGTTCTGCAGCAGCACCTTTGACGGGCCGCTCCACGGCGCGGTGGCGGCGAGCGCCGTCGCGAGCTCCTGGTAGCGCTGCTCATAAAAGTCGGAGGCGCTGTAGTGAAGAAGGCGCTGCGCCTGTTGCACGATCGCGTCGACGACACGAGGGTGGCAGTGCCCGGTGGAGTTCACGGCGATGCCGGCGCAGAAGTCGAGGAAGACGTTGCCATCCTGGTCCTCAACGCCCATGCCGAAGCCGCGCACCGGCGCAAACGGATAGGCGCGCGGAAGGCTTCCGGAGACGACCGCCTGATCGGCGGCGACCTGCGCGAGCGCCTTCGGCCCGGGGACCTCGGTGACGAGGTGCGGCAGGGTCGTTGGCCAGGCGAGCGGCTTATCGGCGACGGTCATGGAGCCTCCTTATGTGAATACGACGTATACGGAGTGTATATGAGGGGGTGCGCCCCTCGTAACCCCTCTCGTGCCTAGCGCACGACCGTCTGGCTCTGCTCCCGCAGGTACTGCTGCACGTAGTAGAGGCCGCCACCGGACTTGCCGGTCGTCCCCGACTTCTTCCAGCCGCCGAACGGCTGGACCATCGGCCAGGCGCCGGTCGTCGAACCGGCGCGGCGGTTCACGTAGATCACGCCGCCGTCGATCGTGTCGAGGAAGGTGCGGATCTCCTTCTCGTCTTCGGTGAAGCAGCCCGCCGTGAGCGCGTACTCGCTCTCGTTCGCAAGCTTGATCCCCTCTTCGAACGAGCTGACCTTCGTCACCACAACGAACGGAACGAAGAGCTCGTCCTTGAAGAGTCGATGCGTCGGCGCAAGTCCGGTGACCACCGTCGGCGCAACGTAAAAGCCCTTCGCAAGGTCGCCGTCGGTGAGTCGCTCGCCGCCGGTCTCAACCTTGCCGTCGCGCTTCGCCTCGCTGGAGGCGGCGAGGAAGGTGTCGACTGATCGCGCATTGATGACTGGCCCAAGGAAGACGCCGCGCACCGTTGGGTCGCCGATCTTGATCGTCTTCGTCTTCTCAACGAGCAGCTTCACGAACTCGTCATGAACGGAGCCCTCAACGTAGACGCGGCTGTTCGCCGAGCACTTCTGGCCGCCGAGGCCAAACGCCGAGCGCATCACCCCTTCGGCCGCCTTCTCAAGGTCGGCGTGCTTGGAGACGATCGTCGGGTTCTTGCCGCCCATCTCAACGATGACCGGCTTCGGGTAGCTCTTAGCGAACGAGTGGAAGACCTGCATTCCAACTTCGGACGAGCCGGTGAAAGTAATTCCGGCAACGTCGGGATTCTCCTGCAACTCTGCGCCAACGCTGTCGCCAGGTCCCATCACCATGTTGAACACACCGTCGGGGATCCCTGCGTCCTTGATGGCGCGCGCCAGCAACACCGCCGAGAGCGGGGCGTCAGACGACGGCTTCAGCACGACCGTGTTGCCGGCAACGAGTGCGCCGCCGACCGGACCGCCCATGAGCGCGAACGGGAAGTTGAAGGGGCTGATCACCGCCCACACGCCGTACGGCTTCAAGACGGTGAGCGTCTCTACCTTGGCGTCGCCGAGGTTCCCCATCGGGTGGCGGTAGCCCTTGTTGCGCTCGACCTCACCCGCGTAGATGCGGAAGAAGTCGGCCGTCTCCTCAACGTCGCCGAGCGCCTCAAGGCGATTCTTTCCGACCTCGATCGAAAGGAGCGCCGAGTAGAGGAACTGTCGATCGCTGATGATCTCCGCGGCGGCGCGAATCAGCTTGACGCGCTCCTCCCACGGCTTCGCCGACCAGGCGGGATACGCGGCCTTTGCGGCGGCGATGGCGCTCTTCGCCGTGGTGCGATCGCCCTTCGTAAAGGTGCCAACGAGCGAGCCGTCGATCGGCGTGCGCTTCTCAAAGGTGGCGCCGTCGGTGATCCACTTCCCGTTGATGAAGTTGCCGTAGCTCGCGCCAAGGAGGGTGCGCGCCTCAGCGAGCCCCGCCTCATACCCCTTATGAATCTCCTCGTTGGAGTCGGAGAGGGTGGCGTACGTGATCTTCAACTTCTCAGCCATGGGACCATCCTTATCTACTTGTGGCGCGAGAGGCGCGCCGCTCCACGCGAGTCTACTCCCCCGCTACCCCTTCTGATCTGCGCGGCAGGTGGCGCAGAGCCCCTGCAGGGAGAGGTGATCGAGGTCGGCGCTGAA